>JBHWMJ010000087.1:0-7925 GCA_043423105.1 Marihabitans sp.
CATCTGGGTGTCGACGGCGAAGTCGTAGTAGAAGCCGTCGCGGACGGGCGGGCCGATGCCGAGCTTGGCGTCGGGGTTGGCCTGCTGGACGGCCTGGGCGAGCACGTGGGCGGCGCTGTGCCGCAGGACGTCGAGACCGTCCTGCTCCTGCGCCGTCACCGGCTCGACGACGTCACCGTCGGCAAGGACGTGCGCGAGGTCGCGCAGCTCGCCGTTGACGCGCGCGACGAGGACCGCCCGGTCGTCGCCGAAGAGGTCGGCGGCCGTGGTGCCCGCGTCGACCGTTCGCTCGCTTCCGGCGACGTTCACGGTGAGCTGGGCAGGCACGGGGTACTCCTGGGAGAGACGGGGTTCGCGGCCCGGACGGGCAGCAGCCCGACTCTATCCGCCGTCCGGCCCCGGCCCCACCTCGAGGTCCTCGTCCGGCAGGCTACCCGCGGGCAGCACGAGCTCCGGCCGGCTCTCGTCGATGAGCCGGACCATCCGGACTGCGTCGACGAGCATCGCGCCGTAGGCGAAGACCCCGGCCTCGTCGCGGCGGACGTCGGCGGCGAGCTGCTCGATGCGTGCGTCGAGGTCGTCGATCGCCGCGCTGAGCTCCTCGCTCGCCTCGTCGTCGGTGCGCTCGAGGATCACCAGGCCCCGGGCCAGGTCGAGCAGCAGCTCTCCAAAGGACTCGAGGTAGCCGGGGCTCGGCGGGTCGAGCAGCGCTTCGCCGGCCTTCACCTCGGCAAGGGTCGCCGCGATACCGGCGATGTTGTGCTGCACGGCTCGGAGGGTCCGGACCGACGCCCGATACCCCGCCCAGTCCGCCTCGATCTCGCGGACCGCGCGCTGCGGGTGGAGGAGGGTGCTCTCCTGGCCGAGGTCGACGGCCGCGAGCACGACGGGGGCCTCGTCCGAGAGTCGCTGGCTGCGCTCGACCCAGGTCTGCGCGTCCTGCGTGTCCCACTCCCCTGTCAGACCGCGACCCATGTCCGCGAGGAGCTCGTAGGCGTCGGTCGCCACGCGGCGCACCTCGTCCTGGGAGGTCCGCACCATCGTCGGCGGGAGCACGAGCGCGTTGACCGCGATGCCGATGAGTCCCCCGCCGAGCGTTTCCAGAAGGGTGATGAGGGTGAAGTCCTCGTCGGTCCCGCCAGCGGTGATGAGCGAGAGCAGCGCCATGATCGGGACCATCGTCGCGTGGTCACCGAGCACCGGCGCCCGCGAGATCACCATCCCGACGAGCAGCGCGAGGAGCATGGTCCACCAGGACAGCCCGAGCGTCAGGCCGATGGCGGCCGCCAGTGCCATCCCGAGGAGCACGGCCACGAGCCGGCGCACGCTGCCGCTCACCGACCGGGCGATCGTCCGCTCGACGACGAGCATCGCGGCCATCGGCGCGTAGCTCGGCGTCGGCGACTCGACGACCCGGTCGGCGAAGACCCATGCGAGAGTGCCGGCCACCGCGGCCTTGACGACGATGAGAAGGTTCGCCCTCGCCTCGGCGTCTCCTGTCCGCACGCCCCGCCAGCCGTCGGCGACCGGCGTCAGGACGTCGTGGCGCAGGCGCCGGTACCAGCGGTCATGGTGCGCCTCGGGTGCGACGGGATCCATGGTCCGGGACCGTAGACCACCTGACCTGAGCAGACAGCCGCCGGCGGCCCCCCTTCGCCCGACGGTCCTCAGCCGGAGGGCTGCTCGTCCGCGACGATCCGCGGGTCGAGGACCCCCTCGTCGAGGTAGTGACGGAGCCGTGCGACGGTCGTCCCGAGGTATGACTCGGCCTCGGACCGGAAGGACGGGGTCACGGTGTCGAGCAGCGAGGCGGTGAGGCAGAGCTGCCGAGAGGCGAGCAGACCCTCGAAGGTGGTCGAGTCCACCGGCGGCAGCGGTGACTGCGAGGTGTACCCGGCGAAGAAGCGCGGCATGACGTCCGGGTCGCTCGCCCGCCGCGTGTAGAAGGAGGTAACCGCCAGGTCGTGCGCGGGCGACGCGACGACCGCGTCGTCGAGGTCGAGGACATAGGGCTCCGCGCGCCCGGCCACCCACATGAGGTTGCCGGCGTGGAGGTCGCTGTGGACCGGAAGGACGCCGATCGCGTTGGCCGCGTCGACAGCCGCCTGCGCGCGTCGGACCGCCTCGGCGACCACGACCCGGTCCCCGTCCGTCCCGAGGGCAGGCGTGACGATGTCCGGGTATCCGCAGAAGGGGTCGGTCATGAGTGGGAAGGCGGTGCCCTCCGGCAGGCTCCACCGCTCGGCCTGGTGGTGCATGCGGGCCATGACACTGCCCAGGGCGAAGGCGCCGTCGGCGCTCAGCTCCTTGTGCACCTCGCCCTCGACCCACCACGAGGCGCAGACCCGGAAGTCACGGGTCGCCCCAAGTGGCCGCACGACGACCACGTCCTCACCACCGGGCCCGAACCACGGCGGCGGCACGGGCACTCCCGCCACGGCCAGGGCCTGCGCCCACGCGAGCTGCCCGCGCACGTGTGCGTCGTCGGCGATGCTGTTGACCAGGACGCGCACGGCGACCCGTCCGCCGGCGACGAGGTCGACGGCGAAGGTCGAGTTGTAGGCGTGCGCGACGAGCCCGACGTGACGTGCGTCGATGCCGAGCAGCGGCAGGGCCAGGTGCGCCGCCTCGGTGACGGTCGCGACCTGGCCCTGCTCGTCGAGGTCTTCGTAACGGGTCACGCCTGCGAGCGTAGGGCTCCCGTGGTCTCGAAGGTCATGACGAGGTGCTCCGTCTCGGCCTTGCGCGCCTTGCGCAGCCCGAGGACGGTCGTGTCACCGGGCTCGACCACGAGCTCGATCTTGCCGGGCAGGAGCACCGGCTTCTTGAACCACACGTGGCTCGTCGACGGGCCGCTGGCCTTGGGGCCCAGCGAGCCGAGGCAGCGGGCGTAGGTCCACATGCCGTGGGCGATCGCGGCCGGGAAGCCCATCGCCTTGGCGGTGATGCCGCTCATGTGGATCGGGTTGACGTCGCCGGAGACGGCGGCGTACTGCCGGCCGAAGTTGCCCGGGAGCGACCAGACGGCCGCCGGGTACCCCTTCGGCAGCGAAGGGGGTGCCTCGCCGCGCTCGGCGTCCGGGTCACCCTTGCCGCGGGCCAGGTAGGTCGAGCGACCCTCCCAGACGAGCTCGCCGTCGACCTCGGCCACCGTCACGAGGTCGACAGTGCGCCCCTTCGGGTGGGCCGCGAGGCGCTCGGCAGTGACGGTGACGTCGAGGACGTCGTCAGCGGTGAGCCGCCGGTGCACGGTGATGGCGTTCTCGACGTGGACGAGACCCACGAGCGGGAGCGGGAAGTCCGGCTTGCTCATGAGGGCCATCTGCAACGGCATCCCGATGATGTGCGGGTACGTGTGCGGCAGCGTGTCGTCAGCGTTGAAGCCGCACAGCCGCTGGTACTCGTGCAGGTGCTCGCGGTCGACCTGCTGCCCCTCGAGGCGCAGGCTGCGCTCGGGCAGCTCCTTGCCCTTCGTGCCGCCGCCGATGCCGAGGGCACCGAGGGCGGACTTGGCGAAGATCGGCGCGAGGCTCGGCGCGCTCCGGACGGTCTCGACAGCCATCAGGCCCCCAGCATCATCTGGCCGCAGACCCGCACGGTGTTGCCCGTGACGGCGCGGTTGGCGTCCCAGGCGAACCAGCCGATGGTCTCGGCGACGTCGACCGGCTTGCCGCCCTGCGAGAGCGAGTTCATGAGGCGACCGACCTCACGGGTGGCGAAGGGGACCTTCGCCGTCATCTCGGTCTCGATGAAACCCGGGGCGACGGCGTTGACCGTGACCCCCTTGGCGAGGATCTCGTCGTCCTGCGCGAGCGATGCGGTCATGCCGATGACGCCAGCCTTGGATGCCGCGTAGTTCGTCTGGCCGCGGTTGCCGGCGATGCCGGCGATCGAGGAGACGTTGACGATGTGGCCGCCCTCGTTGATGGCGGGGACGAGCGCTTCGTTCATCGCGAGGATGCTGTTGAGGTTGACGTCGACGACGGAGGCCCACCGCTCGGCATCGGTGTTCGCCAGCAGCTTGTCGCGAGTGATGCCGGCGTTGTGCACGACGATGTCGAAGCCGCCGTGGCGCGACTGGGCATGCTCGACGATCTTCGCCCCGGCGTCCGGCGCGGTGACGTCGACCTGCAGGGCGCTGCCGCCGAGGCGGTTGGCGACCTCGGCGAGCGGGCCGCCGGCTGCCGGGATGTCGACGCAGACGACGGTCGCGCCGTCACGGGCGAGGACGTCCGCGATGGACGCGCCGATGCCGCGGGCAGCACCGGTGACGACCGCGACCTTGCCGTCGAGCGGCTTGGCCCAGTCGCCAGGAGCGGCGACCTCGCCGACGGGGGCGCCGACGTGGACGACCTGGCCGTCGACGTACGCCGAGCGGCCGGAGAGGAAGAAGCGGATCGTCGCGTCGACCCCGGCGTCGGCACCCTCGGCGACGTAGACGGTGTTGGCGGTGCCGCCGCCACGCATCTCCTTGCCGATGGAGCGGACGATGCCCTCGAGGGCGCGGCGAGCCGCGGCCTGGGCGACCGAGCTCGCCTCGTCGACGGGGCGGCCGACGACGATGACGCGGCCGGTGGGGGCCAGCGTCTTCAGCGCCGGGGAGACGATCGCGCGGAGCGACTCGAGGTCGGCCGGGGTCTCGATGGAGGTCATGTCGACGACGACACCGACGACCGAGGTCGACGGCTGGGTCGCGAGCTGGACGCCCTCGGCCTCGAGGAACGAGCGGACCCGGTCGGCGACCGGGGTGTGCTCGCCGTGACCGGCGACGAGGACGGCGCCGTTGATGATCGGGCCGCCGGCGGTGTGCCGACGAAGGGTGGTCGGCCGGGGCAGGCCGAAGGTCGTGGCGAGCTGCTTGCCGAGACCGCTGCTGACGAACTTGCCGTACTCAAATCCCATGGGGTTCTCCTGGTCGATGTGGTCGGAGGGCCGAGCTGTGCCCGCGGTGCGGGGCTCAGGCGCCCTCGAGGATGGCGACGACGCCCTGGCCGCCGGCGGCGCAGATCGAGATCAGGCCGCGGCTGCCCGGGCCCTTCTCGTGGAGCATCTTCGCCAGCGAGGCGACGATCCGGCCGCCGGTGGCGGCGAAGGGGTGACCCGCGGCGAGCGAGGAGCCGTTGACGTTGAGCTTGTCCCGGTCGATCGAGCCGAGCGGGGTGTCGCGGCCGAGCTTCTCCTGGCAGAAGGTCGGGTCCTCCCACGCCTTGAGCGTCGAGAGGACGGTCGCGGCGAAGGCCTCGTGGATCTCGTAGAAGTCGAAGTCCTGGAGGGTCAGGCCGTTGCGCTCGAGCATCCGCGGGATGGCGTACGCGGGGGCCATGAGCAGACCCTCGGCGCCGTGGACGTAGTCGACCGCCGCGGCCTCACCGTCGACGAAGTACGCCTGGACGGTCAGTCCGTGCTCGGCCGCCCACTCCTCGCTGCCCAGGAGCACGACGGAGGCGCCGTCGGTCAGCGGCGTGGAGTTGCCGGCGGTCATCGTCGCGTCGTCGCCCTTGCCGAAGACCGGCTTGAGCTTGGCGAGCTTCTCCATCGAAGAGTCGGCGCGCAGGTTCTGGTCCTTGGACAGGCCGTTGAAGGACGTCATGAGGTCGTCCATGAAGCCCTCGTCGTAAGCGCGCGCGAGGTTGTGGTGGCTCTTCACCGCCAGCTCGTCCTGCGCCTCGCGGGTGACCCCCCACTTCTTGGCCGTGATCGCCATGTGGTCACCCATGGACAGGCCGGTGCGCGGCTCGGAGTTCGCCGGCGTCGCGATGCCGAGGTCGGTCGGCCGGATCTCCAGCAGGGCGAGGGCCTGGGCCTTGCCGCCCTTCGCGCGGTTGACGCGGAGCAGCTTCTTGCGGAGCTTCTCGCTCACGGTGATCGGTGCGTCGGACGCGGTGTCGACGCCGCCGGCGATGCCGGACTCGATCTGGCCGAGCTTGATCTTGTTGCTCACGAGGATCGCGGCCTCGAGGCCGGTGCCGCAGGCCTGCTGGATGTCGTAGGCCGAGGTGTGCGGGTCCAGGCTCGAGCCGAGGACGGACTCACGGGTGAGGTTGAAGTCGCGGCTGTGCTTGACGACGGCGCCGGCGACGACCTCGTCGATCTTCTCTCCGCCGAGGTTGTACCGGGCGACGAGGCCCTCGAGCGCGGCGGTGAGCATGTCCTGGTTGCTGGCCTCGGCGTAGGCCGCGAACTGACGGGCGAAGGGGATGCGGTTGCCGCCGAGGACGGCGGCGCGACGCGGAGCGTTCGGCTGGGTGGACGCCACGGGAGTTCTCCTGAGGATCGAGGACCTGTACGAGGGCACCAGGCATCGCCCGGCACGTGATTTATGCGATACGGACGGTAGCAGGTACACGCGGTACCTGCTACCGTCACGCGGTGTGAGCACGACCACCGACGGACGGAGCGCCCGCTGGGAGGCGCACCGCCAGCAGCGACGCAAGGAGCTCGTCGAGTCGACCTTGCACGCCATCCGCACGCACGGTGCGTCGATCGGCATGGACGAGATCGCGTCCTTCGCCGGCACGAGCAAGACGGTCTTCTACCGCCACTTCACGGACAGGTCCGGTCTCTACCGGGCCGTCGCCGAGCGGGTCGACGAGCTCATCCTCCGCGACGTCGGCAAGGTCGTCGGCCAGCGTCTGCGCGGCACCGACGGGCTCTCGAGCCTCGACGAGGACCCCCGCTCGCTCGTCGCCGCCGCGGTCGGCGCCTACCTGCACCTCGTCGAGCGTGACCCAGAGGTCTACCGCTTCATCGTCTCGGCACCTCTCGTCGGCGCCGAGCGCGCGGGCAACGCCGCCCAGGCAGCCGCCGACGTCACCGGTCGGATGGCCCGTCAGATGGGCGAGCTCATCGCCCACGCCCTCGTCGACCGGGGCAACGACCCGGCCCCGGCTCGGGTGTGGGGGCTCTCCCTCGTCGGCATGGTCAGGGCGGCGGCGGACGCCTGGCTCGACGGCCAGCTCGGGGACGTCGACCGCGACGCCCTCACCGTGCAGCTCACCGAGCTCGCCTGGGGTGGCGCCCGGATCGCCTGGAATCCGCGAGGCTGACCCCTTCATCGCTACCGGGCGGTACGGTCTGGCCGCATGACGGTCACCGCTGACCCCCTCCTTGCCCTGCAGGAGCTCCTGCGCCTGCCCACGGTCGCCGCCCCCTCGGGCGGCTCGTGCGACGAGGCCCCCTTCGTCGCCGCCCACGAAACGCTCCGACGGCACTTCCCGCAGGTCATGGCCGAGGAGGTCATCGAGGTCGAGCCGCACGGCCTGCTCGTCCGGGTGGCCGCCGACCCCGCCGCGGCCGACGACGGCAGCGACCCGGTCGTGCTCATGGCGCACCTCGACGTCGTCCCGGTCGGCGACGAGGAGCGCTGGACCCACCCGCCCCTGTCCGGCGAGGTCGTCGACGGGCAGCTCTGGGGCCGCGGGACGCTCGACGACAAGGGCCAGCTCGTCGCCGCCATCGCTGCGCTCGAGTCGCTGCTCGCCGACGGCGGACGACCCGCGCGCGACGTGTGGCTCTCCTTCGGCGGCGACGAGGAGGTCCTCGGCCGCGGCGCACGTAACGCCGTCGGCATCCTGCGGGAGCGCGGCGTGCAGCCGTGGTTCGTCCTCGACGAAGGGGGTGCCGTCGCCTCCGGCGCCTTCCCGGGCGTCGACGCACCGTTGGGTGTCATCGGGGTCTCCGAGAAGGGCGCCGTCTCGTTGCGGCTCACCGCATCCGGCCGCGGCGGGCACGCGTCCACCCCGGCGAAGGGCGGGCCGGCCTCCCGCATCGCCACGGCGATCACCCGACTCGAGCGACGCCCCTTCGCTGCCGCCCTCAACCCGCCGACCGCCGAGATGCTGCGACGCCTCGGCCCCCACCTGCCGGCCCCCCTTCGCCCGCTCGTCGAACGCGCCGACCGGCTCGCCCCCGCACTCGCCCGGGCC
>JBHWMJ010000093.1:0-2778 GCA_043423105.1 Marihabitans sp.
CGCCCGGCGCAGCCCGGCGAGCAGGTCGACCATCGGCGTGGTCGCGGCCAGCAGAACCGTCGCGCTCGTCGCGGCGAGGGCCCGGGAGACGACGAGGAGGGCCCGGGAGGCACTCCCTTTGTCGACACCGACCGGACCCCAGCTCACGAGGTCACCCCCACCGAAGGTGACCGCGATCGTCGCGGCGCCGATGGCGATGAAGACCGCGGGCCCGACCATCGCGTGGCACCAGACCCGCGCCGGGACCCGCGCCACGACGGCGAGGCCCACAGCGCACACCCCGACGAGGCCCGCGACGACGAGCGAGGTCGTCGTGGCGGCGACGAGGAGCAGTCCCACGCAGAGCAGGGACTTCTCCATCGTCGAGCGGGTCCGCCACGGGGAGGACCACGCCGCGTCGTCGAGCGTGAGCCTCATCTGCGGGCGTCGCCCGTCCGGGTGGCGTTGCGCCCCTTGAGCCGACCGAAGACGTAGCCGAGCGCCAGCCCGCCGAGGCCGGCCTGCAGGGCGAAGAGACCGGACTCGATCTCGCCACCGGCCGGCGGCATGAGGGGCTCGAACCACGGCTCGTGGCCGGCCTCCTCGAGCTGCTCGGTGGCGGCGGCGTCGGTGCCGCCGAAGGCCTCGTCCTCACCCGCGGCGGCGCGGCCACCGAGGTAGAGGGCGACGGCCAGCAGGAGGATGACGGCGGCGAGGACGAGCGCGATGCCGCGTCGCCCGAGGGTCTGGGTCGACTCACGCACGGGCAGGCTCCTTGGTCTCGGCGGGGACGACCGCGAGGTCCTCCATCTCGGGGCGCGCCCAGGCGATGAGCGCGTTGATCAGCAGGACCCCGATGAGGCCCTCGACGATCGCCAGGGGCACCTGGGTCACGGCGAAGATCCCGAGGAAACGGCCCCACGCCTCGACGAAGCCGCCCTCTGGGTAGGCGAGCGCGAGCTGAGTCGCGGTCGTCACGTAGGTGGCCAGGTCGGCCAAGGCCACGCCGACGAAGACGCGCACCATGAAGGGCGCGGCTGCGAGCAGCCGGAAGAGTCCGTAGCCGACCCAGGGCCCGACGATCGCCATCGAGAAGACATTGGCCCCGAGCGTCGTCAGCCCGCCGTGCGCCAGGAGCAGCGCCTGGAAGAGCAGGACGATCGTGCCGAGCAGGGCCATGACCGGCGGCCGGACGATGATCGCGCCGACGCCGATGCCCGTGGGGTGCGAGCTCGAGCCGGTCACCGACGGCAGCTTGATCGCCGACATGACGAAGGTGAAGGCGCCCGCGGCCCCGAGCAGCAGGCGGGCGCTCGGGTTGTCCCGCACGATGCGGGCGGCACTGCGGGTGCCATGGATGACGAAGGGGGCGGCCACGACCGTCCACGCGGCGGCGTGGACCGGTGGCAGGAAGCCTTCGGCGATGTGCATCAGTGCACTCCCTTTCTGGCCGGATGACGCGTCCGACCGAGGCAGCCCTCGCCCCGGAGTTCCTGACTCGCGGAAGACCCGCTCACAGTGGCGCGACCGTCCCGGACTCTCACCGGGTTCCTCCAGGTGGAGGCGAAGACTGCGGCCGAGACTAGCGAAGCCCACCGGGGATGTCTGCCGCCGTCCGCTCCTCGCGCTCGGCCGCGCGACGGCAGGAGTAGAGGTGCGACTCGACGAAATCCTCGGCCCGCAGTGCCCATCCGACGACGATGATCGCCGCCTGCCGCAGGTCGTGCGACTCGACCTGGTCGGCGATGTCGGCCAGCGTCCCGTGCAGGACGATCTCCTCGGGCTGCTCGACGCGGTAGGCGACGGCGACGGGGCAGTCGGCGCCGTAGTGCTGGGCGAGGCGCTCCGCGAGCTCGCGGGTGCGGCGGATCGCCAAGTGCAGCACGAGCGTGGCACCAGTCGCGGCGAAGGTCTCGAGCGACTCCCTCGACGGCATGGCCGTCGAGTCGCGCTGGGCACGGGTGAGCACCACTGACTGGGCGACCTCGGGCACCGTGAGCTCACGCCCCAGCCGCGCGGCAGTGGCGGCGTAGGCCGCGACACCGGGCGTGATGTGCCAGGGCACCCCGGCAGCGTCGAGCCGACGGGTCTGCTCGGCGATCGCGGAGTAGACGCTCGGGTCGCCGGAGCACAGGCGGGCGACGTCGTCGCCGCGCTCGTGGGCAGCGACGAGCTCGGCGGTGATGCCGTCGAGGTCGAGCTGCTGGGTGTCGACGAGACGGACCCCCGGCGGGCAGTGCTCGAGGACCGCGGCGTCGAGGTAGGTGCCGGCGTAGAGGCACACCGGGCTGGTCGCGAGCAGGCGGGTGGCGCGCACGGTGAGCAGGTCGGCGGCGCCGGGGCCGGCGCCGATGAAGTGGACGGTCATGTCGGGTCCTCGGTGGTCGTGCGGGTCGCGGCGAGCTGGGTGACGGTGCGGGCGGGGGTCCAGGACCGGAAGCATCCGAGCTCGACGGCCCGCTCCACGGACAGGCGGGTCAGCTCGCCGGCGGTGCGGTCGGCGAGCGCGACGAGCGCGGCCTCCCCCTCGAGCGTGACGGCGTGGGCGACGAGCCGCCCGCCGGGACGGAGGGAGGACCACGCGGACTCGAGCAGGTCGGGCTCGAGACCCCCACCGACGAAGACGGCGTCGGCCGGGCGCAGGGTCGTCAGGTCCGTGGTGGTCGTGTCGGCGACGAGCACCTCGACCCGGCCGGAGAGGCCGAGCGCGGCGGCGTTGGCGGTGATGCGGGCGGCGCGGGTGGGGTCCCGCTCGACGCAGGTGGCGCGGGCGCGGTCCGCGGCGAGGCACCACTACGA
>JBHWMJ010000094.1:0-10244 GCA_043423105.1 Marihabitans sp.
ACTCATCGGTACCCGGCCGGACGTCATCTCCGCCTGAGAGGCCTCAGAGGTGCTCGTCGCTGCTGGGGCGGTGGGTGCGAGCGAGCTTGCGGTCGGTGAGGACGATCTGCACGCCGAGGGCGATCGCGGCGACCACGGCGATGGTGAAGAAGACCATCGCGATCGCGGGGAAGCCGAAGATCAGGGCGTCGGTCTCGACCCGCATCATCATCGCCGCACCGATGATCGTCGCGGCGATGATCAGCCCGAGGGTGAGCCGGTTCGCGACCCGCTGGAGCACGAGGTGGAGGCGCTGCTCGTCGATGGCGTCGACGTTGACCCGCAGCTCGCCCTGGGAGAGGGCATCGAGGATCCGGTTGGCCCGCTTGGGCAGCAGCGCGGTGAACTCCTTCGCCTCGATGGCGGCGGCGAGGATGCCTCCGGGCGAGGTCTTGAGCGAGGACGCGAAGATCTCGCTGACGTTGTCGCGGATCGCCTCGGCCGGGGCGAAGGTGGGGTCGAGGTGCGCCGTCGCCTGGTCGAGGTTGAGCAGCGCCTTGCCGACCATCGACATCTCGGCGGGTGGGCGCAGCCCGTGGCTGCCGGAGATCCGGGAGAGGTCGACGAGCACCCGCCCGGCCTCCATGTCGGGGCCGCTGCCGACCGCCTCGCTCACGAGGTGGGCCACCTCGTCGCGGAAGGCCGCCGCGTCGTAGTCCTCGAGAGGGTGCCCCATCTCGGCGAGGACCTGGGCGCACTCCTCGCCGTCACCGTCGCTGATCGCGAGGAGCAGCTTGACGATCTGGGTCTGGACCCGGGCCGGGACCGTGGCGACCATGCCGAGGTCGAGCAGGGCGATCCGCCCGTCGTCGGTGACGAGGAGGTTGCCGGGGTGCGGGTCGGCGTGCAGGACGCCGTCGTCGAGGATCATCCGCAGGTAGGCGCGGAAGAGCTGCTCGACCATCGGCCGGGCATCGATGTCCATGAGCGCCAGGGGCCCGAGATCGGTGACCTTGCGTCCCTCGATGTGCTCCATCGTCAGGACCCGGCTCGTCGTGAGCTGCAGCACCGGCTCAGGCACGACGAGGTGCTCGTAGTCGCGGGTGAGGTCGACGAAGCGCAGGAGGTTCTTCGCCTCGCGACGGTAGTCGAGCTCGCCGACGAGCGAGCGGCGGAACTGGCTGAGCAGCTGGCTCAGGCCGTACGAGCGGCCGACGCTCGTGCGCTTGTCGGCGACCTCGGTGACCTTGCCGAGGACGCTCATGTCGTCGCGGATCGTGTCGCGCACGTCAGGACGCTGGACCTTGACGACGACGTCCTTGCCGGACCGGGTCGTCGCGCGGTGCACCTGGCCGAGCGAGGCCGAGGCGAGCGGCTCCTCGTCGAAGGTGGCGAAGAGGTCCTTGATCCGGGCCCCGAGCTCGGACTCGACGATCTCCTGGACCTGCTCGAAGGGGAAGGGCTCCACCGTGTCCTGGAGCCGGGTCAGCGCCTCGGTGTACGCCGGCGGGAGGAGGTCGAAGCGGGTCGACAGCAGCTGGCCCATCTTGATGTACGTCGGACCCATGCGCTCGAGGTCGGCGGCGAAGGCCTCCGCGGTCTTCTCCGAGCCGGCGTCGACGGCATCGTCGTCGCCGATGGCGAACTCGTCGAGCTGGGCGCCCGCGAGCAGGTCGGTCCGTCTGTAGCGCAGGAGGAGACGGACGAGGTCGGTGTAGCTGCTCATCGGGCCATCTTGCCTGGGACTCGCCCGGGTGCGGGGTCGGCTCAGACGTGCCCGGAGAGCTGAGCCATCCGCGTCTCGAGCGCCACGAGGTGGCGCTCACACGGCGAGCCCTTCTTGAGCTTCGCCGCGGGCGCGCACATCGGCAGCACGTCGATGGAGAGCTTTGCCCCACCAGCCAGCGAGCGCAGCTCGTCGAGCTTGGCGGCGAAGGGGGATCCGCTGCCGGGGGAGTAGTAGCGGATCGCCTCGTCGAGGTCGTCCTCGAAGAGGTCGGTCTTCGTCACGACGATGACGAGCCAGATCGGCTTGTCGCGCCGGACGGCCATCGAGGCGATGCGGTGCGCGGTGATCGACCAGTCGTCGAGCTCGGCGGCGAGCAGCTCCTCGCGGGTGGCCGTGGCGGTGCCGGTGATACCACCCGCCCGGCGAGGGGTCGCGTGGCCGTACGCGACGACGTGGAGCACCCCGTCGACGGGCTCGTCGTGGAAGACCTCGTCGAGTGCCGACAGGCGGGTCGCGGCGTTGTCACCGGGGACGACGCGGAAACGGAACCCTCGCCCCTTCGTCGTCTTACGGGTGCGTCGCTCCATCGTCGCCGAGCCCACGTCATCCGTGCCGACCGTCGGGTTGCGTCGCGCGATGGTGTCGGCGAGACGGGTCTTGCCCACCCCGGTCATGCCGGTGACCGCGATGGTCGGGAAGCGGCCGCGGAAGAGGTGGCTCAGCTGGTGCGGCGCGTTCGTCAGGGCGCCGAGGGCGCCGCCGGCGATGCTCGTCCCGATGGCGGCGCGGGCGGGGCCGGACAGGCTGGAGCCCATGGTGCGGCTCGTCGGTCGGCTCATCTGCTGGTCACCTCAAGGTGTTCGGGTGCACCGGTGGGTGCGTCGGCGTCGTGCGTCTGGTCCAACCTCATCACACCGGCGGGGGATTCCCGGCTCTCAGCGGGTCTTCGCCGCCTCGAGCAAGGCGATGAGCGCAGCCTTGGCCGGATCGACGCGGTCGTGGGCCACGCCCTGCGCCCCACCAGCCGTCGAGCCCGTGCTGCTCGACGAGGTGCCGGGCGATCTCGCGGGCGATTATCGTCACAGCATGGCCGACCGGGGCTGGCGGGACCAGGTCCCCCGTCGACCTACAGTGGTAGGGAAGCGGTTGTTTTTTCTTGTCCTGGAAGGAAACTCGTGAGTCTCAAGCTCTCGTCGGCCGACCTGCTCCATCTCCGCCCCTGGCGGCGGGCGGTCGAGGAGCCGCAGCACCCCAGCTACGTCCGTCACGTCGACGGCGAGTGGCTGACCGTCACCGCCCGGGACCACCTCGGACGTCTCGTGAAGGTGGCGCGCGGCCTCATGGCGAGCGGGATCGAGGCCGGGGACAGGGTCGCGATCATGTCCTCGACCCGCTACTCGTGGGTGCTCCTCGACGAGGCGATCTGGTCCGCCGGCGCCATCACGGTGCCGGTCTACCCGTCCTCCTCCGAGAGCCAGCTCGCCTGGATCGTCGAGGACTCGGGAGCCAAGATCCTCGTCACCGAGTCCGCGGAGCAGGCGGCTCTGGCGGCAGACCTCGACGTCGAGGTCCTCGTCCTCGACGACGGGGCGCTGGAGACGCTCGGCGAGCGCGGCTTCGCCGTCGAGGACCAGGATCTGCACCGTCGCCGTGACGGGGTGACCATCGGCGCCCCCGCATCGATCGTCTACACCTCGGGGACCACGGGGCGCCCGCGAGGGGTCGTGCTGACGCACCGGAACCTCGCGGCCGAGGTCGCCGGGATCCTCGCGGCACCCATCGGGACCGAGGCGGTCGAGGGTCGTCGGCTGCTCATGTTCCTCCCGATGGCCCACGTCCTTGCCCGGGCGGTCACGCATGCCGGCGCCCAGGGCGGGATGACCGTGGGCTTCTGGCGCGAGTTCTCGACCCTGACGACGGCTCTGACGTCCTTCCAGCCGCACATCGTCCTCGGCGTCCCCCGGGTCTTCGAGAAGGTCCACGACGCGATCCGCTCGTCGGCGGAGGAGGGCGGCCGGGCCAGCGCCGAGGTCTTCCGTCGGGGCTCGCAGGTCGCGATCGAGTGGAGCCGCGACCTCGGGGGCGACGGACTCGGCGATGCCCGGATCCGCGGGCCGCGCCTGAGGGCGGAGCACGCCCTCTTCGACCGGCTGCTCTACTCCAAGATCCGCGAGGCCCTCGGCGGCGAGTGCTGCTACGCGATCAGCGGCGGCGGCGCACTCGACCCGAGGCTGCAGCACTTCTTCCGCGGCGCCGGCGTGCCGATCTACGAGGGCTACGGGCTCACCGAGACCTCGGCCGCGATCACCGTCAACGGTGCCGGAGCGCAGCGCATCGGCACGGTGGGGCAGCCGCTGCCGGGCAACGAGGTCCGGATCGCCGAGGACGGCGAGATCCAGCTCCGCGGCCCGGTGGTCATGGAGCGCTTCTGGGACAACGAGGAGGCGACCGCCGAAGTCTTCGACCAGGGCTGGCTGCGCACGGGCGACCTCGGTCGGCTCGACGACGACGGCTACCTCACGATCAGCGGCCGGGCGAAGGAGATCATCGTCACCGCCGGCGGCAAGAACGTCGTCCCCGGACCGATCGAGGAGGAGCTGCGCGCCCACCCGCTCATCGCCCACGCGATGGTCGTCGGCGACGGCCATCCCTTCGTCGCCGCGCTCATCACCCTCGACCCGGACGGGGTGCGTCGGTGGGCTGACGAGCGCGGACGCGGCGACGTCGACCTCCACGACCTCGAGCAGGACGAGGAGCTGCGGGTGGAGATCCAGCAGGTCGTCGACGCCGCCAACCAGGCGGTCTCACGCGCCGAGGGGGTGCGCCGCTTCGAGCTCCTCGCCGACGACTTCACCGAGGAGCGTGGCGAGCTCACCGCCACCCTCAAGATGCGCCGCCACGTCATCGAGCAGACCCGTGGTGAGGCGATGCGCTCGATCTACGGCTGACCGGCGAGGGCGACGATCGCGTCGTGCAGCCACCGGGCCAGGCCCGGCTCGCGCTCGTCGTAGTGCGCCGTGAAGCGCGGGTCCGCGAGGTACATCTGCGCGATCCCGACGTGCATCTGCGGCGAGCAGTCGTAGAAGACCTCGATGCTCTCCCCGTGACGCCGCGCGATGTCCAGGCCCTCGGGAGAGGTGGGGTCGACCCCTTCGCGCAGGGCGGCGGCAGCCGCCGACTCCAGCGCCTCGGTCTGCTCCTTGACGCGCTCCCAGTCGCCCTTGGTCATCCGTGCGGTCCGCTGCTGCGACTGCTGCCATGCATCTGTGTCGCCCCAGCGCTCCTGTGCCTCGGCCGGGTACTCCTCGCCGAAACCGTCGCCGAAGATGGCCCGGATGTCGTCGGTGGTCGCGGGTCGGTCGTTCATCTCTGCCTCCAGTGCTTCGTCGATCGCGTCGACGAGGGCGGTCATCTGGGCCACCCTCGCCATGACCTCCGTGCGCTGTCGTCGCAGCTGCTCGACCCGGGTCGTCCCGTCGCCGTCGAGCATCGCGGCGACGTCCTCGAGCGCGAATCCGAGCCGTCGGTAGACGACGATGCTCGCGAGACGCTCCAGGTCGTTGCGCGTGTACAGCCGGTAGCCGGCCGGGCTGCGCTCCGACGGGGAGAGCAGCCCGATCTCGTCGTAGTGGTGCAGCGTGCGCACCGTGACGCCGAGCTCCTGCGCCACGGCGCCGACGGTCATCGGGGCATCCACGACGTCAGTGTGACGGCTGCGTGCGGTGGTCATGGGTCCACCGTGGCGCCTCACGTCGCGTGAGGGTCAAGCCGCGGGACCGAAGGGGGATGCGCGCCGGGTCAGCGGCGGTAGGCCGTCGCGTGCCGCGGCTGGTAGATCAGGATCGGGTCGGTCCCCGGCACGTCGATCTCGAGCCCGACGCCGAAGCCCATGTCGGCGGGCTCGTCGTCGATCTCGGCGCCTCGCTCGCGCAGCTCGGCCACCGTCGCGGCGATGTCCTCGACCATGAGGCTCACCTGGTGGTGACGCGGCGCGACGAACTCCTCCCCGCCGTGCTCCCCCTTCGTCGGGTGGACGCCCAGCTCGCTCGGCCCGGTGTCGAAGATCAGCCAGCCTGCCGGGTCGCCGTCCGCGGGCGTCTCGCCCTCGCTGGACGAGACGTCGGTGACGAAGGGGAGACCGAGGACGTCCTTGAAGAACGCGCGGGTGGCGGTCGCGTCGTCGCTGTAGATGAGGGTGTGCACTGCGGTGATCACGACGTCGAACCTAGCCGGTGGCGTCCCGCGATGCGTGAGGATGGGCGGCATGAACGGCACCCCCCGCCTGCCTGCCGCCACCGACCTGACGCTGGAGGACCGGGTGCGCCTGCTCTCCGGTGGGTCGGTGTGGCGCACCCAGGAGCTCGACGGCGTGCCCGCGGTGACGATGACCGACGGGCCGCACGGCCTGCGGGTCCAGCGGGGCAGCGGCGAGGACCACCTCGGGGTCACGCCGAGCCTGCCGGCCACGTGCTTCCCGACCGCGGTGACCCTCGCGGCGACCTGGGACGAGGCGCTCGCCGAGGAGGTCGGGGCCGCCGTCGCCGAGGAGGCGCGCGAGCAGGGGGTCAACGTCGTCCTCGGGCCGGGCCTGAACATCAAGCGCCACCCGCTCGGCGGTCGCAGCTTCGAGTACCTCAGCGAGGACCCGCTGGTCTCCGGGCGGCTGGCCGCGGCGCTCGTGCGCGGGTTGCAGTCCCGCGGGGTCGGGGCGTCGGTGAAGCACTTCGCGGTGAACAACCAGGAGTCGCACCGCTTCGTCGTCGACGCGGTCGTCGACGAGCGGACCCTGCGCGAGATCTACCTCAGCGGCTTCGAGCACGTCGTGCGCGCGGCCAGGCCGTGGACAGTCATGTGCGCGTACAACTCCCTCGGCGGCGAGCTGTGCAGCGAGAACCGTCGCCTGCTCACCGGGATCCTCCGGGAGGAGTGGGGCTTCGACGGTCTCGTCGTCAGCGACTGGGGAGCCGTCTCGGACCGGCCGAAGGGGGTGGCTGCCGGCCTCGACCTCGAGATGCCCGGCGGGCACACCCTCTCGGACGCCGAGGTGCTCGCCGCCGTCGCGGACGGCTCGCTCGCCGAGGACGACGTCACGACGAGCGCGCAGCGGGTGCTCGACCTCGTGGCGCGGGCGCTCGACACGGGCACCGTCGCCGGGGGCGAAGGGGCGACGGAGTCCGGCACCGCCACGGTCCACGACGCCCACGATGCGCTCGCTCGCCGGGTCGCCGCGGAGGGGACCGTCCTCCTCGCGAACGACGGGACGCTCCCCCTTCGCCCGGACGCCCGGGTGGCTCTGATCGGTACCTTCGCGACGGAGCCCCGCTACCAGGGCGCCGGCTCCTCCCTCGTCAACGCGCGCCGGGTCACGACCGCGCTGGAGGCCCTGCAGGCGCGGGGGGTCGACGTGCGGCACGCGCCGGGCGGCACCCCTGACGCGGAGCGGCGCTCACCGGCGCTGCTCGACGAGGCGGTGGCCGCGGCACGGGATGCCGACGTCGCCGTCGTCATGGTGGGACTGCCCGAGCGCTTCGAGTCCGAGGGCTTCGACCGCGCCGATCTCGCGCTGCCCCCGGCGCACGACGAGCTCGTCCGCGCCGTCGCCGCGACCGGCACCCCCACCGTCGTCGCCCTCTCGAACGGCGCCCCGGTGCTCCTGCCGTGGCGCGACGAGGTCGCCGCGATCGTCGAGTCCTCCCTCGGCGGCCAGGCCAGCGGGGGCGCGCTCGCCGACGTCCTCCTCGGTGACGTCGAGCCAGGCGGCCGGCTCGCCGAGACCTTCCCGGCCGCGGCCTCGGACGTCGCCGCCGACCCGTACTTCCCCGGCGAGCCGCGGCAGGTCGAGTACCGCGAAGGGCTCTTCGTCGGCTACCGGCACCACGTCTCCGGTGGCCCGCAGCCGGGCTTCCCCTTCGGCCACGGGCTGTCGTACACGCGCATCGAGCTGAGCGACCTCACCCTTCGAGGCTCCTCCGTCGCACCGGATCCTGAGGTGCGAGCGCTAGCAAGCCTCGAAGGGCAGGGATCAGAGGGGGGCGAGGTCCATGCGGGGGAGCCGGTCACCGTCGAGGTCACCGCGACGAACATCGGCGACCGCCCGGGCAGCGAGGTCGTCCAGGTTTACCGACGCGACCTCACCGGCCTCGTCCTGCGCCCCGAGCGGGAGCTCGTCGGCTTCGCGAAGGTCCGCCTCGAGCCCGGTGACTCGACCCGGGTGCGGATCGAGCTCGACGAGCGCGCGTTCGCCTTCTGGGACGTCGACGCCGAGCGCTGGCGCACTCCGGAGGGTGATCACGAGCTGCTCGTCGGGCGGTCCAGCGTCGACATCGCCGGCAAGGCGCTCGTCCGGGTCACCGGCGGGGTCACCGAGGTCGGCCCGGGCACCGAGAGGTCCGGCACCCCTGCTGTCGCCGCGAGCGACGAGGCCTTCGCGGCTCGGCTCGGGCGGCCGATCCCGGCGCCGGCCCCGGTGCGACCCTTCACCCGGAGCTCGACCTTCGACGAGATCGCGCAGACCCGGCCGGGACGCCTCTTCCGCCACGTCGTGCGCAAGGTGGCCGTCGGCCCGCAGATCGCCTCGGCCGGTCCGGGGCAGGCGGACATGATCGAGCGGAGCTTCGCCGAGCTGCCGCTGCGGGCCGCAGCCCGGATCGGGGGCGGGATGCTCCCGTGGCGCGTCGTCGACGGGGTCGTCCGGCTGGCCAACCTCACCCGACGTCGAGGGTGAGGTTCGTCTCCACGACCGCCCAGGTGCCGACGGGCTCCCTTCGCCCTCGGTCGAACTAGGGTCAAGGACGTGAAGCTCACCCACCAGCACGACGTCGACGCGTCCGTCGACCACATGTGGCGCGCCTTCACCGACCTCAAGCGGGTCGGGCGCTGCTTCCCCGGCGCGCATGTCAGCGAGGTGACCGGCGACGACTTCGTCGGCGCGCTCAAGGTCAAGCTCGGCCCCTTCGTCCTCACCTACGACGGCGTCGGCTCGATGACGCAGCAGGACGAGTCCGCCCGCGTCGCGCAGGTCAAGGCGACCGGCAAGGAACGGCACGGATTCGGCAAGGCCGACATCACGATCGACGTGCGGCTCACCGAGATCAGCGCCCAGCGGAGCAGCGTGCACATCACGACGACCCTCGACGTCAAGGGTGCGCCGACCAACCTCGGCGGCGGCATCGGGCAGCGCGCGTCCGACCCGCTCATCGAGCACTTCGTGCTGTGCCTCTCCGGCCCGGCGTCCGCGAGCACCGGCGGCCCTGACGACGAGCCGCTCGACGTCGGCCGCGCCGTCCTGCCCGGACTCGTCGCCTCGTACGGCCGCTCGATGATGCGACTCGGCCGGAAGAAGCGCTGACGTGCGCGTCCTCGTCACCGGGGCCCGCGGCTACATCGGCTCGCGGCTCGTCCCTGCCCTGCTGGAGCACGGTCACGAGGTCGTCGCCACCTCCTCCGACGGCACCGGCACGACGGCCTATCCGTGGCGCGACGACGTCGAGTGGCGGGCGATGGACGTCTTCGACCCCGAGCAGGTCCGGGCCGCGGTCGAGGGCATCGACGTGCTCGTCTACCTCATCCACGGCCTCGACGACCGCGACTACGTCTCGCGTGACGCGATCGCTGCCGCGAACGTCGCGCAGGCTGTCGACGACGCCGGCGTGGGGCACGTCGTCTACCTCTCGGGCCTCGTCCCCGACCTGCCCGACGCCGAGCTCTCCGACCACCTGCGCTCTCGGCTGCAGGTCGAGGACATCCTCACCCTGTCGTCGGCCACGACCCTGACGCTCCGTGCGGCCATCGTCATGGGGTCGGGCTCGGCGAGCTTCGAGGTGGTGCGGCAGGTGTCGCGGCGGATGCCCGGCATCCGACCTGTGCCGACCTGGATGCGCGACACCCTCGTCCAGCCGATCGCCGTGAGCGACGCCGTCGAGTACCTCGCGCTCGCGGTCGAGGCGACCGACGTCCACGGCTACCTCGACATCGGCGGCCCGGACGTCCTCAGCTACCCCGAGCTGCTCCGGGTCTACGCCGACGTCGTCGGCTACACCCGCATGCAGATCCCGCTGCCGTGGATGCCGCCCGAGCTCATGGGCCCGGTCGCCGGCGCGCTCACCGACGTCGACGACGCGACCGTCGAGGCGCTCGTGCACTCCCTGCACCACGACATGATCTGCCGCCACGACGCCCGCGAGGTGCTCGGCCAGCCCGGCCGCACCCTCGTCGGGGTGCGTGAGTCCATCACCCGAGGGGTCGTCCCCTTCGACCCCGCCCACGACGGGGCCGCCGCCGGGGAGGACCCCCTTCGCCCGTCGGCCGGCGACCCGGCCTGGACCCGCTGACGGGTCTCGTCCAAGGCCCCGATCAGACGTCGACGTCCGCCTCGAAGGTCGCGTGCACCTCGGCGCGCACCTCGAGCCGCCCCGGCCGGGGCTCGACGGTCTCGTGGTCGGCGCGCGCCGCGAAGCCAGCCTTGAGGGACATGGCCTCTGCCTCCCCGCCCGGCCGGTCGAGCAGCCCGGGGTCGGCGATCGCGAGGCAGCGAGGA
>JBHWMJ010000102.1:0-18199 GCA_043423105.1 Marihabitans sp.
CCGTCCGCGAGGACCGCGGCCGCGACCTGCAGCGTCCCCGCGCGGGTCGCCGCGAGCCGCTCCGGCGCCGAGCGGACCCAGTGCGCCTCGGTGAGGGTGTCTGCGGCCGCGGCGAGCAGACGGGTCACCTCGTCGATCTGCCTCATCGTCATCACCCTCAGTCCTGGGTGCGCACGAGCGACCAGACGGGTGCCGCCGGCGCCGTCGAGGCCGTCGAGGCCGTCGAGGCCGTGGAGGCCGTCGAGGCCGCGCACGGGTCGAGGAGCAGGTCGTAGACGCCCTCGGACCCGCAGCGCCCGGCCTGCGCCGCGACCCGCCACACCTGACGCGGCGCCCCGGCGACCTCGAGCGGCACCCCGTCGGCGGTCGCCCGCCACCACGCGGAGCGCTCCTGCCAGTGGTCGACGACGGAGGTCACCCGGTAGAGCCGGCCCCGCCACACGAAGACCCGGGGCTGCCCCCCTTCGCCCTCGTCCTCACCGTGCGGCGCAGCTGCCGCCTGCACCTCGATCGTCTCGCCGACGCGACGCGTCATGACCTCGTCCTCTCGCTGACGGACAGGTCGCCGGGCTCGACCCCCACCGACGCTTCACCTGATCGAACACCTGTTCGACGAGAGAGACGGTAACCCAGATCGGCGACAGCCGACAACGGCGGCTCGGACGAGCGGTCAGGCCCAGACGTGCGCGAGATTCTGGAGCACCTCGAGGCTCGCCGTGGAGCGGTTCATCGTGATGATGTGCAGCCCCGGGGCGCCCTCGGCGAGCATCCGCTCGGAGAGCTCCGTGGCGATCTCGACACCCACCGCGCGCACCGCCGCGGAGTCGTCGCCGACGGACTCGAGCCGCGAGACGACCCGCTCGGGCAGCGGCGTGCCCATGAGCAGCGCCATCCGCTGGATCATCTTCACGCTCGTCACCGGCATGACCCCCGGCGTGATCGGCAGGTCGCGCCGAGCCGCGACAGCGTCGCGCAGCCGCAGGTAGGAGTCGGAGTCGAAGACCATCTGCGTCACGGCGAAGGTCGCGCCCGCGTCGGCCTTGCGGACGAGCGTCTCGATGTCCTCCTCGAGGGAGGCCGAGCTCGGGTGGACGTCGGGGAAGGCCGCGACCCCGACCTCGAAGCCCCCGAAGTCACGGATGAGCGCGACGAGCTCGTCGGCGTGGTCGAGGCCGCCGGGGTGGGCGACCCACTCCCCTCCCGGGTCGCCCGGCGGGTCGCCCCGCAGGGCGAGGACGTGCTCGATCCCGGCGGCGCGATAACCCCCGAGCACCTCGCGCAGGTCGTCGGTCGTCTGCGAGACGCACGTGAGGTGGGCCATCGCCGTCAGCGAGGTCCGGCGACCGATCTCCTCGGTGATCCGCAGCGTCCGGTCCTGGCTCGAGCCGCCGGCACCGTAGGTCACCGAGACGAAGTCCGGGGCGAAGCGCTCGAGACGCTCGATGGCCTCCCAGAGCACGGCCTCGCCCGCGTCGTCCTTCGGCGGCATGAACTCGAAGCTCACGGAGGGTCGCGGAGCGGCCAGCCGCTGCGGGATCGTCCTCGGCCCGCCGTCGGCGTGCCCCGTGAGTGCCTGCGAGGTCATGCCGCGGACGATAGCCCTCAGGCCGGACCGTAGGCTGACCGTATCCGCTGGTGAGACCAGAGACGTGCGTCACCCGCCGTGACGTGAGCCCGAGGAGACCGATTCGTCGTGCCCGACCCCTTCGCCCACGACCTGCGGGGCCGGATCCAGGCACAGCTTGACGCCGAGCTCACCCGGCAGCAGGGCCACCTCGACGAGATAGGTCCCGACGTCGGCGATCTCGTCGAGGCGATCACCGCGCTCGTGCGTGGCGGCAAGCGGCTCCGGGCGGCCTTCGCCTACTGGGGCTATCGCGCGGGTGGGGGTCAGGACGGGCACGTCCCGGTCGCGCTCGGCGCCGCGATGGAGCTCTTCCAGGCCGCGGCGCTCCTCCACGACGACGTCATGGACGACTCCGACACCCGGCGCGGCGCCCCGGCCGCGCACCGGGCGCTCGCGACGGCGCACGTCGAGCGCGGCTGGCGCGGCGACCCGGACCGTTTCGGCCTGGCCGGGGCGATCCTCTCCGGCAACCTCTGCCTCGACTGGTGCGACGACCTCGTCGTCCGCGCGGGCCTGCCCGCTGACCGCCTGGCCGCCGCCTGGGAGGTGCTCGAGCGGATGCGCACCCAGCTCATGGCCGGTCAGTTCATCGACGTCGTCGAGTCGATGCAGCCGTGGTCGGCCGCGACGGGTGAGGAGCGGGTCGAGCGGGCCCGGCGGGTGCTGCGGTACAAGAGCGCGAAGTACTCCGTCGAGCACCCGCTGCTCATCGGCGCCGCGGCCGCGGGAGCCAGCCCGGCGACCCGGGACGTGCTGTCGCGCTACGGGCTCGCCCTCGGCGAGGCCTTCCAGCTGCGCGACGACATCCTCGGCGTCTTCGGCGACCCGGAGGAGACCGGCAAGCCGGCCGGGGACGACCTGCGTGAGGGCAAGCGCACCGTCCTCGTGGCCCTCGCCTGGCTCGGCGCGGACGAGGCGGGCAGGGGCCGGATGGAGGGCTGGCTGGGCGACCCGGCGCTCGGCGAAGGGGGCGTCGCAGGCTTCCGCGAGATCCTCACCTCGACCGGCGCCGTCGATGAGGTCGAAGGGGAGATCGCCCGCCTCGTCGAGACGTCCCGGGCGGCCCTGGCGGAGCTCGAGGGCTGCGGCGTTCCGAGAGAGGCCGTCGTGGCGCTGGGGTCGCTCGTCGACCTCGCGACCACCCGCACCGCCTGAGGGGCGCTACCTTCGAGTCACGACCGAGCCGTCTCGAGGAGGACCACGATGGGGCAGCGCAGAGCGATCATCTTCCACGGGACGGGAGCCCACCCCGACGTCGTGTGGCTGCCGTGGCTCCGGCGGCGCCTGAGCGAGCGGGGCTTCGTCGTCGAGGCACCGCACTACCCCGACCTCAACGTCGAGCCGATCGCCACCTTCCTGCCGAAGGTCCTGGCGAGCCACACCTTCGACAAGGACACCGTCCTCGTCGGCCACTCGGGTGGGGCCGCGCTGCTCCTCGCCGTCCTCGAGCACGTCGACACCACTGTCGCCCAGGCCATCCTCGTGGCCGGCTACTGCACCACCCTGGGTGACGAGGAGGAGCCGGTCCTCCAGGACTCCTACGACTGGGCCGCGATTCGGCGCCACGTCGACGACATCGTCTTCGTCAACTCGGTCGACGACCCCTACGGCTGCGACGACGCTCAGGGCCGTGCGATGTTCGACCGTCTGGGCGGCACCCAGGTCGTGCGGGACGACGGGCACTTCGGCGACATGGGTCAGCCCTACGAGACCTTCGAGCTGCTCGATCGGCTCATCCGCTGACCGACCGTCACAACGGAGACGGCCCGCACCCGGGACCGAGTCGCGGCTAGAGCGCTTCTTCCATCGCCCGGCGGCGCACCTCGGTCTTGAACCCTGCCCTGATCGCCTCGACCGGGGTCGGACCACCCGGCAGCGTCTCGTCGCGCGTGAAAAGCCACTGGATGATCTCGTCGTCGCTCATCCGCGCGTCCGCGAGCACGGTGAAGGTGCCGCGCAGCGCCGGCAGCGGCCCGTCGTCGTCGAGGAAGGCGGCCGGCACGCTGAGCACGCGACGCTCTCCGACCCGGGCTGCGAGCAGGTCACGGTCGTCGAGCATCCGGCGGACGTCGGTCAGCCGGACCCCGAGGCGCTCCGAGAGGTCGGGGACGGTGAGCCACTCGCCGACGAGGGTCTCGAGGGTGTCGGGGGGCTGCGGGGTCTGCTCGGTGCTCACGGGAGCAGTCTCGCCCATGGCGGCGATCGAGTCCGGGTGCGGCACGCGTGCCCGGATATCCCGGAGGGCCCGACGACTGTCGGGTAACGTCCACTCCCGGGCGCCTCACAGGTATCCCTGGCATCACCTGTCACACCTGCCACATCCACGACCCGCCGGCTCGCCGATGGCGGCCCCGCTCCTGGGCCCCATCCCTGCCCTGAGGGCGACCGGCGAGAGGAGATCTCCCCCATGGTCCTGCCGATCATCGTCCCCCCGGCCACCACTCCCCCGACGCTCGACCTGCCGCAGGCCCCGAGCGCGGCGCACAGCTCCGAGGCGTCGGGCCGCACCCACACCGTCCGCGACGGTGAGACGCTCTACGGCATCGCCAAGCGGTACGGCACGACGGTGGCCGCCATCCGGTCCCGCAACCACGTCGGCAGCTTCATCCACCCCGGGCAGAAGCTGCGCATCCCTGGCCCCGAGCGCTCCGCGGCCGCCGGCAAGCGCAAGCCCGCCCGGACCGCGGCGACGCGCAGCTACACCGTCCGCGCGGGCGACACCCTCTCCGGGATCGCCGCCCGGCACGGCATGAGCCCCGATCGTCTGGCCGCGCTCAACGGCACCTCGACGAGCTCCTTCATCCACCCGGGCCAGAAGCTCCGCGTCACCGGCACCGCGGCCAAGCCCGCCAAGCGCCCGGCCGCCCGGACGAGCAGCGCCCGTCACACCGTCCGGGCCGGCGAGACCCTCTCGGGGATCGCGGACAAGTACCGCATGTCGATCGCCCGGCTGGCGAAGATCAACGGCATCTCCACCCGCTCCTTCATCCACCCCGGCCAGAAGCTCAAGGTGTCTGGCAGCGCACCGAAGGCGGCCACCAAGAAGTCGTCGACGCCGAAGCCGTCGACCCGCGCGGCCTTCAGCCACAACACCTTCGCCGGCCGGACCTACCCCGACTCGATCGTGAACGCTGCCTCGCGCAACCGCGCAACCCTGGCGAAGCGTTCGGTGCCCTCGCGGGACCAGGTCCGTCGCAAGATCGTCGCGACGGCCCAGCGGCACGGGGTCGACCCCAAGCTGGCGCTCGCCATCTCCTACCAGGAGTCCGGCTGGGACCACCGCCAGGTCTCGGTCGCCAACGCCGTCGGCACGATGCAGGTCATCCCCTCCTCCGGCGACTGGGCCTCCGCCCTTGTCGGCCGCAAGCTCGACCTGCTCGACCCCGACGACAACATCACGGCCGGCGTGGTGCTCCTCAAGCAGCTGACCCAGATGGCCTCGAGCGACAGCCAGGCCATCGCCGGCTACTACCAGGGGCTGGGCTCGGTGCGCGCGAACGGGATGTACGCCGACACGCGGCAGTACGTCGCGAACGTCAAGCATCATCGCGCCAGGATGTGAGGTGTGGCGGCTCGTGGCAGCGCTGACAACCTCGTCGGGGTGATCCTCGACGGGCGCTACCGCGTGCTCGAGCACCTCGCCGACGGCGGGATGGCTTCGGTCTACCTCGGGCTCGACACCCGGCTCGACCGTGACGTCGCGATCAAGGTGATGCGGCCCGACCTGGCCGCCGACGAGACCTTCGTCTCGCGCTTCCGTCGCGAGGCTCGCAGCGCCGCCCGTCTGGCGCACCCCAACGTCGTCGCCGTCCACGACCAGGGCGAGGCCGACGGCCGGGTCTTCCTCGTCATGGAGCTCGTCCTCGGCCAAACCCTCCGGCAGGTCCTCGACGACGAGGGCGCCCTCTCCCCCCGGGCGGCCCTCGACCTCCTCGAGCCGGTCCTCGCCGGTCTGGCCGCCGCGCACGACGCCGGTCTGGTGCACCGCGATGTCAAGCCGGAGAACGTCATCATCCGCGAGGACGGCACGGTCAAGGTCGCCGACTTCGGCCTCGCCCGCGCTGTGACCTCCCAGACCGCGACCGGCGCCACTGGGGTGCTCCTCGGCACCGTGAGCTACCTCTCTCCGGAGCAGGTCGAGCGAGGGATCGCCGATGCCCGCAGCGACGTCTACGCGGTCGGTCTCGTGCTCTTCGAGATGCTCACCGGACGCAAGGCGATCGACGGCGAGACCCCGATCCACGTGGCCTTCCAGCACGTCCACGGCGACGCGCCCAGCCTGCGCGAGACCGCCCCGGAGCTGCCGGACGCGCTCGATCACCTCGTGGCCGCCGCGATCGCGCGGGACCCCGACGAGCGGCCACGCGACGCCGCCCGCTACCTCGACCTCGTCCGCGAGACCCGCCGCTCCCTCACCGAGGCCGATCTCGACGCCCGGCCCGAGCTGGACAGCCCCCGGGCTCGCGTGGCGGGCGCCGAGCGCACCACCGCCCTGCTCGCAGCCGGGTCGACGGGCGCCACGCAGGCGACCCGTACGAGCCCGACGACGAGCACATCGGTCGCCCCCGAGCCCGAGGGGACCAGCCGGCGACGACGCTCCCCGCTGCTCTGGCTGCTCCCGCTGCTCCTCGTGCTCGGCGCTGTCGGCGCCGGCGTCTGGTGGGTCACGCTCGCCCAGCAGACTGTCGTCCCTGATGTCGCGGGTCAGCAGGTCGGGGCCGCCGAGACCCGGCTCACCCAGGCCGAGCTGACGATGAGCACCAAGGAGGCCTTCGACGAGGAGGTTGCGAAGGGAGTCGCCATCCGGTCGACACCCGACGCAGGGCAGGAGGTCCGCAAGGGCAGCGAGGTGGTCGTCACCGTCTCGAAGGGACCGGAGCGCTACGACGTCCCCCGGCTCAGCGGGCTGACCGCGGACCAGGCCAAGAGCACCCTCGAGAAGAACCACCTGCGGCTCGGGCAGACCTCCGAGGCCTACGACGAGCAGGTCGCGACGGGGCAGATCATCCGTTCCACCCCGGCCGCCGGCAGCCCCCAGAAGCGCGACACCCAGGTCGCCGTCGTCGTGAGCAAGGGCCCGGAGCCGATCGAGATCCCGACGGTGACCGGCGACCCCTTCGAAGGTGCCAAGACCCGCCTCGAGGTGGCCGGCTTCACCGTCGCGCGGGGCGAGGACCGGTACCACGACGACATCGCCCAGGGTTCGGTCATCTCTCAGGACCCACGCGATGGCACGGGGCACCGGGGCGACACGGTGACCCTCGTCGTGTCGAAGGGGCCGGAGACGATCGAGGTGCCCGACGTCGGGGGGATGACCTCGGCGCAGGCGCGCAAGGTGCTCGAGGACGCCGGCTTCCAGGTCACCGTCGAGCGGGTCTTCGGCGGGCTGCTCGACAACGTCCGGGCGGTCGACCCGGGCGTCGGTACGAGCGTGCCCAAGAAGGACGCGCGGGTGACGATCTACGTCGTCTGACGCGCCTCAGCCGCGCTCGCTGAGCATCTCCGCCACGAGGAAGGACAGCTCGAGGCTCTGCTGGTGGTTCAGGCGCGGGTCGCAGACCGACTCGTAGCGCTTGTTGAGGTCGGCGTCGAGGATCCGCTCGGCACCGCCGAGGCACTCTGTGACGTCGTTCCCCGTGAGCTCGACGTGGATGCCGCCAGGGACGGTGCCGACCTCGTTGTGCGCGTCGAAGAAGCCGCGGACCTCGTCGACGACGTCGTCGAAGTCGCGGGTCTTGTAGCCGGAGGCGGACTCGAAGGTGTTGCCGTGCATCGGGTCGCAGATCCAGGTGACGAGCGCACCGCTCTCCTGCACGGCACGCAGCAGCGGCGGGAGCGCCTCGCGGATCGTGCCGGCCCCCATCCGGGTGATGAGCGTGAGCCGGCCGGGCTCTCGCTGCGGGTCGACCTGGTCGATGATGCGGAGCAGCTCGTCGGCGGGGAGCTTGTCGGAGACCTTCATGCCGATCGGGTTGCGGATCTTGCTCACGAAGTCGAGGTGCGCGTGGTCGACCTGCCGGGTCCGCTCCCCGATCCACACGAAGTGGCCCGAGGTGTTGTAGAGGTCGCCGGTGCGCGAGTCGACGCGGGTCATCGGCCGCTCGTAGTCGAGGAGGAGCGCCTCGTGGGCGGACCAGAACTCGGTCGACTTCATCGCCTCGAAGTCGGCGCCGCAGGCGGCCATGAACTTCATCGCCTTGTCGATGTCGCGCGCCAGCTTCTCGTAGCGGGCGTTGGCGGCGTTGGCGACGAAGCCACGGTTCCAGTCGTGGACGTGACGAAGGTCCGCGAAGCCACCGCGGGTGAAGGCCCGGACGAGGTTGAGCGTCGCGGCGCTGGCCTGGTAGCCGCGGAGCAGCCGTCGGGGATCCGGGGTGCGCGCCTCGGTGCTGAACTCGAAGTCGTTGACCATGTCGCCGCGGTAGGCGGGCAGCTCGACACCTTCTCGGGTCTCGGTGTCCTTGCTCCGGGGCTTGGCGTACTGGCCAGCCATGCGACCGATCTTCACGACGGGCATGCCCGAGCCGTAGGTGAGCACCGCGGCCATCTGGAGGATGGTCTTGACCCGGTCGCGGATGTTGTCAGCCGTGGCGTTGGCGAAGGTCTCGGCGCAGTCCCCGCCCTGGAGGACGAAGGCCTCGCCGATCGCGGCCGCGGCCATCCGGTCGCGCAGGTCGTCGCACTCGCCCGCGAAGACGAGCGGCGGGTAGGTCTCCAGGGTCGCCACGACGTCGGCGAGCGCGGCCTCGTCGGGCCAGCTCGGCTGCTGCGCGGCAGGCAGGTCTGCGGCGAGCGCCGCGCGCGGGTCGGAGGCGAGATCTGCGGAGGGTGCTGCGGTGGTCACCACCCCAGTCTAGGTTTCCCGCCGCCTGGTCAGTCCGGGGTGTCCAGTCCCCGGCTGATCGCGAAGCGGGTGAGCTCGACCCGGTTGTGCAGGTGGAGCTTGCCGAGGATGTTCTGGACGTGGTTCTGCACGGTCCGGTGCGAGATGACGAGGTCGGCGGCGATCTCCTTGGCCGTCATACCTGTCGCGACGTGGCGCAGGATCTCGGTCTCCCGCTCCGTGAGCTCCGGGATGGGCCGCTCGTCCTCCCCCTGCTGCGGGGCGGGGGCCGCCGCCTCCTCCTGCATCTCTCGGAACTCGCCGAGGACGAGGCCTGCCAGGCCGGGCGTGAAGACGGCCTCGCCGGCGGCGGTGTCGAGCACGGCTTGGCGGATCTCCTCGCCGGAGGCGGACTTCACGAGGTAGCCAGAAGCCCCGGCCTTGATCGTGGCGAGGACGTCGGTCTCCTCGCCCGAGGCGGAGAGGATGAGGATCCTCGTCGGCAGGTCGGCGATGGCGGCGCACACCTCGTCGCCCCGCAGACCAGGCATGTTGAGGTCGAGGACGAGGACCGAAGGGGTCGTGGCCCGCGTCCGGGCGACGGCCGAGGGCCCGTCGGCGGCGGTGCCGACGACGGTGATGCCGGACTGCTCGAGGTCGGCGACGAGGGCATCGCGCCACAGCGGGTGGTCGTCGGCGACGAGGACGGTGACCGGCCCTCGCTCGTGGGGCGGGGCTCCGTCCTCATGGCCTGGCTGGTCGCTCATGAGCGTGAGCCTGCCACCTCGGGTCGGGGGACGCGCAGGGTGAGCGTGCAACCGTGGTCGGGCCGGGACGTCCAGCTCGCGGTGCCGCCGAGGTCTCGGACCCGGCCGGCGATCGAGGAGCGGGCTCCCAGCCGTCCCTCGTCAGCGGCCTCCTCGAGCCTGCCCGGCGCGATCCCCGTGCCGTTGTCGCGCACGGTGACGACGATCTCGTCACCGTCGGTGTCGAGGAGGACCCAGGCATGGGCTCCGTCCCCCGCGTGCTGGCGGACGTTGTCGAGGGCAGCCGCGACGGCAGCGTCGATCTCGTCGGTGTGCCCGGCGGGGATGGCGACCGGTCGGGCCGGGAGGACGACCTCGACGTCGGCGCTGCGGTGGCGGGCCAGCCGACCCGCGAGGTCCGTGTCGGGCTGCGCGCGCGGTGACGTGGTCGGCAGCGTGACGAAGGGGACGTAGCCGCGCGGCCCAGGGTCCGGCAGGTCCGGGTGGGCGGCGGAGAGGAGCGACGGCTCGACCCGGGTGATGAGCGTGCGCAGAGCGCGTTCCTGGTCGGCGGCGAGATCGGCGAGGGCGTTGGCCTCTCCCCCGATCTCCCGGCCGCGTCGGTGGATCAGGGCGAGCGCCTGGAGGACGCCGTCGTGGACCTGCCGTCCGATCCGCTCCCGCTCAGCGAGCCGCTCGCTGGCGGTCAGCGCCGCCTCGAGCCGGACCTGCGACTCCCGGGCGAGGTTGACGGCGAGCCCGACGAGGGCGCCGAGCAGGAGGAGCAGGACGATGTTGTGGTAGGTCAGTGCGCTCTCTGGCTCGGCCTGGACGATGTTCGTCACGGCGATGACTGCGGCAACGAGCAGCCCGCCGCGCAGGCCCGAGTACAGCGCTCCGGCGAGGACGGCGCTCGCCGCCCAGTTCGTCGGCAGGGTGGGGACGCCGCTGGCGACCGCCTCGGCCGAGTAGGCGAGGTTCGTGAGCATGATGGCGGTGACGGCCACGAGTGTCTCGAGGACGATCGCCAGCCGGGTCGGGCGCGGCCACAGGGGCGCGACGACCGACCACACGAGCAGGCCGAGCAGGGTGGCTCCGGCCACCCAGGGGCGGACGAGGTCGTCGCGGTTGCCCCAGACGACGATGCTGGCGTAGGCGAGCGCGAGCAGGCGGTAGATTGCCAGCCCTCGTCCGGCAGCCGAGTCGATGAGCGGGGACGGGGCGTACCGGTTGGCCCCCACGGGTGCCACGTCGCGCCTCAGGAGTCCTCGGCCCAGGGCGAAGGGGTGGGTGCGTCGCCCGCGTCGAGGGCCTCCTCGAGCTCCGGGACGGCCTTGCCGGGCTTGGCGGCCTCCTGGATCTGGCGCGCGCGGTTGCGGGCGCGGGTGAGCAGCTTCTCCTTCATCGCGGTGGCGTACATGTCGACGTACTCCTGCTCGGACAGGCGCATGAGCTCGTACATGATCTCGTCGGTCACGGAGCGCAGGACGAAGCGGTCACCCTCCATGCCCTCGTAGCGCGAGAAGTCGAGCGGCTCACCGATCCGGATCCCGATCCGCATGATCTTCGGGACGATCTGGCCGGTGGGCTGCGCCTTGTCGGTGTCGATCATCGCGACCGGGATGACGGGGACGCCGGCGGTGAGAGCCATCCGGGCCACCCCGGTGCGACCGCGGTAGAGGCGGCTGTCGGGCGAGCGGGTGCCCTCAGGGTAGAGACCGAGCAGCTCGCCGCGCTCGAGCACCGCGAGGCCGGAGTTGAGCGCCGCCTCGCTCGCCTTGCCCCCGGCGCGGTTGATCGGGATCTGCCCGACGCCGCGCATGAAGAATGCCGTGAGGCGCCCCTTGATGCCGGTGCCGGTGAAGTAGTCGGCCTTGGCGAGGAAGGTCACCCGGCGGTCGAGGACGAGGGGGAGGAAGATCGAGTCCGAGAACGACAGGTGGTTGCTCGCGAGGATCGCGGCACCGTCCTGCGGGATGTGCTCGATCCCCTCGACCTCCGGCCGGAAGAGCACGTTGAGGATCGGTCCGAAGATCCTCTTGAGAATCCAGTACAGCACGCGCCCTCCTCTGGTCGGCGCTCGCACTCTACCCGCCGACGGCGTCCCTTGCCCGGCACGAGCGGACCGTCGTGAGAGCGACGTGCGACCATGGCGAGGTGAGCTCATCGCCCCTGGGTCCTGAGGAGGTCGACGCGGCCTTCGCCGACATCGTCGCGCGCCTCGAGGACGGCCCGTCGGCGGCTCCACCCCCCTCGTCTCCCGAGGACGAGACCCCTCCGCGTCCGGTCGCGCAAGCGACCCCGTTGCCCTGGCGGGTCGACCCCACCGGCTCCGTGGAGAAGGCGCTCCTCTCCGAGGACGAGGAGCTCTTCGGCGAGCAGGAGAGCTTCGTGCCGGCTGCCCCGGCGGCGCTGCCTCCCGCGACCGACCGGACCTTCTGGGTCGCGCTCGTCGGCATGGTCCTGGGCCCGGTGCTGCTGCTGGTGGCGCTCCTGGGCCGCGACAGCGTCTCGGCGTGGTGGGCGTGGGCCGGGTTGGCCCTGCTCGTCACCGGCTTCGGCGCGCTCGTCGTGCGTCTCCCGCGCGAGCGCGAGGACCCCGGCGACAACGGCGCCCGGGTCTGACTGCTACTCCCCCGAGCGTTCCTGGCCGGCCGGGAGCCGTGGCAGGTCGACGTCCACCCACACCGGCCTGTGGTCGGTGCCCGCGACGAGGTCCTCGTAGTGCCACGGCACCTCCTGGTGCGGCAGGACAGCGATGTCGGGGGTGGCGAAGACGACGTCGAGCAGCCGGTCGGGCAGGTTCGCCGGGTAGGTCGGGGTGAGCGGGCTGACGACCCGCATCCGCTGCCCGATGAGCTGCCATGCCTCGCCGTCCTCCTGCTCGTTGAGGTCGCCGGCGAGCAGCGCGGGACCGGGCAGCCGGTCGAGCGCGGCGAGGATGTCGCGGGCGTGCCGGAGCCGCTCGGGCGCGTCGAGGGAGAGGTGGACGCTGACGACGGAGACCGGGGTGTGCCCGAAGGGAGAGACCCGGGTGACGGCGAAGCCCCGCCGGTCACCACGGCGAGCCGGCAGGTGGTGGTGCTGGACCGACACCACGTTGGTCCGCAGGTTTGTCAGCACCGACGTCTGCCCGGCCCGCTGCGAGCGGCCCGACCAGACAAGGCCGCTGCGCCGGGCGAGGTCGGTGATGCGGCTCGCCACCGGCGGGATCCAGGGCACCTCCTGGAGGCAGAGCACGTCGGGGTCGATCGCCCGGATGGTGCGCGCCAGCGCCGCGACGTCGTCCTGGAGGGCCCGGACGTTGTACGAGGCGATCCGCAGGCTCATGCGGGCCGACCCTGCAGCCCGGCACTGGTGAGGGATGCGTCGGCGAGCGCGGCGGCTCCGATGAGACCCGCGTCGGGGCCGAGGGTCGCCGCGACGATCTCGGCCTGGGGCCGGTACCCGCGGCCGGTGAGCTGACGTCCGAAGGCCTCTCGGGCCGGGTCGAGGAGCAGGTCCCCAGCGGCACTGACACCACCGCCGACGACGAAGATCTCCGGGTCGAGGGCCGCGGCAAGGTTGGCCATGCCGACCCCGAGCCAGCTGCCGATCTCGGCGAGCAGCTCGACCGAGGTACGGTCACCGGCCCTGGCGGCCTCGGTGATCATCGGCCCCGTGAGGTTGCCGGGGTCGCCGCCGGCCCGGGCGAGGAGGTCGGTGGACAGCGGGGACCGAGCCGAGACGAGCGAGCGGGCCTCGCGCACGAGGGCGTTGCCGGAGGAGTACTGCTCCCAGCACCCGCGGTTCCCGCACTCGCAGCGCAGCCCTGCCGGGACGACCTGCATGTGCCCGAACTCCCCGGCGATCCCCCATCGGCCGCGCATCAGCCGGCCGTCGACGAGGACGCCGCCCCCGATGCCGGTGCCGAGGGTGATCATCACGGCGTGGCTTGCTGAGCGCGCGGCCCCGAATCGGTGCTCGGCCCACAACGCGCCGTTGGCGTCGTTGTCGACGGTGATCGGCAGCTCGACCCGGCGAGCCAGGGCCGCTCGGAGCGGCTCGTCGCGCCACGACAGATGGGGGGCGAAGACGACGTGGCTGCCGTCCGCGGAGACGAATCCGGCGGCGCCGATGCCGATCGCCGCGACCTCCGGGCCCACGGGCCCGACGAGGAGCTCGTCGATGACGGAGACGATGGCGTCCTCGACGACCGACGGAGCCGTCGAGCGATGGGGAGTGTCGCGCCGGGTCCGGGCGAGGATCCGGCCGCTGCGGTCGACCACCCCGGCCGAGACCTTCGTCCCGCCGATGTCGACGCCGATGGCCAGCGACCCGGGCACCGGTGCCTCCGGCGCGCTCACCGCGCAGCCCGCTCGGCGAGGACGACCTGCGCACGATCCGCGGCACCCACCATGCCGGCGTCGTTGCCGAGCCGAGCCAGGACGACCTCCGGGATCGGGCGGTGCCCTCGACCCGCCTGGTGGCGCTCGAAGGCTGCGCGAGCAGGTCCGACGAGCAGGTCTCCCGCCCGGGAGACCCCACCGCCGATGACGACGAGGCGCGGGTCGAGCACGGCGCACACCGACGCGATGCCCTGCCCGAGCCGGGTGCCGAGCTCGGCCAGCAGCGCCAGCGCGCCGGGGTCACCAGCGGCGGCGAGCTCATCGATGTCGCGGCCGGTGAGCTCGTCGGGATCTCCCCCGCACCGCCCACGCAGCTCCGCGCCCTGCGCCGTGCCTGCGCTGATGAGGTCACGGGCCATCCGCATGAGGGCGCTCCCGGAGGCGTAGACCTCGAGGCAGCCGGTGTTGCCGCAGCCGCACCGCGGACCGTCCGGGTCGAGGGCGACGTGCCCGAGCTCCCCGCCGATCCCGAAGGCACCGGCGAGCAGCCGCCCGTCCGAGATGCAGCCGCCGCCGACGCCCGTCCCGATGGTGAAGAGCACCATGTCGTCGACGTCGCGACCGGCGCCGAAGACGTACTCCCCCCACGCCGCGGCGTTGGCGTCGTTCTCGACGACGACGGGCAGGCCGACGAGCTCCTCGATCCGGTGCCCGAGGTCGACGTCGCGCCACGCGAGGTTGGGCGCGAACCACACGTGCCCCCGTGCGCCGTCGACGAAGGCGGCGCACGCGACGCCTACTCCCCTCACCCCGTCGGGGCCGGCGGCCTGGACGAGGCCGTTGACGAGCTCGGCGACGGCCGCGACGATGTCATCGGTGCTGGCGGCCGGCGTCCTCACCCGGGCCCGCTCGATGATCGTCCCGTCCGCGGCGACGAGGGCGCCGGCGATCTTGGTCCCGCCGACGTCGATCCCGATGGCGGGCAGGGCGCCCGGGGATGGTGTCTGCTCGCTCACGGGGTCATCCTGCCGTCTCGTCTGCGACCGTCGCGTCGTCGTCGTGCACGGTGATCCGGACCCGGGTGCTGGCAGGGGCCGTCGGGGGTGGGCCGTCGTCCGAGAAGACCTGGGCGAGCGCCTCGCCGACGAGGACGATGCCGGCGAGCAGCCGGTCCGCCAGGGCCGGGTCACGGGTGGCGATGCGCTCGGCGAGCTCGTCACCGTCGAGCTCGCGCAAGCGCTCCAGCAGGGTCTCGACGACCTCGGCGAGGTGGTCCTCTGCGCCGGTCATCGCGGCCACTGTCCAGCATCGGGCTCGAGGGCGATGGTGAGGACGCCGCTGCGCATCCTCGCGTCGGTGACGACGCAGCGTCGGTGCAGGGGGCTGAGCCGGGTGGCTCGCGTGTGCCGTCCGGCGCTGACGAGCAGGTCGTCGCCCTCGCGCTCGAGGACGATCTCGTCGGCGGTCAGGCCCGGCAGCGGCAGGCGGAGGGCGAAGGGGGGGCCACCGGGCTCGGTGTGGTCGTCGACGGGCGAGCCGGGCGACGGCGAAGCAGCAGGATCGTCGGCCGTGGTCTGGGCGCCGGGGGCCACGTCGAGGGTCCGGCCCATGAGCGCGAGCGCGATCGTCAGGTCCGCGGTCCGTGCGGCCTCGAGCAGCCCGTGGCCCGGGTGGTGGTGGATCACGGCGTCCCCGGCGAGCAGGTCGTCGACGGGCTCGAGCAGGTCGGCCAGCTCACGTGCTGCGCTCAGCACCTCCGGGCGAGGTCGGCTCAGCGCCCCGACCCCAGGAGGTGCCACGAGGACATCCCAGCGGGCCAGCAGGGGCACGAGGGCACGCGCGGTGCGGGCAGCACGTGCTGGCAACGAGACGAGCCGGGAGGGGTCGCTGCCCACGGGAACGAGGACGACGACGTCAGGCCCCCCGGGCGCGGCACCGCGCAGGGCAGTGGCCACGCCGAGGAGCCCCCGGAGGTCGGGGTCGCGAGCGGCCGAGAGCAGGTCGACCGCGACGTCGCCCGGCAGCTCGAGATCCTCGAGTACCTGGCGTCCGGCAGCGTCCAGCACAGCCAGCCCGGTCGGTGCGAGCGCGTCGGCATCCTCGACCTGCGTCCCGGGTCGACGAGTCGTGCTCGAGACCATCACGTCGAGCAGCCCCCTGCCCCACGAGATGAGACGGACGGGTCCCGCGGCAGCGAGGTCGGTGACGATCCGGTGACGTCCCCGATCGTCACCGCCGGTGACGAGGTGGAGGGTGGTCACGGAGGCTCTCTCGATCGGTGGGCCGCTCAGCCCTCGCAGCGCTTCTTGAGCTCCTTGAGCGCGGTGTCGGTGATGACCTTGGCGGCCTTGCGCTTGATCATGCCGAGCATGGGGACGTTGATGTCGACCGCGAGGTCGTAGATGACGTGCGTCTGCCCCTCGCCGACCTGCTCGAGGGTGTAGGTGCCGTCCATCGCCTTGAGGATCGTCGCCTCGACGAGCGTCCACGAGACCGCACCGAGGCCGTCCTCGTCGACATCCCAGGTGTAGTCGAGGGAGTAGGTGTCCTTGATCGGTCCCGCGTCCAGGGTGAACCGGGCCCGGTCCGGCCAGCCGTCACCGTCCTCGGAGAGGATCTCGACGTGCTTCATGTCCTTGACCCACTCGGGGTAGGCCTCGAGGTCGGCGATGACGTCGATGATCTCGGTCGGCGGGGCGTCGATGGTGATCGTCGAGCGGGTGCTGTCTGCCATGGCGGCGAGACTACCTGCCGTCACCGGGCAGCGACGCGCCGCTCGACCGAGTCCTTGACCGCGTGGACCTGGCGTTTCCAGCCGGTCGTGTGGTCGCGCGCGACCCACTCCGGCGAGCGCCACCGGTGCCGTGCCTCGCCGCGGACGTAGTGGTGCACCACGGTCCCCTCGGGGATCTCCTCGAGCCAGATCTCCATCCGCCCGGCGATCCGACCGGAGGCGGCCCAGCGGACCCCCTTCGTCCCCCGGTCCTCGGTGGCCGCGAGGCGCACCTCGACCGGCCAGCGGTCCGGATCGTCGGCGGGCAGGCCAGCCGCGTCGAGCGCGGCCCGCACGGCGGCCGGGGACGCGCGCACGAAGGTGTCGTCGACGATGTCGACGTTGCCGGCACGCATCTTGCTCCGCTCGCTGGTCGGTCAAGGCATCACGGTATGTCCACGATCACCCGGGGTGGGTCTGTCGTGAAACTACCCGCTGGTTTAGGTTGGGACTATCCCAGGAGATTTGCGCGACCAAAGGAGATCCCGTGCAAGACAGCGTCATGCCCCGACTCGTCGAGGGCCAGCGGAGCGACTCGCTCGCCCGACTCCCCCAGCGGAACGCGGACAATGCCCCGCAGCGGGTCGCCTTCGCCATCCAGGAGCATGGGAGCTGGCGTGACGTCACGACCTCCCAGTTCCTCATCGAGGTCCGCGCCCTGGCCAAGGGTTTCATCGCCAACGGCATCGAGGCCGGCGACCGCATCGCCATCATGGCCCGCACCCGCTACGAGTGGACCGTCGTCGACTTCGCGGCCTGGATGGCCGGGGCCGTCCCCGTGCCGATCTACGAGACCAGCTCGGCGGACCAGGTCGAGTGGATCGTCGCCGACTCCGGCGCCAAGGCCCTCGTCGTCGAGACCGCGGCCCACGCGGCGACGGCCGCCTCGGTCGCCGACGGCATGCCCGAGCTCAAGCACACCTGGGTCATGGACAACGGTGACCTCGCCTCGGTGAGCGAGGCCGGCAACGCGGTCGACGACTCCGAGCTCGACGACCGGGTCGAGGGCACGAACCGGGACAGCCTCGCGACGATCATCTACACCTCGGGCACGACCGGTCGTCCCAAGGGCTGCGAGCTGACCCACGATAACTTCCTCGGCCTGGCCGAGAACGCCGCCGAGAAGCTCGGCAACGTCGTGCACGCCGGCGGGGCGTCGACGTTGCTCTTCCTCCCGCTCGCGCACGTCTTCGCCCGTTTCATCGAGGTCCTCTGCGTCACCGCCGAGGTGAAGATGGGCCACAGCGCTGACATCGCGAACATTCTCGACGACTTCCAGGCCTTCCAGCCGACCTTCATCCTCGCGGTGCCGCGGGTCTTCGAGAAGATCTACAACAAGGCCAACGAGACGGCCACGGCCGACGGCAAGGGCAAGATCTTCGCCAAGGCCGCAGACACGGCCATCGGCTACTCGGAGGCGCTCGACAAGGGTTCGGTCCCGCTCGGCCTCAAGATCAAGCACGCCGTCTTCGACAAGCTCGTCTACTCGAAGCTCCGGACGAAGATGGGTGGCCAGGTCCAGTACGCCGTCTCCGGCGGCGCCCCGCTCGGCACCCGCCTCGGCCACTTCTTCCGCGGCATCGGCGTGACGATCCTCGAGGGCTACGGCCTGACCGAGACCACCGCCCCGGCGACCGTCAACACCCCCGACAAGGTGAAGATCGGCACCGTCGGGGCGCCGCTGCCCGGCGTCTCGCTCCGGATCGGCGAGGACGGCGAGATCCTCATCAAGGGTGTCAACGTGCTCCGCGGCTACCGCGGCAACGAGGAGGCGACGAACGAGTCGATCGTCGACGGCTGGTTCCACACCGGCGACATCGGTGAGCTCGACGAGGACGGCTACCTCAAGATCACCGGCCGCAAGAAGGAGATCCTCGTGACCGCGGGCGGCAAGAACGTCGC
>JBHWMJ010000107.1:0-2517 GCA_043423105.1 Marihabitans sp.
TTTGGCTTGACAGCTCCGAACCTAGAGAGCCGGCACGTGCGCGTCACCCATCAGCCTGCGACAACCACGAATCCCCAACCAGCACAGCCGAAACGAGCAACATCACCTGCCATACGACCCACGGGAGGCCGAGGAGTCCCCGATTTCGATGTCGAGTCCTTCGTTTCGGTCCATGGCTTCGAACCCACCCACGGACAGGCGGGCTGCGCCACCAGCCATGCGCGTGATCCAAGAGTTCGCCCGGGCGGCCGGTGACCCTGCCGACCTCCTGCTCGTTGCCGAGGATGACGGGCTGTACGTCGACGACGCTGACGATGCGCTCCGTCGTGTCCTGGACCGCCCGTTGCCCTTCGACGTGGTGGTCCTCGCCGACCTGTGGAGCCGCGAGCCACGAGCGCATCTCCGACGTGCTCTCGGCGCAACCTCGCAGCTGTCACTCTTCGCCCCTGTCATTCGCACGCCACGGACCACCTTGACGACTATCTCTGCTCTTCGGCACTGGGCCAGCCGCGGGACCTGGCAGATGACTGGGCGCGCTTCCGCCGGGAGGCCGGCCTGGACGTGGCCGTGCTGCGACCCAGTTAGTCCCGTGGCGTGACGGCAGCATCTCTCGACGGAGTGGCTCAGCCCCCAGGTTGCTGCTCCCCATACCCGGGCAGCGCCTCCCACATGGGGTGGAGGTGGAATGACCGGCCGCCGAGCCAGTCCCGGGCGTGGAAGACCGGCGCGACGACGTGGGCATCATCGAAACGGCTCTGCGCCACGTAGCCGCCCCAGTAGCTGAAGGTGGAGTTCGTCAGGACCAGCCGACGAGACGCCATCAGCGTCGCCAGATCCATCGCCGGGTCCCGGTCGTCGAAGCACGACACCTCACGCCCCTCGAGGTCCAGGTGCTCACGACACCAGTCGAGATCGTCGCTCACGAGGTGGACCCGGCTGAAGGGCGCTCGTGCGGACTGAGCGCGCAGCGCCTCATCCACGTAAGACGTGACGTCGAACCCGTACCGAGCCCGGTACTCCGGCACGGCGTAGTAGTCGCCGCGCCGGACATTGATGGTGACGTTCTCCGACGATGCGACGCCCGCCTCCCGCATCCTCGCGGCGTGGCGGTTGTCCAGCGCGGAGCCGACGAGGAACTGGCGACAGAAGTCCTCGAGCTCCGCTGCGCTGTAGTGATGTCCCATGGCTTGGTAGGCGCCGCTCATCCGACGATCGGTCATCCGCACGTCACGACGGCTCACGAGCAGCTCGCGAGCCACTCGCTCGAGCTCGGGGATCCACGGCTCTGTGGCCGGGGTGATGAGCACTCGCCAGTCTTCTCCGGCGGATTGGCGACGCCAGGCATGCAGCCAGAGGTAGAGCAGGTTGCCGACGCGAGCGTTGGGGCTGGGGAACTCGACCGTTCCCGGCCCTCGTCGGAGCGAGGACAGCGCGGCGGTCTTGACCGATCGCATGAGACGGGGCCCCCACGCCTGGCTGAGCGGTGGCGTCGAGTCGGGACCCGGCGTGCTGGTCATCGCTCCTCCCCCCGCTCCGCGACCTGGGCCAGCTCTGCGTCGAGGGTCTCCGACTCATCGATCCCCAGCGTGTCGAGCACCCGCTTGATCCGCCACCGCCAATCGAGGTGCGTGGCTGCCAGACGACGCTGGCGCTCCGCCACCTCAGGCGACCAGTGAGCGACCGCCTCGGCGACCTGCCGCAGCCCCCGGGCTGGGTCGTCCGGGTCGATCTCGATCGTCGCCTCGGGCCAGAGGACGTGATGAGCGGGGGCAGGAGCGACCCCCGCAACGGTGGCACCCGCCGACAGCGCGTCCGTCCAGCGGCCCGTGACGTACTCGCGGGAGGGGTGGGTGTACGCGGCGGGGCTGACCCGGTTGCTGAATGCCAGCACGAACTTGCTGCGGACCAGCGCCTCCCGCACGACACGCTGGTTGGCCCGGCTGTCCCGCTCCATCCTCGGTCGACCCTCAGCGATGAGGCCCAGATCAGCAGCCAGGGCGATGGTCCTCGTGTCGTCGTCCCAGGCCGTAGGTTGACGTCCGAGGCGAAGCACGTCGGTCGGACGCCGGTCGGGAAGGCCCGCAGGAAGGGCGAGGCAGTCGCTCCCCCACGGCAGCCAACTCACGGGACCGCCGGTGAGCCGCTCCCACTCGGGCACGAGGTCACCGTCGGTCACGAAGACGTGATCGAAGTGACCTCGGCCCTGCGCCAACCGAGCCACCCGCTCGGTCCAGAACGAGTCAATCACCCAGGCCGCCCGGTACGAGTAGCCCGGCAGCCATTGCCGCAGGCGAGCCGCATGGGCGAGGTGCGCCGGGCTGGAGGCGATCATGAGCAGGACGCGACCTCCCCGACGCGGAGGGGGCACCGCTCCGGCGAGCTTGCGGAGCAGGTGCACATCACCCCGGTCGTCGATCGTGGTCAGCGTCGCACTGGGCAGGAGACGCAGGCAGAGCTCGGCGAGCTCATCGACCGGCCCCCACCCCTGTCCCCCCGCCCGCACGTAGACGACGTCGA
>JBHWMJ010000113.1:0-15298 GCA_043423105.1 Marihabitans sp.
AGACTACCAACGGCCAGTCCTACCGCATGCGCGAAGCCCGTCAACGTCGAGGAGGTGAGCACCTGAGTCAGTGATCAAACCCGCAGAGGGTGGGGACTTCCGCCTGGCCAAAAACGGGGACTTTTGCCTGGCCGTTGACACGCGGTCGCGGGGAAGCCGGGGTCGGGCAGGGCGGTTTGTTCCGGAGTGAGCAGCCCGATAGCCACCCCTTTGTTCACCAGAGTTCGGTTGAAGCCTTCCTGTCCCGTGCGCGTGAACAGCGTTACGTCCAAGTCGGCGCTGCAGGCACGCAGCCTCTTCGCCGCGGAGTTGCCGGCAGCGCCGCCGCCAATGATTGCGATCGCGGGCGCGGTCATCGGGTTGCAGGCTCGGCGGTGAAGGCGGGGATCAGGATCGCCTCGATGAACCAGGGTGCGTCGTCGGGGTCGAGTCTGCCGGTGCGGACTTCTTCGGCGGCGCCGTTGAGAACGACATGGGTGGTGGTGAGCAGCCAGGTCACCGGGAGATCGCTACGGAAGGCGCCCTCGCGTTGTCCACGCAGCAGCAGGCCGCGCATGCGGGCTTCGGCCTTCTCGTGCAGCTCGCGGATGCGGGCGGCGGAGAGCTCTTTCTGGGCGGTGGCGAGCAAGGCGCGGGACTGGTCGACGAACATCCAGCTGGACGCGACCAGACGCTGAAACGCGTCACGCGCGTCGCCGTCCAAGGGCACCTGGCTGAGCACGTCTTCGGCGCGTTCCAGGCTGTCCATCAGGGCGGCTTCGATCAGCTCGGCCCGAGTCTGAAAGTGCCCGTAGAGCGTCATCCGGCCCATGCCGGCCTCGGCGGCGATGTCGGCGACCGAGGCATCGGGGTTCTTCTGGATCGCGGTGACGGTGGCGGCGAGCATCCTGGCCCGGTTGCGCTGCGCGTCGGCCCGCTGATTGGCCGCCCGAGTCCCGGTCGCCGCGGCCTTCTTGTTCGTCGTCGTCACGCTCACACCTCACAAAGTCGTATCGGAATGTATGAGATAGTGTAGCCTGTTACAACCCGTACATCGATGCTTGAGTATGGCATGCAGTAGCCCTGCGACCAGAGGGGAGTGGCATGCGCCTGTTCGCGATCCGTGACTACCGTCACCTGTTCAGCGCCCAGGTGATCGCGCTGTTCGGCACCGGGCTGGCGACCGTCGCGTTGGGGCTGCTCGCCTATGACCTGGCCGGCCCGAACGCTGGTGCTGTCCTTGCCACGGCGTTGACGATCAAGATGGCCATGTACGTGGTGGTAGCGCCAATCGTGGGCGCTTATGCCGACCGTCTGCCGCGCCGGATGTTCCTGACCCTGCTCGACGCGATTCGAGCAGTCGTCGTGCTGGCTCTGCCGTTCGTGACCGAGGTATGGCACATCTATGTCCTGATCGGCGTGCTGCAAGCCGCGTCGGCGGCGTTCACGCCAACGTTCCAAGCGGTCATCCCCGATATCGTGACCGAGGAGTCGAACTACACACGCGCGCTATCGGCATCGCAGGTTGCCTACACGATGGAGAGCCTGCTCAGTCCGGTACTTGCGGCCGTGGCACTGAGCTTCATCACGTTCGGTTGGCTGTTCCTCGGCACCTCAATCGGATTCGTCGTATCCGCGCTCCTGGTGCTCTCGACACGCATCCCAAATGCCCAGACCAGCGGGAACACTCGTGCCTGGGATCGGGTGGCGTCTGGTATCGCGAGATTCGTCCGCACCCCACAGTTGCGCGGAGTCATGGCGTTAAACGTCGTGGTCGCCGCCGCGGGGTCAATCGTGGTCGTCAACACGGTCAACTACGTTCGCGACGAACTCGGCGGCACCCAGGCCGGTGTCGGCTGGATGCTCGCCGCATCCGGCGGCGGCACGCTTCTCGTCGCATTACTCCTGCCCCGCGTGCTCGATCGGACCAGCGACCGAGCCGTGATGATGGCCGGCGCCGCGGTCCTGCTCGCCGGGGTCATCGCCGCGGTCGCGATGGCGAGCACCGGCATCGCATCGTGGGCTGTCACCGCACCCATCTGGTTTGTCATCGGCGCAGGCATGGCCCTGATCGTCACACCGACTGGGCGGGTGATCCGATCCTCCGTCCGCCCACCCGAGCTTCCCGCCGCGTTCGCAGCACAGTTCTCACTCTCGCACCTGGCGTGGCTGATCACCTACCCGATTGCCGGCTGGATGGGCACCAGCGCCGGCCTGACACCGGCCTGGATCACCCTCGCCGCGCTCGCCGCAGCAGGCATGGCGACCGCCACCGCAGTGTGGCGTCGGAATCCCTCGGTGCGGGAGACGAGCTACTCCCGGGTCGAAGCCAGCGCCGGCGAACTCTCCCGCAGCAACGAGGCCGAAGCTGCCGAGGGCACCCTCGCCGCCTGCCAGTGCTCGTCCGTGCGACCCGTCTAGCCAAGGACTAAGTCGTATCAGAATGTATGAGATAGTGTGACTGTTACAACCCGTACACCGATGATGGAGTTCGGTTGGTTCCGTCCCAACTGTGGGGCGGAGGAGAACGAGAGGAGCGGCACGGCCATGAAGACGACACAGACGATCACAGGGGGTGCGTCATGAGCGGCGTGAGCACTCCTGCGCCCCGGGCGGGCGCGAAGCAGTGGTGGGGGCTGGCGGTGCTGGTGACCCCGTCGACGCTGCTGTTCATGATGTTGACGATCTTGTTCGTGGCGGCGCCGAGCATGGCGCAGGATCTGAACCCGACGGGCACCCAGTTGTTGTGGATCCTGGACATCTACGGGTTCGTGATGGCCGGGTTCCTGGTCGCGATGGGCGTGCTCGGAGACCGGGTCGGCAAGCGGCTGCTGATGGTGATCGGCGCGATCGTGTTCGCCGTGATCTCCGTGGTCGCGTCGCTCACCACCGACCCGTCGCTGATGATCGCCTGGCGGGCCCTGCTCGGCCTGGGCGCGGCGATGATGGTCCCCTCCACGCTGGGGCTGATCTTCGTGCTGTTCGCCGACGCCCGCCAGCGCGGCGTCGCGATCGGGGTGTGGGCCGGCGGCATCTCCGCCGGTGTCGCCCTGGGCCCGCTGCTGAGCGGCCTGCTGCTGGAGGTGTTCGGCTGGCAGGCCACGTTCCTGGTCGCGGTGCCGATCATGGCGCTGGTCGCGATCGGCGCTCCGCTGCTGCTGCCCGAACACCGCGACACGACCGCACGGATCGACCTGTTCAGCGCCCTGCTGCTGGTCGCCGGCCTGCTCGCGATCATCTACGCGATCAAGCGGTTCGCCGCGCAAGAACCGGCCGGCCCCTCGATCGGGCTGATCGCGGCGGGTGTGCTGATCGGGCTGTGGTTCGTGATCCGTCAGCTGCGCGCGGAACGGCCGCTGCTGGATGTGCGGCTGTTCGCCAACCGCACCGTCTCCGGCGCGCTGGCGGTGTTCCTGCTCGCCGCGGCCGCCCTGGGCGGGATCTACTCGCTGTTCACCCAGTACCTGCAGCAGGTGCAGGGCCTGTCCCCGCTGGAGGCCGGGTTCGCGATCCTGCCCGCCGCGGCGGTGCTGATCGTGGTCTCCACGCTCTCCCCGGTGTTCGCCCGCCGGTTCCGGCCCGGCAACGTGATCGCGATCGGGCTGCTCACCCAGGTGATCGGCTACATCCTGTTCACCCAGCTCGACCCGGGCACCGGCCTGGCCCTGGTGATCGGCAGCTTCGTGCTCACCTACCCCGGCGTCGCGCCGGCGATGGCGTTGACCACCGACCTGGTGGTCGGCTCCGTCCCCCCGGAGAAAGCCGGCGGCGCCTCGGGGTTGGCGACCACGGCGAACGACCTGGGCATCTCGCTGGGTATCGCGGTGATCGGCAGCATCGGCATCGCCACCTACCGCAGCCAGATCACCGAGCTGCTGCCCGGCGGCCTGCCCGCCGACGCCACGACGGCCGCGTCCGCAGCATCGACGGCGCTCTCACCGCGGCGGCTGAGCTTCCCGGCGCGCTCGGCGGGCAGCTGGTGACGGCGGCGCAGCAGGCGTTCACGAGCGGGCTGAACACCGCCGCGATCGTCTCCGCCGTCATCGCCGTGATCGCCGCGCTGATCGCCGCGACCCGGCTGCGTCACATCCGCCCCACCGGTGAGGCGCAGCAGGCCGCAGACGAGTCGATCACCAGTTGAGGAATACACCATAGGGGTATAGGGTTAGATGAATCTGTACACGAGTGAAGGAGTTGGATGAGATGGCTACGACCGAGTATCAGGTGACCGGGATGACCTGCGGGCACTGCGAGACGTCCGTGCGCGGCGAGGTGTCGCAGGTGCCGGGCGTGACCGGAGTCGAGGTCAGCGTGGCGACGGGGCGGCTGGTCGTGACGGCCGAGCAGCCGGTCGACGATGCTGCGGTGATCGCGGCGGTCGACGAGGCGGGCTACGCCGCCGTCAGGAGCTGACATGAGGGCACCTGCGCGGCTGGGCCTGTATGGCGCGGGACTGGTGGCCGTGTTCGCCGTGGCATTCGCCACGGCGGGCGCGGTCGTCCCGGAGGCGACCGTGCAGGCATGGGCAGAAGAAGGCGACCAACACAGCGTGACCGGGGAGGACACCGACGACATGGACACCACCAGCGGACACGAAGGCCACGACGCAGGCGCCGGCACCGCCTCCGACGATGCGGCGGCCGGGCTCGGCCTGGCCCAGGACGGGTACCGCCTCACCGCGGTCAGTGCCCCGGCCGAGACCGGCACGGGAGGAGAGCTGTCGTTGACGGTGACCGGCCCGGACGGCAACGCGGTCACCGGCTTCGAGGTGGAGCACGACAAGCAGCTGCACCTGATCGTGGTGCGCGCCGACGGCCAGCACTTCGCCCACGTCCACCCTCAGATGGATGCCGAGGGCACCTGGTCGATCCCGTGGCAGTGGGAGGCGGCCGGCAGCTACCGGGTCTTCGCAGACTTCATTCCCGCAGACGCGGCGGACGGGGTGGAGGGGGTCACCTTGTCGACCTCGGTGCAGGTGGCCGGGGACTACGCCCCGGTTCCCGTGGAGCCGGCGGCCGCGACCACGGTCGATGGGTTCGAGGTGAGCGTGGAGGGTGACTTGATCGCCGGGTCGGCCTCGACGCTGACCCTGACCGTGTCCCGTGACGGGGAGCCGGTGACCATCCTGGAGCCGTACCTGGGCGCGTTCGGGCACTTGGTCGCGCTCCGCGACGGCGATCTGGCGTATCTGCACGTCCACCCCCACGGGGACGCCCCGGCCGCAGGCGAGACGTCGGGGCCGGAGATCGTGTTCGAGGCCACCGCACCCACGCCTGGCCGGTATCTGCTCTACCTCGACTTCCAGGTCGACGGGCAGGTGCACACGGCCCCGCTGGTCATCGACACGACCGCAACGAGCGGCGAGAGCGGCGCGACCGACCAGGGCTCAGACTCCGGGTCGGGCTCGGACTCGGACTCGGGTTCGGGTGCGGCGGGCGAATCAGAGGAAGGAGCCGACCATGACCACTGAGCAGACCGCTAGCGGTGTCGCGGGCATCGAGTTGCAGATCGGCGGGATGACCTGCGCCTCGTGCGCGAACCGCATCGAGAAGAAGTTGAACAAGCTCGACGGTGTGAGCGCGAGCGTGAACTACGCGACCGAGAAGGCCAGCATCACCGGTACCGACCTGGACGCGGCCGCGCTGATCGCCGAGGTCGAGAAGACCGGCTACACCGCCACGCTTCCCGCCGCTGCCAAGAACAGCGGCACCGCGGGCGAGGAGGGTGAGGGTGAGTCGGCTGAGGATGCCGAGCTGCGCAGCCTGCGGCAGCGGCTGATCGGGGCGGCGATCCTGGCCGTTCCGGTGATCGCGATGGCGATGATCCCCGCCCTGCAGTTCGACTACTGGGGTTTTGCCTCACTCGTGCTCGCCGCGCCGGTGGTGGTGTGGGCGGGCTGGCCCTTCCACCGGGCCGCATGGATGAACCTCAAGCACGGGACGGCGACGATGGACACGCTGATCTCGGTGGGCACCACCGCGGCGTTGCTGTGGTCGATCGTCGCGCTGTTCTTCGGCACCGCGGGACAGCCCGGCATGGTGCACCCGTTCGAGCTGACGATCTCCCGATCCGATGGGCTCAGCAACATCTACCTCGAGGTCGCCGCCGGGGTGATCACCTTCATCCTGCTCGGCCGCTACTTCGAGAAGCGGTCCAAGCGCCGCGCTGGAGCCGCGCTGCGTGCCCTGCTGGAGCTCGGCGCCAAGGAAGTCTCGGTCCTGCGCGACGGCAAGGAGAAGCGCATACCGATCGATGAGCTGGCGGTCGGGGACGAGTTCGTGGTCCGGCCGGGTGAGAAGATCGCCACCGACGGCCTCATCACCTCCGGCAGCTCGGCGATCGATGCCTCCATGCTCACCGGCGAGTCCGTGCCGGTCGAGGTCGGCACCGGCGACCCGGTGACCGGAGCGACGGTCAACGCCGGCGGTCGCCTGGTCGTCAAGGCCACCCGGGTCGGGTCGGACACCCAGCTGGCGCAGATGGCCAAGCTCGTCGAGGACGCCCAGTCCGGCAAGGCCGAGATCCAGCGGCTCGCCGACCGGGTCTCCGGGGTGTTCGTGCCGATCGCGATCGCGATCGCCGTCGCCACCCTGGGCGCGTGGATCGGCGCCGGGTTCCCCCTCAGCGCCGGGTTCACCGCCGCAGTCGCGGTGCTCATCATCGCCTGCCCGTGCGCGTTGGGGCTGGCCACGCCGACCGCGCTGCTGGTCGGCACCGGACGCGGTGCGCAGATGGGTGTGCTCATCAAGGGCCCCGAAACCCTCGAATCCACCCGCAAGGTCGACACCATCGTGCTGGACAAGACCGGCACCGTCACCACCGGGAAGATGACCCTCACCGACGTCATCGTCGCCGATGGGCAGGACCGGGCTGAGCTGCTGCGGCTGGCTGGTGGCCTGGAAGACGCCTCCGAGCACCCGATCGCCCAGGCCATCGCCGCCGGCGCGACCGCCGAGGTCGGCGACCTGCCGACCCCGGAATCGTTCGAGAACATCGAAGGCAAGGGCGTCCAGGGCGTCATCGACGGGCACGCCGTGCTCGCCGGCCGCGAGACCCTGCTGGCCGAATGGTCCCAGCACCTCGACGCCGACCTCGCGGCAGCCAAGCGCGCCGCAGAAGCCGAGGGCAAGACCGCGATCGCGGTCGGCTGGGACGGCCAGGCGAGGGGCGTGCTCGTGGTCTCCGACCAGATCAAACCGACCAGCGCGCAGGCGATCGCCCAGTTCAAGGAACTCGGACTGACCCCGGTGCTACTCACCGGCGACAACCAGACCGTCGCCGAGCAGGTCGCCGCCGAGGTCGGCATCGAGCAGGTGATCGCCGAAGTCCTGCCCAAGGACAAGGTCGACGTCGTCGCCCGCCTCCAAGCCGAGGGCAAGGTCGTGGCGATGGTGGGCGACGGCGTCAACGACGCCCCCGCCCTCGCCCAGGCCGACCTGGGACTGGCGATGGGCACCGGCACCGACGTCGCGATCGAGGCCGCCGACATCACCCTGGTCCGCGGTGACCTGCGCGCAGCAGCCGACGCCATCCGTCTCGCCCGGCGCACCCTGCGCACGATCAAGACGAACCTGTTCTGGGCCTTCGCCTACAACACCGCCGCGATCCCACTGGCCGCGTTCGGGCTGCTCAACCCCATGCTCGCCGGAGCCGCCATGGCCCTGTCCAGCGCATTCGTGGTGTCCAACAGCCTGCGCCTGCGCAGCTTCACCGCACGCGCCGACACCAGCACCGAACCGGCGTCCGCCGGCCCGACACCGGCCCGCGAGCCAGTCAACGCCTGACCACCCCCGTCATCAACCCAACCGGAAGGAACACCCGATGACCGCACACAACCAGCTGAACCTGACCGACACCAGCACCGCCTCTGCAGGCGGCTGCTGCGGCCACAAGCCCAGCGCCCAAACTGCCGCCCAGACCCCGGCCGCCGACATGGCCGAGTGCCCGGTGATGGCCGGAACCCCCGTGGTCAAGGCCGAAGCAGAAGCAGCGGGCCTGTACCGCGACCACAACGGCCAGCGGTACTGGTTCTGCTGCGCCGCCTGCGGCCCACTCTTCGACGCCGACCCCGACCGCTACACCAACGCCGGATAACCCCACATAGCCCCGCGGCGAACGGAAGTGACGCTCCGCGCTCGGCGAACCACTTGAACGACCGAGCGCGGAGCATCACCGCCCACCCACAGCATCGGCACACATCCCCGAAGGCGAACAGCCCGCGACGAACAGCCACCACCGTGCCAGGAAGACAAACCCGACATGAACACGCACCCAGACCACGAACCCCAAGAGCACGCCGGCCATGCCGGGCATGCGGGACACGGCACGATGAATCACGCGGGTCACCACGACCCCACCCGTCACGACAGACACAGCGAGCACCATCAGGCCAGCAGCCACAGCGACCACGACGGCCACGCCGCGCACGTCGAGCACAGCACCCCTACAGCTCGCCCGGGAGACGATCAGCACGCCAACCACTCCGGCCACGCCAACCACTCCAGCCCTGACGATCATGCCGGTCACATGGGGCATGCCGGTCACATGGGGCACAGCGGGCATGCCGGGCACGGGGCCGATCATGTGGCGCGGTTCCGTCGGCTGTTCTGGATCATGCTGGTCCTGGCGGTCCCGGTCGTGGGACTCAACGAGATGTTCGCCCAGGTCATCGGCTACCGGCTCCCCGACGCCGCATGGGTGCCCTGGATCTCACCGCTGCTGGGCACGGTGATCTACCTGTGGGGCGGCTGGCCGTTCCTCACCGGCGCCATCTCCGAGATCCGCGCCCGCAAGCCCGGCATGATGCTGCTGATCGGGCTGGCGATCACCGTGGCGTTCGTCGCGTCCTGGGGGGCCAGCAGCGGGCTGCTCAGCCACGAGCTGAACTTCTGGTGGGAACTGGCGCTGCTGGTCGTGATCATGCTTGCCGGGCACTGGATCGAAATGCGCTCCCTGGCACAGACGACCTCCGCGCTGGACTCCCTGGCAGCCCTGCTGCCCGACGAGGCCGAGAAGGTGGTCGGCGACGACATCGTGAAGGTCGCCCCGGCCGATCTGGCCGTCGGTGACATCGTGATCGTCCGCCCAGGCTCTGCGGTGCCCGCCGATGGGCGGATCGTCGACGGATCGGCGTCGATGGACGAGTCGATGGTCACCGGCGAGTCCAAGACCGTCCGCCGCGACAAGGGCGCCCAGGTCGTCGCCGGGACCGTGGCCACCGACTCCGGGCTGCGGATCGAGGTCACCGCGACCGGCGACGACACCGCGTTGGCTGGCATCCAGAAGCTCGTCGCCGACGCGCAAGCCTCCTCCTCCCGCGCGCAGCGGATCGCCGACACCGCGGCCGGGTGGCTGTTCTGGTTCGCGCTGGGCGCGGCCGCGATCACCGCCGTGGTCTGGTCGCTCGTCGGCCTGCCCGATGATGCCGTGATCCGCACCATCACCGTGCTGGTGATCGCCTGCCCCCACGCTCTTGGCCTGGCCATCCCCCTGGTGGTCTCGATCGCTACCGAACGTGCCGCCCGCGGCGGGGTCCTCATCAAGGACCGCCTCGCGCTGGAGTCGATGCGCACCGTCGATGCCGTGCTGTTCGACAAGACCGGCACCCTGACCAAGGGCGAACCCACCGTCACCGGCATCGAGCCCGTCGGGGACCACGACGAGAACCAGGTACTGGCCCTGGCCGCCGCAGCCGAGGCCGACAGCGAGCACCCGCTGGCGCGGGCCATCGTCGGCGCCGCCCGAACCCGGAACCTGTCCGTGCCGAAAGCCACCGACTTCTCCTCCTCACCGGCTGTCGGAGTCACAGCGACCGTCGACGGCACCGTCGTCGAGGTCGGTGGCCCCTACCTGCTCGACCAGCACAGCGTGAGTGAACTCGCGATCGCCGACACCTGGCGCAGCGAAGGCGCGATCATCCTGCACGTTCTCGCCGACCGACAAGTCATCGGCGCACTCCGGCTGGCCGATGAGATCCGGCCCGAATCGCGCGACGCCGTGACCGCGCTGCACGCCGCGGGAGCGCAGGTGGTCATGATCACCGGCGACGCGCAAGCCGTCGCCGACACCGTCGCCAAGGACCTGGGCATCGACCGCGTCTTCGCCGGTGTGCGCCCCGAGGACAAGGCCGCCAAGGTCGCCGAGCTGCAAGCCGAGGGCCGCAAGGTCGCCATGGTCGGCGACGGCGTCAACGACGCCCCCGCCCTCGCACAAGCCGATGTGGGCATCGCGATCGGTGCCGGCACCGACGTCGCGATCGGGTCCGCCGGCGTCATCCTCGCCTCCTCCGACCCCCGCTCGGTCCTCTCGGTCATCGACCTGTCCCGCGCCAGCTACCGCAAGATGAAGCAGAACCTGTGGTGGGCAGCCGGCTACAACCTCATCTCCGTCCCGCTCGCCGCCGGTGTGCTCGCCCCCATCGGGTTCGTCCTGCCGATGAGCGTCGGCGCGATCCTCATGTCCGCCTCCACCGTCGTCGTCGCGCTCAACGCCCAGCTCCTGCGCCGCCTCGACCTCACCCCGCAGGCCAGCACCGCCAAGTTCCTCGACCACTCATCGCAGCCATGATCAGACACGCAAGACAACCATCATCGAAGCGACAAGAAGGGATCCGACGATGACAACGGCACCCCAAGCACCCTCAGAACCAACCTCCAGCCACGGCTACATCAGCGACAAGGATCGCTACCTCGCCCGTCTCAAGCGCATCGAGGGCCAAGCGCGCGGCATCCACCGAATGATCGACGAGGACACCTACTGCATCGACATCCTCACCCAGATCAGCGCCGTCACCGCAGCACTACAGAACGTCGCCCTCGGCTTGCTCGACGACCACCTCAAGCATTGCGTCGCAGCCGCCATCCACGATGGGAACGCCGAGATGAAGATCAAGGAAGCCTCCGACGCCATCGCCCGCCTCGTCAAGTCCTAGCCAGCGCGGATGCTCACTTCGCTGCGACACCTCAGAACCCTGGCCGGACTCGAGGAAGTTCGGTTGTCTGCCCGGCGCTGCTGCCAGGCGATGCGATGGGCCGTCACAGTCCGATTCGTCAGGACTACCGACGACCGATGACTGGCCGTGGCCCGAGCACGATGGGCAGCCACGGCTCGTAACTGGTCTGGCTCGGATCACCCGCCGGACTCTTGCCGCCCGCGGGCTGCCTTCTCCTCGCGCCGGGACTCGCAGGCGGAGGTGTCAGGCACACACGACAACCACGGTACAATCGAGAACGATTATCATTTCTGATGTGGCCGAGTTTGTCGGTTGCTTGTTCTGAAAGAAGTCGTCCCGATGAATCGCACCACTGCTCTCGCCCGGTCCTGCTGATCGCCGCGGGTGTGGCCCTGGCTGGCTGCACCGCCGCTCCGGATACGGCTGGACCCCCGAGTGCGGACACGATCACGGTAGTGGCCTCAACCACGGTGTATGGCGATCTGGCAGCCACGATCGGTGGGGACGCAGTGGAGGTGACGTCGAACATCGACGACCCGAACAAGGACCCGCATGAGTACGAGGCCAGCGCGCAGAACCAACTGGCTCTGTCCAACGCTCAGGTGGTGATCGAGAACGGTGGCGGCTACGACGACTTCGTGGACACCATGCTGGACTCGGCCGGCAACGACTCGGCCACGGTGCTGGACGCGGTGGACATCTCCGGCAAGACCGCCGAGGACGGCGAAGAGCTGAACGAGCACGTCTGGTACGACTTCCCGACCATGCTGCTGGTGATCGACGAGATCGAGTCGGCGTTCGCGAGGCTGGACCCCGACAACGCCGAGACCTTCGCCGACAATGCGGATGCGTTGCAGGCTGATATCGAGGAGCTGATCCAACGCGAGGCGGACCTCAACGCCCAGTACGCGGGGGCGGGCGTGGCGATCGGCGAGCCGGTGCCGCTGTACCTGTTGGAGGCAGTCGGGTTGGTCAACAAGACCCCCGACGCGTTCAGTGAGGCCATCGAGGAGGGCTCAGATGTGCCGCCGAGCGTGCTGCTGGAGACACTGGAACTGTTCACCGGCGGCGAGGTGGAGCTGCTGGCGTACAACGAGCAGACCGCCGGCCCGCAGACCGAGCAGATACTGGAAGCCGCGAACGAGAACGATATTGCGGTGGTCCCGGTGACCGAGACGTTGCCGGACGGCGACACCTACGTGTCCTGGATGTCAGGCAACCTGGACGCTATCGCGACCGCGCTCGGTTCGTGACCGGCCGAGACAACCCACCTGCCAGCGCGAAGCGATCATCCCTGCTGCCGGGGGAGGTCGTACTGAGCCTGCGGGGCGCATGCCTGGGGTTCGGGGACCGTACGCTGTGGGACGGGCTGGACCTGGACGTGCGGGCGGGCGAGCTGGTCGCGGTGCTGGGCGCGAACGGGTCCGGGAAGTCGAGCCTGTTGAAGGTGATCCTCGGGCAGCTGCCGTTGCGCGCAGGCACGGTGGAGTTCCTCGGGCAGCCGGTGCGGGGCGGGAACCGCCGTATCGGGTATGTGCCGCAGCAGAAGCTGTTCGATGAGGCGACCCCGCTGCGCGGACAAGACCTGATCGGGCTCGGTGTGGACGGGCACCGGTGGGGCATCCCGCTGCCCCGCCGTGGGGGCCTGACCCCGGTTCTTGGACACGCTGAATCCAGCACGTGGTGCTGGGGACGCGAGATGATCCGAGAACCATGGCCAGGAAGAACTACTCCGAGGAGTTTCGTCGTCAGGCCGTCGACTTGTGGTGCTCGGCGCGCTCGGCATCTGGGGGACCTCGCGCCGGCGCGAGGCGATGCTTCGCTCCTGAGGGTGGTCCGGGCGAAGAGCGATCAGCGGGCGTAGCGGGACACGAAGTTGCGCAGCACGAGGCTCACCGAGGAGACGTCGGCGGCCCGGGCCTGCGCGACGAGGTGGACGGCCTCCTCGGGCTCGCAGTAGCCCTGACCCGCGTAGATCTCGAGGCGGGTCTCCAGCGAGTCCGCGTCGAGCTCAGGGTGGAACTGCGTCGCATAGACGTTCTGCCCCATCCGGAACATCTGGACCGGGCACGCCGCGCCCGCGGCGAGGAGGGTGGCCCCGTCGGGCAGGACCCGGCAGGCCTCCTTGTGCCCGACGATCGCGTGGAAGGGCGAAGGGATGCCGGCCAGGAGCGGGTCGGTCTGCCCGGCCTCGGTCTGGGTCACCTCGATCGAGGTCGGTGGCTCGCCGAAGGTCCGGTCGACGACGCCCCCGTGGGTCGAGCCGAGCACACCGACCCCGAAGCACGCCCCGAGGAAGGGGAAGTCCGCGTCGACGACCTGACGTGCCAACCGGGCGAGGTCGGCCTCGACGCGCAGCTGCAGCTCTCCCTTCGTCTCGTCGGAGACGTTGAAGGGGGAGCCGCCGACGATGATCCCGCTCCAGTCGTCGAGGTCGATCTCGTGCAGCGGCTCCGCCTCGAGACGGTGGCGGACGAGCTGGTGCTCCATGAGACCCGAGTAGCGCAGGAAGCCGGCGTACTCGTCGTCCGCGGCGGGGTCGTCGGCGCGGGTGGCGAGGAGGAGGAAGGGTCTCACCCTCCCAGGCTAGGAGGAGCTCGCGCAGCCGATGCAGACCGGGGTGGACGGCCGGGCGTCGAGACGATCCGCGGCGATCGGTCCGCCGCATCGGACGCACCGCCCGTAGGTCCCCGCTGCGAGACGCTCGAGCGCGGCGTCGACCTCGGCGAGGTGACGCTCGCTGGACCGGGCCAGGGAGCTGACGAGCGACCGCTCGGCCGCGATCGTCGTCCCCTCGGGGTCGTGCTCGTCGTCGAGGTTGCTGTCGCGGGCGGCGTCGACGATGTCATCGAAGCTCACCCCAAGGTCCCGCAGCCGGGCAGCGATGTCGGCGCGCTCCGCCCGGAGCCGCCTGCGTGCCTCGACCTCGTCCATCACCCCACTGTAAGTCGTCCGCGTGTCGGCGCGCCGGTGCAGTGCCTCGAACACCTGTTCGGCTACTGTCGTCCCCAGTGACCGCTCCGGCGGCATCGGTATCCACAGCCTCACGGCGGCCGTGGGTCGTTGTCGGTGGTGGTCCCTAGCGTCTGATCCGAACGCACGACGAGCCCGACGGTGCGCCGGTTCGCCGGTGGACGCGCCCGACACGAGACACGAAGGTAGGTACCGCGCATGGCTGATGTCACCGCTATCGACGCCAAGCTCCACGAGCAGAAGCTCAAGTCCCTCGACGCCGTCATGGGGCAGATCGAGAAGTCGCACGGCAAGGGCGCGGTCATGCGTCTGGGCGACGATGTCCGTCCGCCGATCGCTGTCATCCCGACGGGCTCGATCGCGCTCGACATCGCCCTCGGCATCGGCGGCCTGCCGCGCGGCCGGGTCGTCGAGGTGTACGGCCCCGAGTCCAGCGGCAAGACGACGGTCGCCCTCCACGCGGTGGCCAACGCACAGCGCGCCGGCGGCATCGCCGCCTTCATCGACGCCGAGCACGCCCTCGACCCCGAGTACGCGCGCAAGCTGGGCGTCGACACCGACGCGCTCCTCGTCTCCCAGCCGGACACCGGTGAGCAGGCGCTCGAGATCGCCGACATGCTCATCCGCTCTGGCGCGCTCGACATCATCGTCATCGACTCCGTCGCGGCGCTCGTGCCCCGCGCGGAGATCGAGGGCGAGATGGGTGACAGCCACGTCGGCCTCCAGGCCCGCCTCATGAGCCAGGCGCTGCGCAAGATCACCGGTGCGCTCAACTCCTCGGGCACGACGGCGATCTTCATCAACCAGCTCCGCGAGAAGATCGGCGTGATGTTCGGCTCGCCCGAGACGACGACGGGTGGCAAGGCGCTGAAGTTCTACGCCTCGGTCCGCCTCGACGTGCGCCGGATCGAGACGCTCAAGGACGGCACAGACGCGGTCGGCAACCGCACCCGCGTCAAGGTCGTCAAGAACAAGGTCGCGCCGCCGTTCAAGCAGGCCGAGTTCGACATCCTCTACGGCAAGGGCATCAGCCGGGAAGGCTCGCTCATCGACATGGGTGTCGAGCAGGGCTTCATCCGCAAGTCCGGATCCTGGTTCACCTATGACGGTGAGCAGCTGGGTCAGGGCAAGGAGAATGCCCGCAACTTCATGATCGAGAACCCTGAGGTTGCCAACGAGATCGAGAAGAAGATCAAAGAGAAGCTCGGTATCGGGGCCCAGTTGACCGATGACGTCGCCGATGACGCTCTTCCCGCTCCCGTCGACTTCTGATTCCGACGGAACCCCGGGCACCGACGAGTTCGCCACGCGCGCTGAGCAGGCGCGGGCCCTGTGCCTGCGTCTGCTCACCGTGCGGGCGAGAACTCGTGCCGAGCTCGAGACGCAGCTCACTGT
>JBHWMJ010000117.1:0-14206 GCA_043423105.1 Marihabitans sp.
GTGCGGATCGACTGTGCCTACGACGGCACCGACTTCTCCGGGTGGGCGGCCCAGCCGGGGCGCCGCACCGTCGAGGGGGAGCTGACCGGGGCGCTCGAGACGATCTGCCGCACGAGCGGGCTGCGCGTCGTCGTCGCGGGCCGGACGGACGCAGGGGTCCATGCCGGCGGCCAGGTCTGCCACGTCGACCTGTCCGCCATCGAGGTCGAGGCTGCTCGCGGACGCCGTGAGCGCAGCGGGGTGGACTCGCTGCTGGCCCGGCTGCGGGGAGTCCTGCCGCCGGACATCGCGGTGCACGGGGTGAGCCTCGCGCCTGACGGCTTTGACGCCCGTTTCTCGGCCACCCGCCGGCGCTACCGCTACCTCATCTCCGACGACCCGGCGCAGCTGGACCCCCTTCGCCGCCGTGAGGTCGTCGCGCTCCGCGACGCCCTCGACGTCGCCGCGATGGACGAGGCGGCTCGCGGCCACACCGGGCTGGCCGACTTCGCCGCCTTCTGCAAGCGGCGCGAGGGGGCGACGACCATCCGGACCCTGCTCGAGTACTCGTGGCGACGCACCACCGACGGCCTCGTCGAGGGAACGGTCATCGCCGACGCCTTCTGCCACTCGATGGTGCGTGCCCTCGTCGGCGCCGTCGTCCCTGTCGGCCAGGGGCGTGCGGAGCCCGTCTGGCCGCGCGCGGTGCTCATCGGCGGGGTGCGCGACCCGAGGGTCAAGGTCATGCCGGCGCATGGGCTCAGCCTGCAGGAGGTCTCCTACCCGCCCGACGAGCTCCTCGCCGAGCGAGCCGGTCAGGCGCGGGCCCGACGCGAGCTCTGAGGTCAGTCGATGCCGCCGGGCGGCATCGGCCACACGCGCCACCCGAGCTGCCCCACGACGCGCTCCTCCGGCACGAGACGGGCGCACAACGTCCCGTCCGCGCCCGCCACCCGGCAGGCCGTCACGGAGTCTGACGAGTTCGCCCGGTTGTCGCCGAGGACGAGCAGGGAACCAGCAGGGACGGTGACCTCGGGGAAGCACCGCGGTGAGGGGGCGGCCCCGTCACATCCCACCGCGGGGTCGAAGGGGAGGTCGCGAGCCGGTTCGAGGTACGGCTCGTCGAGCGGCTCACCGTCGATAGTCACGCGGCCCTCGGTGTCGCAGCACTCGACCCGCTCGCCGGGGAGCCCGACGACCCGCTTGACGGTGTGGCTCTGGTGCGACGGCCCGAAGCCGAGGATGTCGCCGCCGGTCCGCACGACCGTCGCGACGAGGTTGCCGTCGTCGTCCAGCCGGTCGTCGTCCCAGGTCTCGCCGTGGCCGAAGACGACGACATCGCCCCGGCCGACCTCGTCCGCACCCGGCCACACCTTCGCGACGACCCGGTCGCCGGTCATGAGAGTGGGCTCCATGGAGGCGGACGGGATGGCGAAGGGCCGGACAAGGACGTGGGTGACGACGGCGACGATGGTGGTGCTCACCGCGAGACGGATGAGGACGTCGATCCACAGGGGGCGCTCGGCCTGTGGGGAGTTGTCGTCGGCTCTCGTCCTCACCTCGTCACCTCTCCTGCGCGGCCCAGGCCGCTGGGGCGCCACCGCGCATCTCGTCGACGAGCGATCGGGCCACGGCCGTGAGGTTCCCTTCTGCCTGCGCGACCGCGAGCTGGCGTTGGTAGCTCGCGCCGTGCCGGACGATGAGCTCCACGTCGGAGAGCTCCTGCTCGCACCCGAGACGGCGGGCGAGGGGGGCGAGCCGGTCGAGGAGGTCCATGAGGTCTTCGGTGACGAGGCGCTCTCGGTTGCGGTCGTCGCAGATGATGATGGCGTCCATGCCGTAGCGCGCGGCCCGCCATTTGTTCTCCTGGACGTGCCACGGGGGCAGGGGGCGCAAGGTCCCGCCGTCGGTGAGGCGGTCGTCGAGCCACACGACGAGGCACTGGACGAGGGCGGTGATGGCCGCCAGCTCGCGGAGGGTGGGGATGCCGTCGCACACGCGGACCTCGAGCGTGCCCAGGTGGGGCGCCGGCCGGATGTCCCAGCGGACCTCCTTGAGCTCGTCGATCACCCCGGTGACGAGGAGGTCGTCGACGTAGCGTTCGTACTCGCTCCACTCGCTGAACTGGAAGGGCAGCCCTGCTGTCGGCAGCTGCTGGAACATCTGTGCCCGGTTGCTCGCATACCCGGTCTCCTCGCCGACCCAGAAGGGGGAGGAGGCTGAGAGTGCCTGGAGGTGCGGCGTGAACGGCAAGAGGCCGTCGAGGATCGGCAGGACCCTGCGGACGTCGGTGATGCCCACGTGCACGTGGACGCCGTAGATCACCATCTGGCGACCCCACCACCGCGTACGGTCGATGAGGGTCGCGTACCGTTCGCCCTCACTGACCTCCTGGGACTGCCAGCGGGCGAAGGGGTGGGTGCCGGCGCAGAGGAGCTCGAGACCCAGAGGACCGGTGACCTCGCGGAGCGCGGTGAGCGAGCGGTCGAGGTCGGCGGTCACCTCGGGGACGTCGCGGCAGACCTCCGTGACGATCTCGACCGTGTTGCTCAGCAGCTCGCGGTGGAAGGGGGCCGAGATGTGCTCGTTGGCGGCCAGGACCGGCATGACGTCGTCGGCGCGGGGGACGAGGTCGAGGGTGTCGCCGTCGACGAGTGCCAGCTCCCACTCCACCCCGAGCGTCGGGCCCGTCGATGGATGGAAGTCGATCACGCGCTGGCCTCTCGTGTGCCCGGTTCGTCGAATCGATCCGGTTGCCGGGGTCCAGCCTAGGTCGCGGGTAGTGTGCGTGAGCGCCAGGTCCGCAGGAGATCTGCCTCCCTGGACCGGCGACCGGCATGACACGACTCGAGAGGTACCCCGCACATGGCACGACTCTTCGGCACCGACGGCGTCCGCGGACTGGCGAACGGCGAGGTGATCACCGCCGACTTCGCCCTCTCGCTGTCCCAGGCCGCCGCCCACGTGCTCCGGGACGAGGCAGCGGGCGCTCGCCGTCGGCCGCTCGCCGTGGTCGGGCGCGACCCCCGCGCCTCCGGCGAGTTCCTGTCCGCGGCGGTGATCGCCGGGCTCGCGTCCGAGGGCGTGGACGTCTTCGACGTGGGCGTCCTTCCGACCCCGGCCGTGGCCTTCCTCACCGCCGACACCCAGGCCGACTTCGGGGTCATGCTCTCGGCCTCTCACAACGCGATGCCGGACAACGGCATCAAGTTCTTCGCCCGCGGGGGGCACAAGCTGCCTGACGCCGTCGAGGACGCCATCCAGGACCGGATGACCCAGGCTCCTCGCCGCCCTCAGGGTGCAGGGGTCGGTCGCGTCACGACGATGCAGGGCGCGGCCGCCCGGTACGTGCGCCACCTCCTGGCTGCCATGCCGCACGACCTCGAGGGCCTCAAGGTCGTCCTGGACTGCGCCCACGGCGCGGCGAGCGAGGTCTCGCCCGAGGTCTTCCGCCTCGCCGGCGCGCAGGTCTGGACGATCGGAGCGGCTCCCGACGGCCTCAACATCAACGACGGCTACGGATCGACCCATCTCGATCAGCTCAAGCGCGCCGTCGTGACCTACGGTGCGGACCTCGGCATCGCCCACGACGGCGACGCGGACCGATGCCTCGCGGTCGACGCCGATGGCAACGCGGTCGACGGCGACCAGATCATGGCGATCCTCGCGCTCACCCTCAAGGACCGCGGCCAGCTGCGTCACGACACCCTCGTCGCCACGGTCATGAGCAACCTCGGGCTCATCAACTCGATGCGGGAGGCGGGGATCGACGTCATCCAGACGATGGTCGGCGACCGGTATGTCCTCGAGCGGATGCGCGGTGGGTCCTACTCGCTCGGCGGCGAGCAGTCCGGGCACGTCGTCCTGCTCGACCACGGGACGACCGGTGACGGCATCCTCACCGGGCTGATGATCGCGTCGCGGCTCGTCGAGAGCGGCAACACCCTGGCCGAGCTCGCCGACGTCATGACCCGGTTGCCGCAGGTCCTCGTCAACGTCCCCGACGTCGCCAAGGACCGGGCGGACATCGACGAAGGGGTCCAGACCGCTGTCCGGGAGGAGTCGGAGGCCCTCGGCACGAGCGGTCGGGTGCTGCTCCGCAAGTCCGGGACCGAGCCGCTCGTCCGGGTCATGGTCGAGGCGCAGACCCAGGAGCAGGCCGAGGAGATCGCTGGCCGTCTCGCCACGGTCGTCCGCGAGCGTCTGGCCCTGAGCTAGGGAGACCCGTCGGGCGCGTAGGGACCGAGGTCGCCCTCGACGCTGAGGATGCGGGCCTCGCCGTGGGCGAGGGCGTACTCGGCGCCGACGATCGCCAGGCGACCCTGGGCGACTCGTTCCGCGACGAGCGCGGAGCGCTCGGTGAGCAGGCGCGCCGTCATCCGGACGTGCTCCTGCTCGACGGCCGAAGCGGTGAGCTCACCCCTTCGGGCCACGGCGATGACGCTCGGCGTGACCCGCTCGACGATGTCGCGGAGGAACCCGCCTGGCACCTCGCCGGTGGCGTGGGCCGCGAGAGCGGCCTTGATCGCCCCGCACGAGTCGTGCCCGAGGACGACGACGAGCGGGATCTCGAGCGGGCCGATCCCGAACTCGATCGAGCCGAGGACGCTCGGGTCGGTCACCTGGCCCGCCGTCCGGACGACGAAGAGGTCGCCGAGCCCCTGGTCGAAGATCAGCTCCGCCCCAACCCGGGAGTCGGCGCACCCGAAGAAGACGGCGAAGGGGCGCTGCTTGAGGGCCACCCGGTTGCGGACGTGGATGTCCTGGTGGGGGTGGGCAGGGGCGCCCGCCATGAAGCGGGCGTTGCCGGCGGCGAGCATCGCCCACGCCTCGGCGGGGGAGGAGGGCATCGTCCCCGGCTGGGCGCGGCGTCGCTCGATCATCCGACGGGCTCGAGCAGACCGGTGTCGACGTCGTAGATGAAGCCGGCGACCTGGGCCCGGTCGCCGATGAGCGGGTGCGACCGGACGGCGGCGAGGTCCTGGCGCAGCGCGGCGACCTGGTCGGGGATGACGTGGAAGCCCTGCCACGACGCGTCGACACCCGCGGACGCCCCGACCTTCTCGCGGAGGGCGACCTCGGTGCTCGAGGTCATCGCGCACCGGGTGTGCGGGGCGATGACGATGCGCTGGACGTTGAGCAGGTGCACGCCGAGGACGAGCGCCTCGAGCGCCGCGGCCGTGACACGGCCACCGGGGTTGCGGAAGATCTTCGCATCCCCCGGCCGGAGGCCGAGCATGCCGAGCGGGTCGATGCGGCTGTCCATGCAGGTGACGACGGCGACACCGGCGTGGGCGATGCCGTCGAAGCCGCTGAGGTCAAAGCTCTCGGCGAAGCGGGCGTTGGCCTCGACGAGGTCCTCGAAGCCTTCGGGTGCGGTGGTCATGCGGGGTCCTTTCGGGTGGCGGGCTAAGGGGTGACGCGTCGCGGGTGGCCTCAGGTGAGGCCGGCGCGCTTCGGGATGGTCATGGCGACGGGCTTGGTCACCGAGGCGAAGAAGTCGTTGCCCTTGTCGTCGACCACGATGAAGGCGGGGAAGTCCTCGACCTCGATCTTCCACACTGCCTCCATGCCGAGCTCGGGGTACTCGAGGACCTCGACGCTCTTGATGCAGTCCTGCGCGAGCCGGGCGGCCGGGCCACCGATCGAACCGAGGTAGAAGCCGCCGTGCGAGCCGCATGCGTCGGTGACCTGCTGGCTGCGGTTGCCCTTGGCGAGCATGACCATCGAGCCGCCGGCGGCCTGGAACTGGTCGACGTAGCTGTCCATCCGGCCGGCCGTCGTCGGGCCGAACGAGCCTGACGCCATGCCCTCGGGCGTCTTCGCGGGGCCGGCGTAGTAGACGGGGTGGTCCTTGAGGTACTGCGGCATCTCCTCGCCGGCGTCGAGGCGCTCCTTGATCTTCGCGTGCGCGATGTCGCGCGCGACGACGAGCGGGCCGGTGAGCGAGAGCCGGGTCTTGACCGGGTGCTGGGTCAGCTCGGCGAGGATCTGCTCCATCGGCTGGTTGAGGTCGATCTGGACGACCGCGCCCTGACCGGTGGAGGAGGCACCCACGGCCTCGTCGCTGCCGGTCAGCCCCTCGTGGGTCTGCTCGGGCAGGAAGCGCGCCGGGTCGGTCTCAAGCTGCTCGATGAAGACGCCCTCGGCGGTGATCTTGCCGAGGACCTGCCGGTCGGCGGAGCACGAGACGGCGATCGCCACCGGCAGCGAGGCGCCGTGGCGGGGCAGACGCACGACCCGCACGTCGTGGCAGAAGTACTTGCCGCCGAACTGCGCGCCGATGCCGGAGTGCCGGGTGAGCTCGAGCACCTGCTCCTCGAGCTCGAGGTCGCGGAACCCGTGGCCGGTCGCCGCGTCGCCGCTCGTCGGGAGGGAGTCGAGGTACTTCGCCGATGCGTACTTCGCCGTCTTCAGGGCGAGCTCGGCGCTGGTGCCGCCGATGACGATCGCCAGGTGGTACGGCGGGCAGGCCGCGGTGCCCAGGCTGCGGATCTTCTCGTCGAGGAAGCGGAGCATCGCCTCGGGGTTGAGGATCGCCTTGGTCTCCTGGAAGAGGTAGGACTTGTTCGCCGAGCCGCCCCCCTTCGCCATGAAGAGGAACTTGTACGACTGCTCGTGCCCGGCCGCGGTGTCGGAGTAGAGCTCGATCTGCGCGGGGAGGTTCGAGCCGGTGTTCTTCTCCTCCCACATCGTCACCGGAGCCATCTGCGAGTAGCGCAGGTTGAGCCGGGTGTACGCGTCGTAGACGCCGCGTGAGAGCGGCTCCTCGTCGCGGCCGTCAGTGAGGACGTGCTGACCGCGCTTGCCCATGACGATCGCGGTGCCGGTGTCCTGGCACATCGGCAGGACGCCACCGGAGGCGATGTTGGCGTTCTTCAGCAGGTCGAGGGCGACGAACTTGTCGTTCGGGCTCGCCTCGTCGTCGTCGAGGATGTTGCGCAGCTGCTGGAGGTGCGCAGGGCGCAGGTAGTGCGCGATGTCGTGCATCGCGGTCTCGCTGAGGAGGCGCAGCGACTCCGGCGCCACACGCAGGAAGGACCGGCCGGCCAGGGCCCCTTCGCCCTCGACGACCTCCACCCCCTCGGTGCTCAGCAGACGCCAGGGCGTGGTGTCCTCACCACGGGTGGGCAGCATGTCCTCATAGGCGAAGTCGGCCACGACAGCTCCTCGTGCGATGTGGGCGGGCGCAGCCCGCTGGCCGTCCCTCGGCGGCTCGCCTCCAGCCTAGTGCGGGCTCTCGCGCGCACAGTCGGGTACCTCCTTACACCCCCAACGGGCGGGGCATGCGGGTAGAACGGGGGCACGACACAGGCGTCGCCCGCTCCCGCGGGACGTACCGGCGTCTGCGGTCACTGACGGGAGGATCGACCGTGACCGGACGGAGACGACGCCGCAGGGGGATGGCAGCCGCCTCGCTCGTGACAGCGAGCATGGTGCTCGCCGCGTGCGGGGGAGCGCAGGACACCAGCGAGTCCAGCAAGACGCTCACCTGGTACATCAATCCGGACTCGGGTGGGGCCGACCCCTCGAAGGAGGGGCAGGCCGGGCTGGCGAAGAAGTGCACGGACGCCTCGGGCGGCCGGTACTCCATCACCGTGCAGCTCCTGCCCAACGACGCGAGCGAGCAGCGGCAGCAGCTGCTCCGCCGCCTAGCCGCCGACGACAAGGGCGTCGACATCATGTCGATCGACCCGGTCTTCGTGGCCGAGTTCGCCGAGGCGGACTTCCTCGAGCCCGTGCCGGAGGACAAGGTTGACGCCTTCAAGGGCGACAACGTCGATCCGATCATCGAGTCGGCGATGTGGAAGGACGAGATGGTCGCGGCCCCCTTCTGGGCCAACACCCAGGTCCTCTGGTACCGCAAGTCCGTGGCCAAGGAGGCCGGGCTCGACATGACCAAGCCGGTCACCTGGCAGCAGGTCATCGAGGCCGCGGAGAAGACCGATACGACCGTCGGGGTCCAGGCCATGCGCTACGAGGGCTACATGGTGTGGATCAACGCCCTCATCGAAGGTGCCGGCGGCCACGTCGTCGAGAACCCCGGGGCCGACGGCACCGAGTTGAAGTTCGGTCTCGACTCCGAGGCCGGCAAGGCTGCGGCGACGATCATCCGCACCATCGCCGACAAGGGGCTTGCCGGTCCCGCGATGGGTTCCTCCGACGAGACCGTCGCGCTCGACCTCTTCCAGTCGGACAAGTCCGGCTTCCTCCTCAACTGGCCGTACGTCTACTCGGCGCTCCAGGGCAACGAGGTGGACTGGCTCGACGACGTGGGCTGGGCCCGCTACCCGCAGACGGTCGAGGGCGAGGAGTCCAAGCCCCCGCTCGGCGGCATCGAGATCGGGGTCAACCAGGCGTCCGAGAAGAAGGACCTCGCCTGGGAGGCCATCGAGTGCATCACCTCCGAGGAGAACCAGAAGGCGTACATGCTCGGCTCCGGCAACCCCGCGGCCAACAAGAAGGTCTACGAGGACTCCGAGATCAAGGAGGCCTTCCCGACGGCCGAGCTCATCGTCGAGTCGCTCGACGCCGGGGCGCCGCGGCCGCTGACCCAGTACTACGGCGACGTCAGCGCCGGGATCCAGCGTGAGTACAGCCCGCCACGCAGCGTCGATGCCGACACCACCCCGAAGAAGACGACGACGCTGCTCCAGGACGTCCTGAAGGGAGATGCGTTGCTGTGAGTACCTCCACCGCACCAACGGCACGGTCGTCCTCGGAGGGACGCCCGAAGAAGGCACGGATGTCGGACCGGGCCAAGGCGGAGCAGCGGCTCGGCTGGAAGCTGGCGGCACCCGCCTTCGTCATCATGCTGCTCGTCACCGCCTACCCCATCCTCCAGGCGGTGTGGAACAGCTTCTACGCGTACCGGCTCACCGACCCGGAGAACCGGGAGTTCGTCGGGCTGGGCAACTACGTCGTCGCCCTCTCCGACCCCGTGTTCTGGAAGGCGATGTGGGCGACGGTCCTCATCACCGTCATCACGGTGAGCGTCGAGCTCGTCATCGGCTTCATCATCGCGCTCGTCATGCACCGCATCGTCATCCCGCGCAGGACGCTGCGCACCGTCGTGCTCATCCCGTACTCCATCATCACCGTCGTCTCCGGCTTCGCCTGGCTCTTCGCCTTCCGCCCGGACACGGGGTTCATCAACCACTGGTTCCAGTGGCTGCCGGGGATCGACCCGAACTTCGACTGGTTCGGCAGCTTCTGGCCCTCGATCTTCGCGATCTCGATCTCGGAGATCTGGAAGACGACCCCCTTCATCTCGCTGCTCCTCCTCGCTGGCCTGGCCCAGGTGGACACCTCGATGGAGGAGGCGGCGAAGGTCGACGGGGCGTCCTGGCGGCAGATCCTCACCAAGGTCATCCTGCCGAACATGAAGCCGGCGATCATGGTCGCGCTGCTCTTCCGCACGCTCGACGCGTTCCGCATCTTCGACAACATCTTCATCATGACCGGAGGCGCGAACGACACGAACTCGCTCTCCGGGCTCATTTACCGGCAGACCATCGACCGGACCGAGATCGGACTCGGGTCTGCTCTGTCGGTGATCCTCTTCCTCTGCGTGCTCGCCATCGCGGCGCTGTTCGTCAAGGGGTTCAAGGTCGACCTCGCAGCAGGAAGGAACTGAGCCATGGCGAAGCAGTCAGCCAAGGGCACCGGCCTCTTCAGCATCCTCGCCGTCCCGATCATGCTGTGGACGATCGTCCCGCTCATCTGGATGGTCGGCCTGTCCCTCAAGAGCAAGGACGCGTTCGCCAGCACGGACGCCAACGTCTTCGGCAACTTCTGGCCGAAGGACCCGACCCTGGAGAACTACGAGCTGATCTTCAGCGGTGGCGCGAGGGATCTCTTCCTCCCGGCGCTGCGGAACTCGCTCATCGTCTCGCTGCTCGCGACGCTCATCTCCGTGATCCTCGCGATGTTCTGCGCGTACGCGATCTCGCGGCTGGAGTTCAAGGGCAAGAAGCTCATCCTCACCACCGCGCTCGCGGTGAGCTTCTTCCCCGTCGTCGCGATGGTCACGCCGCTCTTCGACGTGTGGCGCCAGATCGGGCTCTTCGACACGATCCCCGGCCTGGTCATCCCGTACCTCGCGCTGACGCTGCCGTTGTCCATCTGGACGATGTCGGCCTTCTTCCAGCAGATCCCGTGGGAGATGGAGCAGGCGGCGCAGGTCGACGGGGCGAGCAGCTGGGAGGCCTTCCGCAAGGTCATCGTGCCGCTCGCGGCCCCCGGCGTCTTCACGACGGCGATCATCACCTTCTTCACCGCGTGGAACGACTTCGTCTTCGCGATCTCCCTGACCTCGGACAAGGCGAGGACCGTCCCCGCCGCACTGGCGTTCTTCACCGGCGCCTCGCAGTTCGAGGAGCCGACCGGGGCGATCATGGCGGCCGCGGTCGTCGTGACCATCCCCGTCGTCATCCTCGTGCTCATCTTCCAGCGCCGGATCGTCGCTGGCCTGACCTCTGGTGCCGTCAAGGGCTGAGGCCCGGCTTCGTAGAAAGAGAAACCCATGGCTGAGATCACTCTCAAGAACATCGACAAGAAGTACGGCGACGGCTTCCACGCCATCAAGGACGTCAGCCTCGACATCAAGGACGGCGAGTTCATGATCTTCGTCGGCCCGTCGGGCTGCGGGAAGTCCACGCTCCTGCGCATGGTCGTCGGGCTCGAGGACATCACCGACGGTGAGCTGCAGATCGACGGCAAGCGGGTCAACGACCTGTCGCCCCGTGACCGCAACCTGTCGATGGTCTTCCAGAACTACGCCCTCTACCCGCACCTGAGCGTCTTTGAGAACATCGCGTTCCCCCTTCGCCTCGCCAAGGGCAAGCACAGCGAGGACGAGATCAAGAGCAAGGTGCACGAAGCGAGCGACATGCTCGAGCTCAACGACCACCTCGAGCGCAAGCCGGCCAACCTCTCCGGTGGTCAGCGGCAGCGGGTGGCGATGGGCCGGGCGATCGTCCGGGACGCCGACGCGTTCCTCTTCGACGAGCCGCTGTCGAACCTCGACGCCAAGCTCCGCGGGCAGATGCGCACCGAGATCGCCCGGATGCAGCGCCGGATGGGCACGACGACGATCTACGTCACCCACGACCAGACCGAGGCGCTCACCCTCGGCGACCGGGTGACCGTGCTCAAGAAGGGTGTGCTGCAGCAGTGCGCCTCGCCGCGCGAGCTCTACGAGCAGCCGGTCAACCTCTTCGTCGCCGGCTTCATCGGCACCCCGCCGATGAACTTCCTCCCGGCCCGGGTCGACGGCGACGAGCTCGAGCTGCCGTTCTGCCGGGTGCCGGTGCCGGGGGCCATCAAGGGCAAGCTCGACGGCAAGGACCTCGTCATCGTCGGTCTGCGGCCGGAGTACATCAAGGACGCGAGCCTCGGCGACGAGGTGAAGGACGGCGTGAGCTTCACCGCGCCGGTCGACGTCACCGAGTGGCTGGGCAACGAGCAGTACGCCTACATCCCCTTCGAGGCCGACGAAGCCGTCAAGGACAAGCTCGACGAGCTCGACCGCGAGCTCGACGGCGAAGGGATGCGCAGCCAGATGGTCGTCAACCTCGACGCCCGCAGCCGCGTGCGTGAGGGCGACGACGCGGACTTCGTCTTCGACCCGAGCCTCATGCACGTCTTCGACCCGGAGAGCGGGGACAACCTCACCCGCGACGACGAGAAGGCGGCCGAGATCGACAAGCAGTCCGAGGAGGACCGCAAGCGAGCGCTCGAGCGGGCCAAGAAGCGCGAGGGCACGACCGACTCGCGCGACGCGAGCGCGCAGGAACGCGACGACCGGGACTCCTGAGCCCCGAAGGTCCCCGGCCGGGTCGGCGATAGCGTGCGTCCATGACGTACGCCATCACCGACCCGGCCTCTCTTGCGCGACGCTTCCCGCCCGACTTCCGGTGGGGTGTCGCCACCGCCTCGTACCAGGTCGAGGGGGCGGTGGACGAAGGGGGGAGAGGGCCCTCGATCTGGGACACCTTCAGCCACACCCCCGGCATGGTGATGAACGGTGACACCGGCGACGTGGCGTGCGACCACTACCACCGCTGGGAGTCCGACCTCGACCTCATGCGTGAGCTGGGCGTCGACTCCTACCGGCTCTCCCTCGCGTGGCCGCGCATCCAGCCGAGCGGCTCCGGCCCGGTGAACCAGCAAGGGATCGACTGGTACAAGCGGCTCCTCACCGGACTGCGTGAGCGCGGCATCGAGCCGACGCTGACTCTCTACCACTGGGACCTGCCGCAGGCGCTCGAGGACGCCGGCGGGTGGCCGGTGCGGGAGACCGCAGAACGGTTCGCGGAGCTCGCGGGCATCGCGGCTCGCGAGCTGGGCGACCTCGTCGGCACGTGGCTCACGCTCAACGAGCCCTGGGTCGTCGCGAACCTCGGGTACGTCTCCGGCGAGCACGCGCCCGGCCGGCACGACGAGGCGGACGGCCTCCGAGCGGCCCACCATCTCAACCTCGCGCACGGTCTGTCGGCACAGGCGGTCCGAGCGGAGCTCGGCGAGAGCGCCCCCGTCATGGTGACGCTCAACCATCACGCCGTCCGGCCGGCCGACCCCGCGAACCCGGCCGACGTCGAGGCAGCCCGTCGGATCGATGCCGTCGGCAACCGGATCTGGACGGGGCCGATGCTGCGCGGGGTGTACGACGACGACCTCGTCGCCGACACCGCGCACCTCACCGACTGGTCCTTCGTCCACGACGGCGACACCGCGACTGCGCACCAGCCGATCGTGGCGCTGGGCCTGAACTACTACACCCCGACGATCGTCCGGGCGCTGGAGCCGGGCGAGGGGAACTCGACCGGGGGCCACGGCGTCAACGGACGCAGCCCGTGGGTTGCCGACGACGGGGTGGGGTTCGCCGAGCCCGACGGCGAGCGGACCCGGATGGGCTGGCTCGTCGAGCCGTCCGCCCTGACCGGGATGCTCGTGCGGCTCTCGGAGGAGAACCCCGGCCTGCCGCTGGTCGTCACCGAGAACGGCGCGGCCTACGAGGATGTCGTGGTCGGTGTCGACGCCGAGCGCCGGGTCCACGACGAGGCGCGGACGAGCTACTACTCCGGTCACGTCGGCGCGGTGGCCGACGCGATCGATGCCGGAGCGGACGTGCGCGGCTACTTCGCCTGGTCGCTGCTCGACAACTTCGAGTGGGCCTTCGGCTACGACCGTCGTTTTGGGATCACCCACGTCGACTTCGCGTCGCAGGAGCGCACCGTCAAGGACTCCGGGCGCTGGTACAGCGAGCTGGTGCGGGCCCACCAGGCACAACGTCCCGCGGCGACCCAGGCGGAGTGATTCGCAAGGGGCTTGGGGGGCAACCTCCTTCGCCCCCCGGTTACCGGATCGTTACGGCAGGAACACGGCATTTAGTGGCGTGGGTCACGACAAGAGAGGTTCACTAGCGGAGCAGGTTCGTCGGACGGGTTGGCCCGACCGTCGTGCCCGCCGGCCGCGAGGCCGCTGGCGCCGCCGAGGTCCGGAGGCGCTGCACATCAGAGCTAGGTGATGAATGATGACCTCTAGGTCTTTCCGTCGGTCCAAGGGCGCCATCGGCATGGCCGCCGTGGCCCTCGTCGGTCTCAGCGCGTGCGGCGGAGGCGACTCCGACGGTGACGCCACGAGCGGCGGCGGTTCTGGCGGCGACGCGATCGACTGCTCCGTCTACGAGGAGTTCGGTGACCTCGACGGCAAGAAGGTGACGATCTACACCTCGATCATCACGCCTGAGGACACCCCCCACATCGAGTCCTACAAGCCCTTCGAGGAGTGCACCGGCGTCGAGGTCACCTACGAGGGCTCCAAGGAGTTCGAGGCGCAGCTCCAGGTCCGCGTCAAGGGTGGCAACGCCCCCGACCTGGCGATCATCCCGCAGCCCGGCCTGCTCAAGACCCTCGTCGAGACCGGCAAGGTCGTCGAGGCTCCCAAGCAGACCGCGGCCAACGTCGACGAGTTCTTCGGCGAGGACTGGAAGGCGTACGGCACGGTTGACGGCAAGTTCTACGCAGCTCCGCTCGGCGCCAACGTCAAGTCCTTCGTCTGGTACAGCCCGGCGACGTTCGAAGAGAAGGGCTACGAGGTCCCGCAGACCTGGTCCGAGATGATGGACCTCTCCAAGAAGATCGCGGAGGACACCAAGGGCGAGGAGGGCGTCAAGCCCTGGTGCGCCGGTATCGCCTCCGGTGACGCCACCGGCTGGCCGGCG
>JBHWMJ010000121.1:0-10347 GCA_043423105.1 Marihabitans sp.
CCGTGGCGAGCGCGGCGACGAGCGAGACCTTCTGCCGGTTGCCCTTCGAGTAGTCGCGGGCGCGCTTCGTGGGGTCGAGGTCGAAGCGGTCGATGAGCTCGGCGCGGCGGCTCTCGTCGATGCCGCCGTGGGCGCGACCCAGGACGTCGATGCACTGCCCACCGGACAGGCCCGGCCACAGGGTGACGTCGCCGGGGACGTACGCGAGTCGGTGGTGCAGCTCGACGGCGTCGGTCCACGGGTCGCGACCGAAGAGCCGCGCCGTGCCGCTCGTCGCCCGGGCCAGGCCGAGGAGGACGCGGATCGTCGTCGACTTGCCCGAGCCGTTCGGGCCGAGGAATCCGTGGACCTCACCCTCGGTGACGGTCAGGTCGAGGCCGTCGAGGGCGCGGGTGGCGCCGTAGGTCTTGACGAGGTCGCGGACTTCGATGACGGGCGAAGGGGTCACACGTCCAGTGTCCTCCTTCGCTGCGACGCTGTCGGCAGGCCTCGGTAGACAGGTCATGTGCTGGACGAGTTCATGGACAGGGTCGCGGAGATCCGACGACATCAGGACGCGGTCAACCTCTCGAAGTCACTCGTGGGGCGCCTCGTCGAGGAGCTCCCTCGCCCGTCGCTGATGCTGATCACCATCGACGAGCACGTCAACAAGGCCGTCGCGTCGATGGTGCTGCGCAACCTCGCGCGAGGTGCCCTGCGTGATGGCCGGGCCGTGCACTACATCTCCGGTCGCGACTGCTCGCTCGAGACGTTTGCGGCCTGCCTGGCCACGGACGAAGGGGCGAGGTCCGCGATCGCCCGCGAACCTCTGCCGTGCGAACCGGCCGAGAGGGAAGCGAACCGTCACATCGTCGGCGACGCAGCAGCGGGCCACCTCAAGGTCACGGACATGACCGATGACCTGGCAGACGACCTCACATGGGGGTCCGTGTGCGGACCGCCAACAGATCTGATGCTCTGGGACGACGTGAGCAGCATCAAGGCGGGTCTGCGCGCGAAGGACGTGCCCGTCGACTGCACGCCTATGGGACTGCGCCGTCTGAGCAGGGAGCGCCGCTCGGTGCTCATCGCCACGGTCGACATCACGCAGGAGGACCTCGGGCCGTGGGAGCGCGAGTGCGATCAGATGCTGCAGCTCACCGCCATCCCTCCGGGGAGCAAACGCCGGGTTGTCCGGCTGACAGATGGCGGGGCGACCCACGTCCAGGTCCCGATGCGGCTGTGACGACGACCCGTCAGGCTCAACCGGCCTCCTCCTCGAGCCGCTCGAAGAACCCGTCCTGGAGATCCTCGAGCGCCTCGGGGTTCCCCGCGGTGACGATGACGATGATGTCCTCGCCGGTCGCAGTCTGGCCCAGTGCGGCCGTGGAGGCCTCCTGCCGGGTGCCGGTGTCGACGTACTCAGGATCCGTCACCGTCGACCCGGGAGCGGCGACGTAGGTGACGAAGTCACGCACGCACGACACGGTCTGCCACCCGGTGATGTCCGCGGACAGGGCGATCGACTTCCCTCGCTCACCGTTCCGACCGTGCGGCCCCAGGCCGCGAGGGTCGAAGGAGGGTTCGACATCGAACTCCCCTGGGCGGCACTTCTCCTGCGCCGAGGCGAAGGCCTCTGTCGGGGGGACGCTCGACCCGGTGCCTGCCTCGGGGTAGATCGCGATCCGTCCACCCTTCGTGCTCGCGCTCGCCGGGTCCTCCGGCTCCTCGGACACGACGACTCCGACCCCCCACAGGTCGGCGCACGGCTCCTGCAGGCTGCGGCACTCGACGCTGAAGTACGTGCCCGAGATGTCGCCCTCCTGCGGCAGCGCCGCGGCCAGCGTCTCCATGGTGATCCGGGGCCCGGACGACGAGGTGGGCGACGATGCCCCCGTCGACGTGCTGGGCTCGGGGCGCGGCGGGCGGTCCCCTGCCTCACATCCCGAGACCACCAGCAGCGCCCCGAGGACTGCGACAGCACCGAGACGGGACACGTCCAGCAGCGTACGGCCGGCTGACCTCCTTCGGCCGAGATCCTCCCTGGGTATCCCCCGGTCGATACCCCGGACGGTCGCGGTGGTGATCCCCCCGCACCTACCGTCGAGCGCATGACGAAGGACGAGACCTCAGCCGTCGAGATCAGCGACCCGCAGGTGTGGGAGCTGGAGATCGACGGGCGGCAGCACCGGGTCGAGACGAGCACCGGCAGCTTCGCGAACAAGGTCGTCTGGTGGGTCGACGGTGAGCGCATCGCGGAGAAGTCGTCCTCCATCGACGATGCGATCGAGCTGAGCGCCGACAAGGAGCACGAGATCGCCGACGAGCTGGGCTCGATCAAGGTCCGGTTCACCGGGATGGGCCGACCGCGCCGGGTGACCCACTTCGACGGTGACCGCAGCACCGCATCGACCAAGGCGCTCATGGGCACCGGCGGGACCGACCTCGACCCCGAGCCGGGCAGCAAGGCCGCGCGACGCGAGGACTGGGCCGTCCGTCACCCCGTGCTCGCCTCGTTCGACGAGATCATCGGCGGCGCCGGCAAGATCATCATCCCGATCGCCCTCGCCGCGCTCATCCCGCTCCTGTCCCGCCTGCTGCCGGACTGGGACGTCGACCTCCCGGACATCCCGTGGCCCGACCTGCCGAGCATCCCGTGGCCCGACCTCGACCTGCCGAGCATCCCGTGGCCGGACATCCCCTGGCCGGACATCACCCTGCCCGGCTGGCTCGGCACGATCCTCGACGCGCTGCAGTTCGTCTGGCCGCTGCTCCTCGGCGTCGTCATCGCCTGGTCGGAGTACCAGCGCCGCAAGCGCAACGCCGCCGCCCGGGCCGAGCGGCGCGCGCTCCGCGACGAGGCGGCTCGCAGCGATGCCGGCCCGGACGACGACAAGACGACCCCGGACGAGGCGGACGGATCGGCGGCGGACTAGCTCACTCGGTGCGCAGGATCATCCCCTGCTTGTGCACCATGATCGGCACGCCCTTGACCGAGCCGAGCTTCGTCGTCACGTCGACGTGGTCCATGCAGCTCGGCGACAGCTCGACCGAGAAGGGCTCGAGCTGCTGCTTGTGGTGCACCTCGGTGGAAACGTAGATGCGCTTCTGGATCCGGTTGTAGGTGGCGCAGTTCTTGCCCCACTTGTCGTAGGCCTTCACCGTGGCGACGGCGTAGATGCTCGCGTTGGCCTTCCTGGAGAACGAGGTCTTGCAGGCGTACTCCCCCGTTACGGGGTCCATCGACCCGCTCGCTGCGGTGCAGGACGTGAGGTAGATCGTCTGGTGGAAGCGCATCGTGCTCTTGTTGGGACGGAAGACCAGGCGGTTGAAGGTCCTCGTGGTCGAGGTCGGGTGCATCACCGGGCTCGCCGCCTTGTAGTCGAAGCTCTGCTTCGCGAAGGACCGCGGCGCACCCACCGCGAGCCACGAGCCGTCGGTGATCGTGCTCCAGTTCGTGTACTTGCCCGGGTCGCCCGCTGGGGCGTCCTTGATCTTCGGCCGGCCGGCGTCGATGAGCGTCTCGCAGACGTACGCACCGGTCCTGGGCGCCTTGAAGAAGAAGCTGTTGTACGAGGTGTCGGTCGCGCCGCGCCTGATGTTCCGCGAGGTGATCGTGAAGTAGGTCCGGTCGGCGACGTTCATCGGGCGGCAGACGAGTCGGTGACCGACGACGACGAGCGAGTCCGTCATCTTCGGGTTCGCCGTGACCTGCAGCTTGCTCTTGATGAGTCGGGTCTCGCCCGCGCGCATGTCGACGCGGATCTTGAAGACCTCCTTGTTCCTCGGGGACGCGTAGTTGTTGATCCGGGCGAAGGCCCGCGACCGGTCGGTGATGGAGCTCGTCGTGGACGTCAGGTCGCTCGTGGACCCGCTCGCCGAGGCACTCGCCGTCGTGGCGGACACCGGCGCGACCACGGCGAGGCCGATGAGGCCGACGGCCGCCGCTCGTGCTGCTCGGAACATGTGTGAAACCCCCTGGCAGGACCCTGCTCTGACGATCCAGAGCGTAGTAGCAGGCACCGAGCCCAGGCGACGGGGAGCACTCCCCGTCAGGTCGGGGATCATGGAGCGCATGACCCACCCCCCTTCGTCCCCTGCCGGCGCAGCGCCGGCCGCCGAGGGACCGGCGAACCCGTGGCCCGCGCTGTGGGCCCTCATCGTCGGGTTCTTCGTGATCCTCGTCGATGTCTCGATCGTCTCCATCGCGACGCCGGCACTCATGACCGACTTCGGCGCGCCGATCGAGGACGTGCTGTGGGTGACGAGCGCCTACCTCCTGGCCTACGCGGTGCCGCTGCTCATCACCGGGCGGCTCGGTGACCTGCTCGGCCCGAAGAAGCTCTACCTCGCCGGGCTCGCGACCTTCACCGTGAGCTCCCTGGCCTGCGGGCTCGCTGGCAGCATCGAGGCCCTCGTCGCCGCCCGGGTCGTCCAGGGCCTCGGCGCCGCGATGATGACGCCGCAGACGATGGCCGTCATCACCCGCACCTTCCCCGTCGACCGGCGCGGGTCGGCGATGGCGCTATGGGGCGCGGTCGGCGGAGTCGCCTTCCTCGTCGGTCCGCTGCTCGGCGGGATCCTCATCGACTCCGTCGGCTGGGAGTGGATCTTCTTCATCAACGTGCCCGTCGGCATCCTCGGCTTCGTCGCCGCGGTCCGGCTCGTGCCGTCGCTGCAGACCCACGCGCACTCCTTCGACTGGGTCGGCGTCGCGCTCTCCGCGGTCGGGCTCTTCTGCCTCGTCTTCGCGCTCCAGGAAGGCGAGAAGCACGACTGGGGCACCATCGCCGGGCCGATCTCCGTGCCGCTGCTGCTCGGGGTCGGGGCTGTCCTGCTCGTCGTCTTCGTCTGGTGGCAATCGCGCGTCCAGCCGGAGCCGCTCGTCCCGCTCAGCCTCTTCCGCGACCGCAACTTCTCGCTCGCCAACGTCTCTATCACTCTCATGGGGCTGGCGATCAACGCGATGATGTTCCCGATGCTCGTGTGGCTCCAGGTGGTCCGCGGGCTCTCCCCCACCGAGGCGGCGTTCGTCCTCGTGCCGCAGTCCATTGCCTCGATCGCGCTGGCGCGCCCGGTCGGCCGGATGATCGACCGCCTCCACCCGCGGATCCTCCCGACGCTCGGCCTCGGTGGCTTCGCGGTGACCCTCTTCGTGCTCGTGGCCCTCATGACGCCGGACTCCCCGATGTGGCTCATCGTCACCGTCGTCACCTTCATCGGGGTCACCGGGGCGCTCATCTGGGGGCCGCTCGCCACCACCGCCAACCGCAACCTCCCCCTTCGCCTCGCCGGCGCGGGAGCCGGGGTCTACAACACGACCCGGCAGGTCGGTTCGGTCATCGGCAGCTCGGCGATCGCCGCCCTGATGTCGGCACGACTAGCAGCCCACCTCGGACCGGCGGCAGGGGACATGACAGTCGGCGAAGGGGGGAACCGCCGGCGTCGGCGACGTCCCGCCCGCGGTCCGCGACGGGCTGTCCGCAGCCTTCCGGGAGTCGATGCTGCTGCCCGCCGGGGTGCTCGTCGTCGCGGCGATCGCGGCCGCCGGGCTGGAGCGGATGCGCCACGCACGCGGGTGAGCGTGCACCAATTGCAGCCACGCGGTCATCGGCACCTATATACGTGCCGATGACCGCAGCGCTGCGAGATGTGCACGGTCATAGGTGCTTGAGGGCCTCGCGGACCGACAGGGGCGAGAGCCGGTCGCGGTTCGCATCGACGTAGGCGCGGACCCAGGCGGGGTCGCTGCGGGCGTGCTGACGCAGCGCCCACCCGATCGCCTTGCGCGCGAAGAAGTCCGGATCGTCGACGCTCCCCTCGATGGCGAAGGTCAGCAGGTCGAGATCCGTCGCATCGCCGGACCGCAGCTGGCTGATGACCGCCGTGCGGCGGAGCCAGAGATCGGGCTCGCGAGACCACCCTCGCAGCACCGGCGCCATGACGTCGGGGTGCGCGCGCAGCAGGTCGCCGACGCAGTGCGAGGCGATCTCGTCCACGAGGTCCCACCACGCCCCGGTGGTGATGAGGTGTCGGAGCAGGTCCAGCGTCTCGGGAGACGGGTCGTGGGCCCACCCGCGACTCACCCGGTGCCGCAGCACGGTGATCGCCGCGTAACGCTCCTCGCGGTGGGTCGCCTCGTCCCAGAGGAGGCGGACGTCGGAGGGGGTGACGTCTCGAGGCTTGGGCCGCAGACGGCCCTCGCACCTCGACGAGCAAGAGTCAGTCTGGACGACGCGGCGGACCTCCCTTCGTACCACCGACATCGACAGGCCGTAGAACGGGATCTTCGAGCGCATGTACGCCTGCTGCGCAGCGGCACGCTCAGGGTCGGCGTGCGCCGCGAGCGCCTCGCGGATCGACTCTTGCACAGCGTTCACGGCAGGTCGTCGCACGCGTGGGCGTGGGCGGCGGCGAGCTCGGTGAGGTCTGCTCGATAGTCGCGGATCCGGCAGCCCAGACCGTTCGGCTTGACCTCGATCCCTTCGTCGGCCCAGATCTCGAAGGCCCGCTGGCGATGGAAGGGCGCGTGGTCACCCGATGCGTTGACGACCCGCCACCACGCGACGTTCGACCCGTACTGCCGCATCACCCAGCCGACCTGGCGCGGACCGACACCGACGAGCGCGGCGATGTCGCCGTACGACACCACCCGGCCGGGCGGGACGCACTCGACGGCCCGCAGCACCCGCTCGAGGACCACGTCGTCCACGGCTCACTCCTCGGTGATCGTCACCTTCTCGATGGTGTGGGTCGTCTCGGGCACGCCGGAGTCGGTGCCGTCCTGCTCGATCTCGGTCACGACGTCCATGCCCTCCGTGACCTTGCCGAAGAGCGAGTACTTCGGCGGCAGGTCGACGCCAGCGTCGCCGGTGACGATGAAGAACTGCGAGCCGTTGGTGTCCGGGCCCGCGTTCGCCATGGCGATCGAGCCGACCTCGTACTCACCGGCCTTGGGCAGCTCGTCCTCGAACTGGTAGCCCGGGCCGCCGTTGCCCTGCCCGGTCGGGTCGCCGCCCTGGATCATGAAGGTCGGGATGACCCGGTGGAAGGTCACGCCCTCGTAGAAGCCGTATCGCGACAGGACGACGAAGTTGTTCACCGTCTTCGGCGCCTTGGCCGCGTCGAGCGCGATGGTGACCTCGCCGGCGTCCGTCTCGAGCACGGCGGTGTACGTCTTCTCCGGGTCGATGCACATCGGGGGCGCCGCGTTGAAGCTCTGCACCGGCTCGGCGGCACCCTCCTCGGGCGGGCACTCCACCGCCGCGCCCTCCGACTGGGTCACGCCGGTCGGGTTCTCCGGAGTCTCGTCGGAGCAGGCGGACAGGGCGAGGGCGACGGCCGGGATGGCAGCCAGGGCGAGAGTGCGGCGCATGCGGGGAGTCTACGAAGGGGGCAGCCCTTCCGTGATCCGACGGAGCTCGGCGACATGGGCGTCGAAGGCAACAGTTCTTCCCCGAGCCACGCGGTTGTCTCAGGGGCAGGGCACTCGGGAGGATGAGGCGCATGAGCTCGACGACGAGTCCCGGCATCCACTTCCCCGCCAGCGGCGGCGGCCGACCGACGACCGAGACGACGCGGGGGATCCTCGCCGACGCGGTCGCCGGGGTCGACGCCGACCTCGCCGGGCGCATCGCGACCACCCGCAGCTGGCGCAAGGACTACGTAGACCACGTCCGCGACGTCACGGCCGCGTCCGCCGCATCGCCCGAGGCCGCTCGGCAGATCGCCGCCGACGGCCTGGCCTCGATGCTCCGTCGCCTCGTCCTCGTCGACGCCGACGGGCTCGACACCCCCCTCGAGGAGATCGACCTCGGCCGCTCCGCCGACGGCGGCGGTCACTCGACCCGCCGAGGGCGGGGGCGCTTCACCCCCTTCGCCACCGAGACGGTCACCGGCACCGGCGCGCCCGTCACCGAGCTCACCGTCCCCTACGAAGGGCGTGAGCTCACCGGCAGCGCGCTGCTCGCCCAGCTCGACCGGTGGGTCGACGCCGGCGTCGTCGAACCAAGCTTCGGCGCGGCGGTTCGTGAGGTCGTCGCGCACCCCGAGTGGCTCGCCCTGCCCAACCGCCAGGTGGCCCTCATCGGCGCCGGTTCGGAGATGGGCCCGCTCGAGCCGCTGCTGTCGTGGGGCGTCGACGTCCTGGCCATCGACCTCCCCCGCTCGAAGGCCTGGCGCTACAAGAAGGCCCTCGCCTCCGGGCTCGCCGGGACGATGGCCTTCCCGGTCGACGAGCACGGCGACTCCGGCGCCGACGTCGTCCACCAGCCCGCGCAGGTGCTCGACTGGATCCGGCGACAGCGTGGCGACGACCCCCTCGCCGTCGGGATGCACGCGTACGCGGACTCCGGTGTCCACGTGCGGCTGAGCGCCGCCACCGATCTCTACGCCGAGGCACTGACAGCGGACGACCCGCGCACGGCCCTCGCCTGGCTCGCCACGCCCACCGACGCCTTCGTCGTGCCGCCCGAGGTGGTCACCGAGGCGCACCGGCGGTGGGACCGGCGCGGTCGCGGGCTCCGTGGCGCCCAGGCGCCCGCCCGGCTGCTCGGCCGGGGGCGGCTCTTCGAGCCGGCGTACGCAGGCGTGACCGACGGGGCGCCCGGGATCGCGGACGTGCTCATCCCGCAGCAAGGGCCGAGCTACGCGATCGCCAAGCGGCTGCAGCGCTGGCGCGGGGTCGAGGGCGAAGGGCGTGGCCAGCGGGTGTCCTTCAACGTCGCCCCGGCGACGTGGACCCGGTCCGTCGTGAAGAACCCCGTCCTCGCTGCCGCCTACGCGGGGGCGCACCACTTCGGGATCGAGATCTTCCGCCCCGAGACGGTGCGGCCGCTCATGGCAGCGCTGCTCGTCCGCGACCTCATGGGCGAGCCGACCGAGCGTGCCCACCCTGAGGAGCTCTTCTCGGATGCGTCCGCCCACGGGGGGTTGTGGCGGGCAGGCTACGAGCCTAAGACCGCGCTCGGCGTCGCCGCAGTCGCAGGCCTGCCTTCACGGCTGCGCGCGCGAGCACGACGCTGAGCGAGAGGGCCAGCCACGCGAGGGCGCTGCCCACACTCGGGACGAAGCGGTCTCTCCGTAGATCTGCATGAAGGGGGAGTCCTCGAAGGGCTCGATCCCTCCGTACGCGCATGCCTGCGCCGGCGCGACGACGGCGAGCACCTGGCGAGGACGACGAGCAGCGCGACCGCTGCCGCCCGGACCACCCGCATGGCAGTCCCCCTTCGTCGCAGGGCGAGTCTGCCGCCGGCGAAGGGGGAGACGCGGGCGTTCCGCCGAAGGCCAGCGGGTTGTCTCACAGGTCCTCGACCCGAAGACCACAGCGGACCCGCAACCCGCACTGCTGGACTGGCGCCATCACACGACGCCAGAGGACGACACCGGAGGACGACACCATGACAACCCCAGAATCCCCCCACCGCAGCTACCAGGGCCGGGTCCTGCCCAAGCAGGACGAGGAGCTGGTCGACCAGGGCCTGCAGTTCGACATCACCACGCTGCTCGACCGACGCCGGGTGCTCGCGCTGGTCGGCCTGGGCAGCGTCGGGGCGCTCGCGGCGTGCGCCGAGACGACGAGCGCCGGGTCCTCGAGCACGACTGGCGAGAGCACGTCCGGCGCAGCGGGCGCCTCCTCGAGCAGCACCAGCACCCAGGCTGGCTCGCTCACCGAGATCCCCGAGGAGACAGCCGGCCCCTACCCCGGCGACGGCAGCAACGGCGCCGACGTGCTCGAGCAGAGCGGGGTGGTGCGCAGCGACATCCGGTCCAGCTTCGGGGAGTCGACGACCACCGCCGAGGGGGTCCCGATGACCCTGACGCTCAAGGTCAAGGACCTCTCCGCGGGCGGTACCCCCTTCGTCGGCGTCGCGGTCTACGTCTGGCACTGCGACCGCGAGGGCCGCTACTCGATGTACTCCTCCGGGGTCGAGTCCGAGAACTACCTGCGCGGCGTGCAGGTCGCCGACGACTCCGGCGCGGTGTCCTTCACGAGCGTCTTCCCGGCCTGCTATCCCGGACGCTGGCCGCACATCCACTTTGAGGTCTATCCCGACGAGGGCAGCATCACCGACGCGGGCAACGCGATCGCGACCTCCCAGGTCGCCCTGCCGCAGGACGTCTGCGCGACCGTCTACGGCACCGACGGCTACGACTCCTCGGCGAGCAACCTCTCGCAGGTGTCGCTGACCAGCGACAACGTCTTCGGCGACGACGGCGCGGTCAGCCAGCTGGCGGACGTCACCGGGGATGTGGCGAAGGGCTACACCGTCACCCTGACCGTGGGCGTGGACACGACGACCGCCGCCGGCGGCGGGGGCGGCATGGGTGGCCCGCCCCCGCGCGGTTGATCCGTCCCGCCCAGGGGCC
>JBHWMJ010000123.1:0-19322 GCA_043423105.1 Marihabitans sp.
CGCTGAGAGCGAGGCCCAGGCCGAGATCGAGCCGGGCGAGTCCCCCTACGACTCCTGACCCCTGACCGCCCCGGGAGATCCGAACTTCCTTCAGTTTGTGTCATCCGCTCACGAACGTTCGTGAGCCGGTTGTCCTGAACCTGAGCGGACTTCAGGCGAAGGGAGCGAGACGGAGTCGCCGGTCGGGTTCGGCTGCTGCGGGCACGACCCAGCTGTCACCGACATGACCGACGAGCTCCGCCCTTCGTCCGGCCTGGCCTTCGAGCCCGCGGGATTACCTTCACTCCGAGCCGGCGGCGCGGATGACGAGTCACCCGGAGGAGATCCGCTCAAGAGCGTGACAATCCGCTCACGAACGTTGGTGAGCGGATGACACAAACTGAAGGAAGTTCGGATCTCCCGGTGGGTCAGCCGCCGACGACGCGGGGCGCGGGCTCGAGGACGTCGTCCTCGATCGCGTCGAGGACCTGCGGGCCGTCCGTCGTGACCGGCGCGGGAGTCGGGCGGGCCCCGGCGCGCGCCTTCATCGTGTAGGTCGGGCGCGGCACCGGGACCGGCTCCCACGTGCCGGTCCGGCCGTCGGTCTCGTCCGCGCGAGACTCGTCGGCAACCACCTCAGGGGCTTCTGCGATGTCGAAGGGGGCGTCCTGCGCCGTGACGACTGCATCGGTGCGCAGGTCGTCGGCCTCGACGTCGGCGTCCGGCAGCCCCTCGACGAGGTCCGCCTGCTCGGGGAGCTCCTCGGCGGCCGGCGCCGCACGCTCGGCACGGGGCCTGGGAGCGGGACGGTGGACGGGGGCCGCCGCCTCACGAGCGCGACGACGCGCGAGGTGCTCCGCACGGTGGGCGGCCTCGGCGGCCTTGACGTCCTGGCGCAGCCAGCCGAAAGACCCGAGGAGACCGAGGAGCAGCAGCCCGGGCACGAGCCACGGCAGCGGACCCAGGGCGGCGACGAGCAGGGAGACCGGCAGCAGGACGAGGTGAGCGAGGAAGGCGAGGCCCCGGACCTTGCGGGGTGCCTCGACGACCGCCGAGACGACGCTCGGCCGGCCCTCGCTGGGTCGGGTGGCGGACTCGGGCACGATGACCTCCGGAGCGGCGACGCCGCGCTTGACGACCACCTGCGGGCTGGCCGCCCGGGTGGGCGAGACGGCGTAGGACCGGGCCGGCTCGGCCGTCTGGCTCAGACGGTGGGAGTCGAGCACGCGCATCGCCGCGGAGAAGCGGTCCACCGAGCGGATCGTCGCGAGGTGGTCGCGCCGACGCACCCAGTACTGCACGAGATAGGCAGCCCAGATCGCCACGACGACGATGAAGATGAGGCTGCTCGACTGCACGCGGTCAGACTATGGAGCCCCGATGCACCCGCAGGTGAGGCGAATCGGTGTGTCGCGGATGTTGCCTGCCGGGATCGGTGTGACGGGTGTGATCAGCGCTTCAGCCGCGCCGTGAGCCCACCCGGCCCGAGCTCCTCGGCGACGACGGCGAAGGAGCGGTGGTCGCGCCAGTCGCCGTCGATGTGCAGGTAGCGCTCACGGACCCCTTCGTCCCGCAGGCCGAGCTTGCGCACGACGGCCAGCGACGCGGCGTTCTCGGGTCGGATGTTGATCTCGATCCGGTGCAGGCCCAGGTCGCCGAGCACGTAGTCACCCGCCCGAGCCACGGCAGCGGGCACCAGGCCCTGCCCGGCCGCGTCCTCGACCACCCAGTAGCCCATCGTGCAGGAGCGGAACGATCCGCGGATGATCGAGCTGACGTTGAGCTGGCCGACGATGCGGCCGCGGTGATCGATGACGAAGGGCAGCGAGCTCCCGGCCCGCGCCTCGCGCTCGAGGCGGGCCCGGTATTCCCGGTAGCGGGTCACCGAGGGCTCCGGCACCGGCGAGGTGGCGTCCCACGGGCTCAGCCAGGCCTCGTTGTCCGCCCGGGCGCGGAGGAACTCCTGCTCGTCCGACCGCCTCAGCGGTCGCAGGAGGAACGGCTCGCCGTCGGCCGTGCGGCCGGGCAGCTCCACCGGCCACCGCACCCCGTCGGGAGCCGGGCGCCGCCGCCGTTGCGGACGAAGGGGGGAGCTCACCTCAGCTCGTGTCGCCCCTCGAGGCGCGAACCGTCCGGGACGGAGGCGGCCTCGTCGGCGACGACCTCGACGTCACCGACGCACGTGACGTCGGCGCCGAAGGTCACCTCGCCGTCGACGGTCAGCGAGGAGCACTCCGCCAGCGACGGAGCGCCGTGCGGCAGGAGCCGGTCGAAGTCGGCGATGAGCTTGTAGTGGTCGTCCAGGGAGATCGCCGGGTCGGACCCGCCCCCCACCCGCCGGACCAGGGCGTCGTCGTCGAGCTCGAAGAGGTCGCTGCGCAGCAGCAGCAGCTCGTTCGTCGTCTTCACCGGGCGGAAGCGCGTGCGGGGCACTCGGATCGCCTGGCTGCCCTCGAAGCGTTCGATCGCCGTGCCCATCGCCGACTCGATCTGGATGACCTTGGTGGAGGTCTTGTCCGTGGGGTCGACGGTCTTGCGGTTGACCACGATCGGCAGGCCGAGCACGCCCCCGGTGGCGTCGAGGCGTTCGACGAGGGCGTCGACGCTCACCCAGAGGTTGTTCGTGTGGAACCAGCGGTGGCGCTCGTTGTCCTGGAAGTAGTGGTCCTCGCCGTCGACGACCATCGCCGTGTCGCGCAGGATGAGCCGACCGTCCTCACGGCGGATCGCCAGGTGACCGCCCTTGCGGTCGTTGGCGGTCCGCTCGGTGACCTCCGCGGCGTAGGGGATGTCCTCCCGCAGCAGCCAGGCCGCGATGTCGGGGTCGCAGCTCGCGCCGAGGTTGTCGGCGTTGGAGAGGAAGATGTAGCGGATGCCCTGCTCCTGCATCTCACCGAGGATCCCCGAGGCCGCGAGCGAGACGTAGACGTCGCCGTGGCCGGGCGGGCACCACTCGAGGCTGGGGTCGGCCGGCCACTCCGCCGGGCTGAGGTCGTCGGCCCGGAGCTTGGGCTCGGCGCTCTGGAGGAAATCGAGCGGCAGCGACTGGTCACGCAGCTCGGGGTAGCCCTCGAGCAGCTCGAGGGACTGCTTCCGGGTGCGGAAGGAGTTCATGAGCACCAGCGGCGGCCGCACGCCGTAGCGCTTGCCGAGGGCGATGACCTGCCGCGCGATGACGTCGAGGAAGGTCAGCCCCTCGAGGGCGACGAGCGCGGTCTTCGGGCCGGACATGCCCATGCTCGTGCCGAGCCCGCCGTTGAGCTTGACCATGGCGACCTGGCTGAGCGCCTCGCGGCGCTCGTCGTCGGTGACGTCGAGGTCGGCGAGCTCGGGCAGGTCGCCCATCGGCTCGATGCTCTCCTCGGGGATGGTGCCCTGCGCCCCCTCGGCGAGCTGGTGCCAGTACTCCTCGAAGACCCGGACCGCCCGCTCGTCGACCCCCCGCTCCCGCATCTTCGTCAGCGCCCTGCCCAGCCCGTCCTGTTTCATGCTCGCCACCCTACGATGCGAGTCATGGTCAGGTCCGAGAGCAAGCGTGCGGTCCGCACGACACTTCGGGCGCGTCGGCGCGAGCGAGCCGCCGGCCGAGACCTCGAGGCCGACGCCGAAGCCATCGCAGCGCTCGCGCTCGACCTCGCGTCGAGGCTCGCCGCGACGACACCCGAGCCGGGCGGCCGGCCGGTCGTCCTGAGCTACGAGTCGCTCCCCCACGAGCCCCCGACGGGCAGCCTCAACGCTGCCCTCGTCGCCGCAGGGTGGCAGGTCCTCGTCCCGATCACCCTGCCGGACCTCGACCTCGACTGGTGCGACCTCACCGACCGGCTCCCGCTGGGCACGGACGCCCCGGGCCGGGCCGATCTCGCGCTCATCCCCGGGCTGGCCGTCGACCACCGCGGCACCCGCCTCGGTCAGGGCGGGGGCTGCTACGACCGCGTGCTGCCGCGGCTGCGGCCAGGTACGCCGGTGGCGGTGCTGCTCCACCCGGGCGAGCACACGAGCGAGGCCCTCCCCCGCGAGCCCCACGACCAGCCGGTCCCGGCGGTCCTCACTGCCGAGGGGATCACTTCTTCGGCTCGAGGGTGAGCTCGTCCCCCTTCGCCGCCTTGACGGCCTCCACGCTGAACGGCCACGGATAGGTCTCCCCGCGCGACCACGCCTCAGCCTGATCGGTGTAGTGCGGGCTGTACGGACGCCCGCTCTGACCCGTCTGGTTGACCCATCGCGAGGCGTCGAGGTCGCCGAGGTCGACGACCATCCGCATCGACGGGGCAGCGGTGACGTCGAAGCCCTCGGAGGCGTCCCACGAGGTCGCGTTGACGATCGAGGTGCCGCCGGGCATCTCGTACCCGCCCCGGTTGAAGATCGATCGGACGATCGAGGGCACGCCCTCACCGCCGAGCACCTGGTGCTCGAAGTCGGCGGTGTGCAGCCGGCCCCACTCCCAGTCGTCGATGTCCTTGCTCACCGTACGGGTCAGCTCGAGACGCGCGTCGACCATCGCCTGCCGGAGCACCTCGTCACGACCCTCGACGAGCCCGGGGGTGCCTCGGTCGTCCCACCAGGCTGAGCGAGGCTTCTCGAGCAGCCGGGCCACCGAGGCCATCTGCGCCGAGCCACCACCGGCCTGGAGGTCGGCGGGCAGGTCGTCGTTGAAGGTGAGCCGGACGATGTGCGACCAGACCGCGTTGTAGTACGCGGCGGCGGCGCCGCTGGGACCACGCCCGGCGGGCTGGGTGTAGTCCCACTCCCGCAGCAGGTCGCGGGCCTCCTCGACGAAGGGATCGTCGAGGTCGACGTCGAGGAGGTAGGGCACGAGCACCTGGGCGAACTCGTTGCGGGCGTCGTCCTGGATCCGCAGCATCTTCTCCGGCGTCACCTTGTCCTCGACCGTGAGCAGGTCGTGGATGCGCTGCGCGCGGTAGCCGTAGTCCCAGTCTGAGGTGAGGTAGGGCGAGCGACGGGCGGTGACCATCTGGTTGGCCGTGACGATGACCCCGTCCGCGGGGTTGAGCGCCCAGGGCAGGTCCTCGAAGGGGACGTAGCCCTGCCAGTCGTAGCGGCTGTCCCAGCCCGGCGACGGCTGCCGGCCGCGCACGCCGTCGCCGACCTGGTCTCGGACGGGGATGGCCCCAGGAGCCTGGTAGCCGATGTTGCCCTGGATGTCCGCGTAGACGAGGTTCTGGCTCGGGACGGCGAAGGACCGGGCGGCCTGCCGGAAGTCGGCGAAGGTCGTCGCGATGTTGAGGTCGAAGATCGCGTCCGCGGTGGTCGCGGGGGTCAGCGCGGTCCAGGCGAGCGAGACGGCGTGCCGGGTCGAGCCCTCGTCGTCGTCGCCGGCCTCGGCGATGCCGGTCATGACGTCACTCATGATCGGGCCGTGCAGGGTCGAGCGCACCGTGATCTCGACGTCGTCACCGCCGGCGACCTTGATGACCTCGCGCCGCGTGGTGAGCCGCACCTGATCGCCGTCACGTCGGTACGTCCCGACCTCGTCGTCGACCTCCTCGAGGTAGAGGTCGGTGACGTCGGCGCCGAGGTTGGTGAAGCCCCACGCGATGTCGGCGTTGTGCCCGATCACCACTCCTGGCAACCCGGCGAAGGAGTACCCGCTCACCTCGAGCGGGCAGCTCTCCGTCACCTCGCGGCAGTGCAGGCCCACCTGGTACCAGATGCCGGGGATGGAGATCCCGAGGTGCGGGTCGTTGGCGAGCAGGGGCATGCCGGTCGAGGAGTTCTCGCCCGAGACCACCCACGAGTTGGAGCCGATGCCGTCGCCGCGGCCGAGGAGCGCCGGGACCGCGTCGAAGGCTCGCTGGGTCGCGGCGAGAGCCGGCTCATCCGGGAGAGCCTCGGACGGCACCGACGAGGTGGCGGACGGCGAAGGGGCAGTCGCGCCCGGCGTCGCGACCGCTGGGTCGGCGGTCACGGTGCCTCGCGACACCCCCTTCGTCCCCGGCCTCCCGGTGCCGGTCGCCGGCCACTCGTCCGAGGAGAGGATCGGCGCGTGCTGCGTCGAGTCATAGGGCGGGTAGAGGTCGGCGAGCATGGCCTCAGAGACGACGTCGTCGAGCCGGGCGCGGGTCAGCTCCTCGGTGTAGTTGCCCCGCAGGTCCCAGGCCATCGCCTTGAGCCAGGCCAACGAGTCGACCGGCGACCACTGCTCGACCCGGTAGTCCTTGTTCTGCTGGCCGAGGATCGTGTACTCCAGCGCCATGTCAGCGGGGGCACCGCGGTGCTCGATCCAGGCGTTGACCCCGTCGGCATAGGCCTGCAGCGCCTGCCGGGTGCTCGGTCGGAGCATCGGCAGCTCGGCCTCGGCGACTCGACGCCAGCCCATCGTGCGGATGACCTTGTCGGTCTCGAGCCCGGGCTCGCCGACCATCTCGGAGAGCCGCCCCGCCGTGATGTGCCGGCGCAGGTCCATCTCGAAGAAGCGGTCCTGGGCGTGGACGTACCCCTGCGCCCGCATGAGGTCGCCCACGGTGTCGGCGTAGATGCTCGGGACACCCTGCTCGTCGCGGATCACGGTGACCGGAGCGCTCAGCCCGTCGAGCTCGAGACTGCCCTCGGTCGTCGGCATCGTGCGCTGGACCTGGTTCCAGGCGATCCCACCGAGCGCGACGATCACGACGAGGACGAGAGCGAGGAGCGCAAGGCTCCCACGGCGGAGCGAGACAGGCGAAGGCACGTTGCGAGACTAGCGACCGTCCCTGCTGCGGACCCTTCCTATACTTCGTCCTTGTGCCTACCTATGCCTACGCCTGCACCGAGTGCGGTCACGAGTTCGACGCCGTGCAGTCCTTCAGCGACGACGCCCTGACCGAGTGCCCGGAGTGCGGCGGGGCGCTGCGCAAGAGGTTCGGCGCGGTCGGTGTGGTCTTCAAGGGTGGCGGCTTCTACCGGACGGACTCGCGGGGCGGCTCCTCGGGCACGGGCGGCTCGTCGTCGAGCACGACGGGCTCGTCGACAGGCGGGTCGAAGGACACTGGTTCGAGCGGCTCGACCAGCTCGAGCTCCTCGTCCGCCTCGGGGTCGTCGTCCACAGGCGACTCGAGCAGCGGCTCGTCGTCCACCGCCAGCTCCTGACCCGGGCCGTCGCGTCGAGCGCTCCCTAGCGTCGGCGTATGCCCGATCTCCTCGCGACGCACCTGCCCTCGCTCTTCGCGCCCGGTCGCCGTCAGGCGTGGCGACGACGAGTTGCCCGGCGGGTCCTCGCCGGGCTCCTGCTGTCTCTCGGCCTGATGCTGGCGCTCGGTCGCGGAGCGCCCGAGCCGAGCAGACCGGCACTCGTCGCCGTGACCGACGTCGCGGCGGGCGAGCTCGTGATCGAGGGCGCAGTGCGGGTCGTCGAGCGTCCAGCATCGACGGTTCCAGCTGCCGCGCTCGACGACGCCGATCATGTGGTCGGCCGGCTCGCGACCGTGGCGATCAGCGAGGGCGAGGTGCTGACCGACGCGCGGATCCTGGCCGGCGACGGCGGCTCGGCCGGACCCGGCAGACGGCTCGTCACGGTGCCTCTGCTCGGTGCGGCCCGCTCCGTCTCCGTGGGCGATCGCGTCGACGTCTACCGGCCGGGTCGTCGCGAGCCGGTCGCCGAGGACGCGAGGGTCGTCGCGGTCCCCGACGACGGCGACGACCTGTCCGTCACCAGCGAGCCGACGGCGGTTCTGGCCCTGCCTGCGGCCGCGGCCGGTGACATCGTCGATGCGCTGGGCTCAGACGCCACCACCGGCTTCGTCCTCACGACGAGATCTGCCTCGACAGGGCCCTGACCTGCGACGACGCCGCACCTGCCGCGCTTCTCTGCGGTCTCCGACCTCGCCGTGATAATCGATCCGCCACGCCCGACATCGCCGTGGATTTGCGGAACACCTGCATGACCTTTCATCCTTGTTCGCGAAGTGCGCACCCGCACGCCTTACTCCAACCCCAGAAGGATGGATCCCATGAAGGGCTTCAAGGACTTCCTCATGCGTGGCAACCTCGTCGAGATTGCCACCGGTCTGATCATCGCCACCGCGTTCGCCGCCGTCGTGACCGCGTTCACCAACTTCCTGCTCGAGGTCATCGGCAAGGCCACCGGTGGCGCCGACTTCAACTTCGACGACATGACGATCGGCGGCTTCAAGACCGTCGGTCCGTTCCTCACCGCGATCGTCGCCTTCGTCATCATGGCCGCCGTCGTCTACTTCGGTGTCATCAAGCCCTACCAGGCCATGCGCGAGCGCTTCGTCGCTGCCGAGGAGGAGACCACCGAGGAGAACGTCGAGCTGCTCCGCGAGATCCGCGACGAGCTCCGCGCCGGCCGCGGCCGCGTCTGATCTCACAGCTGCGACGGCCACACGTCGCGACCCGAAGGGGTGAGAGCCAGCCGGCTCTCACCCCTTCGTCGTCCCCGGGTCAGCCCCAGTGCGGGGGCCGCTCGTCGAGAAGCCACTGCTCGCGCTCGTCGGCCGCGGTCTCGGACTGCGGCCGACGAGGGCGCTGACGAGCAGGCGCGTCGTCGCGCTCGGTGCTGGCCGAGCGAGCCGCAGGCGAGGTCCCCGGATGGGTCGCCCGACGGTGTCGTCGACGGCCGCGCGGCTGCTCCGGAGCGGCGTCGTCGATCATCGTCCTCGGCTCTCGTCAATCGCCCGGCACGCCTCGTGCAGGGCACGCAGCACCTTGGCCTCCTGCCGGGCGGGGTCGGCGAAGATGTCGGTCGTCCACAGCCGCAGGTGGCGCCACCCCAGCGCCGTGAGGCTCCCCGGGAGGATCCGGTCGCGCTGGCGGGCGCCGGCCCGGCTGGCGTACTCGGGCCCGTCGAGGCTCACCGCGAGCTGGTAGCCGCGGTAGTCCGGGTCCGCGACGGCGATGTCGACCCGGTGCGCGGCCCGGCCCACCCCGACCTCGGCGACGAGACCGGCTGTCCGCAGTCGTTCGACGAAGCCGACGACGAGCGCCCCGACCTCTCCCGGCTCGCCTGTTGCGCGGGCCGGGCGCTGACCCTCGTCGAGCGACTCGAGCTCCGTGAGGATCGAGCGGAGCGCCTCCATGCCGCTGCCGGTGGGGGCGCCCCGGAGCCCGGCGGGGCTGAGCCCCGTCACCCAGTCGACCTGCCGGCGTCCGCGGGTCAGCACGATCCCGACGAGGCGGACACCCTCTGCCCCTGCGAGCACCCGGCTCGCTGCAGTGGCGGGCGCCCCGCTGCCTGGTGGGCTCACCGGCCCGACACTGACGATGACGCGGTCGCGCTGCTCGCGCTGCCAGCGGTCGGCTGGCTTGACGACGAAGGGAGCAGGCAGCGAGGCCATCGCCTCGGTCAGCTCCGACCGGAGCCGGACCGCGTCACCCACCGCCGTGCGGACCTGCCTCGCGTGCTCCTCGTCGAAGGTGACGACACCGAGGCTCGACGTCGGGTCGGCCAGCGCCTCGACGACGATCGACGCGACGAGGTCGACCTCGGGCCCGGGGTCCCCGGCGTCACGGCCTGCCCCGACGGTCCGTAGCCGGGGTCGGGGGTCCCCTCCGGGAGCCGGCGTGTGGACGACCCCGCGCTCTGCGGTCGACGGCAGCCAGGGCCGGGGGTCACCGCTGGTCCGCAGGGTCGCGACCTCTAGCTCCGACGCAGCGACGGTGGCGAGATCGGGCGCCCGCGACGCGGGACGGACCGCCGGGTCAGTGGTCCAGGAAGCAGGACGCTGCTGGGTCGGGTCGCCGACGACGACGAGCTGCCCGCCGCGCGCGACGGCTCCGACGACCCGGGCAAGGCTCGTGCGGCTCGCGTCGTCGACGACGACGAGGTCGAAGCGCTCGTCCGGCGGCAGGACGAGCCCGACCGCGAGCGGGCTGAGCATCGTGCAGGGGCCGGCGGCACGGAGCAAACCACCCCAGGCGTCGTAGGCGTCGCGCCACCGGGGGGCAGCCTTCCCGCGGCTCTTGGCGGTGCGGTCCACGTCGAGAGCCGCGCGGCGGTTGCCGCGGCCGAGCGAACGGAAACGTCGTCCGGCCTCGTCCACGAGAGCGCGGGCGTTGGCGGCGACGGTCTCGGCGTCGGCGACGACGAACTCCTCGAGAGCCCCGTCGAGATCTGTGCCATCGACGGCGCGGAAGCGGTCGTCGCCCTGACCGATCTCGTCGAGCACCGACATCCACCAGACGTAGCGCAGCTCGTCGGTCACCGCCTCCGGCGGGACCCGGCGACGCGCCAGGTCGTCGAGGACGTCGCCGAGCCCCTGCTCGTCGAGCGCGTCGACCTCGCTGCGGGTCGTGGCGGCAGCCTCGGCACCCGACCGGTCTCGGAGCAGCGCGGCGAGGAGGGTGCGGAGCTCGCCGGTCGGCCGGTCGACGAGAGGGCCGCGCCCCGCCTCCACGGGCAGGGCGGTCTCGATTGAGTCGAGTGCTGCGTGCACCCGCTCGTAGGCGTCATGGGCCGAGTCGATCGTCGCGGGGATCCGGGGGCGTCCGCCGCCGCCGACGATCTGCGCCCAGGACCGACGCTGCTCCTGCGCCGCGACGAGAGCGGCGTGCAGGTCGGCCGGCGGGCGACCGGGGCGCAGGTACGACCGGGCCTGCCGGGCGAGCCGTCTGCGCTCGACCATGCCGAGCCGGGTCGTCGCCGAGGTGGCGTCGATGAGCGGGTCGAGGGGGGCGTCGAAGAGCTCGGGCCGGAAGACGTCGAGGGTGTCGCGGATCTGCTCGACGGCGGCCAGGAAGCGCCCGTGGTCCCCCGGCGACTGGGCCCTCGGCTCGGTGATGTCGCGGAAGACCTCTGTCATGGTCGTGTCAAGGGCCGACAGGTCGCGATCGAGGAGCGAGGTGATCGTCTGGGCAACCCAGTCGACGTCGTGGGCGCTCGTGACCCGTCCCCGCCACCAGGGTGACGGAGGCGTGGACTGCCCCACGGCTCCGGGCCGGCCAGCCCAGGCGAAGGTCCGGGCCACGGCCTCGGCGCGTGGTGACGCCTCCACGATAGCGTCGAGGTCGAGCCGGGAGAGGACATCTCGCGGGAGCCGGACGCGCGAGCGTGGCGGCACCGCCGAGCCGGCGAGCGCGACGACGGAGTCCTGAGCGTCGGTGATGCTCACGCCCCACGGCTCACGAGGTGTGTGGACCGCCTGCGCATGCCCGTCGAGGATCGCGGCGGCGTCCGCGGCGCGTTGCCGGCTGGCGGTGGAACCCGCCTCAGGCTGGTCTGCCCGGTCGGGCCACCGCTCGGTGATGATCCGCGGGTCGACCTGGGCCGCAGGGTCGGTGATGTGCAGGACGAGGTCGCCCAGCCCGATGCTGGCGAGGGCCTCGCGCACGGCGGTCAGCGCTGCGGTCTTCTCGGCGACGACGAGCACGCGGCGTCCGTCACCGACCGTCTGGGCCACCGTGGCCGCGACGATCCTCGCGGCGTCGACGCCGGGTGGCGCCTCGACGAAGACGTCCTCACCCTCGGCGATGAGGTCGAGCGCCCCCTGCTGGTCCTCGGGCAGGTCGAAGACGCTGGCCTCGACCCGTTCCGGGGCGCGTGCGGCGCCACCCCAGCGGCTACGAGGGGCGACGGGTCGCCCCTTCGTCGTCGGCTCCACGTCGCCGGCGAGCCGGGCGATGACCGGGTGCGCGGCGATGGCCCGCTCCATCGCATCGAGGTCGGCGATCGACTCGGCCTTGCCATAGGGGAAGGCGCCGAGCCGCAGGCTCGTGGTCACCTCGAAGTCGGGGATCTGCGCGCCGAGCTTGCGCAGGGCCTCGAGCACCGGCTCGGGGTTGAAGCCACGCTCGGACCGGCCGCGCTCGAGGATCCGGGCGAGCTGGCCGGGGCGCCGGAGCCGCCGGTCGAGCACGGTGACGAGAGCCGGGTTGAGCTCGACGTCGGCGACGAAGGTGAGTCGCAGGTCGCCGCCGTCCATCGGCTCAAGGTCGACGCGTCGTAGGAGGACGGGCGCCGCCGGGACGCGCCCTTCGTCGCTCGTGTGCCAGGTCGCCTCACCCATGGCGAGGAAGCAGGTCGCCAGCCCGTGCTCCTCCGCGATGAGATCGGCGCGCTCACGGAGCAGCCGGGCCGCCCGCTGCGCGCGGGCTCGGGCCTCGGGCTCCCGCACGAGATCGCTGAGCCGGACGTCGCGACCGGCGAGGAGCATCGCGATCCCACCAGGGTGCGCCCGGGTGAGGTCGACGACCTCCGAGCCGTCCCTGCGCGGCCAGACGAGGGTGTTGGGTCCACCGAGGTCCATCAGCTCGGTACGCCACCGCCCTTCGAGCCCCTCGGGGGGCGAAGGGGTGGTCGCGGAGGTCACGGCGGCAGGCTAACGCGAAGGGATGGGAGCGGGTCCACCCGATGTCAGGAGCCGTTCGGCTCAAAGTCACCCACGACCCCAGCCTGGACGCCTAGCCTGGTCGCTCGGACTCAGGGGGATCTGAGGGATCATGCGAGCGTGGGTGGCAGTGATCGGAGCGGGCGTCGTAGCGGCGCTCGGTGGGGGTGCGGCTGCGGTCGCGACGAGCGGCACGCCGACGACGCAGCAGCAGCAGCCGGTCGAGCAGGCGGCAGCGGTTGAGGTGCGCACCGCCTCGTTCGTGGGACCGCAGCAGCGATTGCTGGACGTCGCCGGGGAGCGGAAGCACGTCCGGGAGAAGCCGGCCCGGAAGCCGCGCCCGGTCAGGCTCAAGAAGCCCCCGAAGAAGGCCGACGCGAAGAAGGCCCAGGCGCTCGCTGCGCAGGCGGAGCGCGGCGCCGACACACCCAAGGCGCACCTCGTGCGGGCCTACCGCAAGGCGCCGTCGTTCGCGCCCGCCGGGTGCGGCATCGAGCCTGAGCTGCTCGCCGCGATCGGCCAGGTGGAGTCCGGCAACATCGGCGGGCGGAGCCTCACCGACCACGTCGTCACCCCAGGCGTCTACGGGCCGCCGCTGACGGGCGGAGCCTTCGCGCGGATCGCTGACAGCGACGGCGGGCGGCTCGACGGTTCGTCGGCGTACGACCGGGCTGTCGGTCCGATGCAGTTCATCCCGACGACCTGGGCGATGTGGGGCACGGACGCCGATGGTGACGGGCGGGCCGACCCGCAGAACGTCTACGACGCGGCCGCCTCCGCGGCGCGCTACCTGTGCGCGGGTGGGCGCAACCTCGGCGCACCGGGGTCGTTGCGCGCCGCGATCCTCTCGTACAACTACTCCGGCGAGTACGTCGCGACGGTGCTGTCGTGGAAGGGCTTCTTCGAGCGCAACGGGCTCGGGGCGATCGGCGACACCTCGCGCTTCGTGCCGAACGGGGTCGTCACCGCGACGACGAAGAGCCGCGACGAGCACGCTGCCGACCCGGTGCCTCGGCCCGGGCCCAAGGACACGGTCCCGTCCCGCCCGTCCGGCTCATCGACGGCGAGCAGGCCTCCCACGTCTTCCAGCTCAACGCCCGCACGGCCGAATCCGACCGCGCCGACGAGCTCCGCTCCCCCTTCGCCGGAGCCGACGCCGCCCTCGACGACCACCGAACCTGCCGAGGAGCCACCGCCCACCCCATCGCCGACGCCTACGGAGCCCGCTCCGACACCGACGGAGACCTCACCCTCCCCGTCACCGGAGCCGAGCGCCTCTCCGTCGGACGACGGGGCCGCGAGCGCGACCGCCGAGGCCCCGGCCGCCCCCTGACGGGGTGAGCTCGGTCAGAGCTGCTCGAAGAACTCGACGCCACCGTCGGCGTCGACCATCCGCACGACGATCCGGACCGGCAGGTCGAGGCTCGTGCCCGCGCACAGGCTCGTCACGCCCGCTGCGGCCGGGTCGATGGGCTCGCAGGTGAGGTCGTCAGGGACCTCGTTGAGCGGGGTCTGCCCCAGGTAGTCCGCGGCGGCACGCTCTACCTCGGCGGCCGTCACCTGCCCGTCGACCACGGCCACCTGACCGGTCGGCTCGGACTGCTCGAACATCCAGATGCCCATGGCAGCCAACGCGCCGAAACCGCACGCGCACGCGAGGAGCAGGACGTTGAGGATGATGCTGCCGATCGCCAGCGGACGCCAGTACCCGGGGTCGCGGACCACGCCCTGACGCGTCCACGGCATGTCGTACTGCTGCGTCAGGTCGCTGTCCGGCATGGGGGCATTCAACTACGAGGCGTGAGCGGGCCGCGGCTCACCGCACTCGTGCGGAGTCGGGTCGAAGACCATTCGGTCGCGATTCCGACCACCCCGTCTTCGACCCGGATGGGCGCGGTGGTGCCCCCGGCAAGATTCGAACTTGCGACACCTTCTTTAGGAGAGAAGTGCTCTTCCCCTGAGCTACGAGGGCCTGGCCGCGTCAGCGACCTCGCACAGGGTAGCCCGTCCGCCGGTCGCCCCGACCGACGACGAAGGGCGGCGCCCACCAGATCCGGTGGGCACCGCCCTTCGTGCGGTGCGGGTGCGACCGAGGTCAGCCGACCCGGCCGTAGCCGGAGACCCCGCTGAAGATCGGGCGGATCGAGATGGAGCTGCCGGTGCGGGGCGAGTCGATCATCATGCCGTCGCCCACGTAGATCCCGACATGCCAGGACGGCGAGCCGAAGAAGACGAGGTCGCCGGGCTGCGGGTTGCTCACCGGGGTCACCGCGGCCTGCTGGGCGGTGGTGACGCGCGGCAGGGACTTGCCGGCCTGGGCGAAGACGTACTGGGTGAAGCCAGAGCAGTCGAAGCCCGCCGGCGTCGAGCCGCCGTAGACGTAAGGCGTGCCGATGTACTGCTTGGCGATCGCAATGACGTTGCTCGACGACGCGGCGGGCGCGGAGGCAGGGGCCTGAGCCGGGGCTGAGGTGGCCGGCGCGGGCGCCGTGCGCTGCGAGGACCGGCTCGCGGGCTGGGCGGAGCGTTCCTGCGCGGTCTGTTCCTGGGCAGCCTGCTCCTGCGCCGCCTGCTCCCGGGCGGCCTCTTCACGCGCCGCCTGCTCCCGAGCGGCCCGCTGGCGAGCGGCGATCTGCTCAGGGGTGGGCCCCTTCGGCTTCTCGACGGCCGTGACCTCGAGCTGGCCGAAGGTCATCTGGCCGGCGACCGGGGCGGTGGTCTCGGGAGCAGCGACCGCGGGGACAGCAGCGGCGACGGTCACGTCGGTGCCACCGTCGGCAGGGTTGCTGACCGGGGAGGCCGAGGCCGGGACGGCGATCGCGGCGACGAGCCCGCCGGACGCGGCCAGCACGGCCGATCCCTTGGCGAGCGGGGTCGCCGCGTCGGAGACGATGGAGGTCAGCTCGGTGACCGGGTTGTACCGGCCGGGGGCGCGATGGCGCCCGTGACTGCGCTCAGACACGTTGTTGCCTCTCGACGCCTACGAGGTGAGCTGTCGGGTTCGGGTGGAGGCCACCCGGTCCGTCAGGCACCGGTCACCCGGCTCCTGGAGGACTTCACCCCGAGGAGCGAGCCTTCGCTCACCCCGGAAGTGGGTCCCCCGCTCCTGCCCAGCTGTGCTTCAGGGCGCCAGCCACGGTGGCAGGACTCGGCGATCCGTGGTGACGGCCCACCCAGGGGAAGGCGGGCGTTCAGCACGGTACACAGCGCCCGGCAAATGTCACGTTAAGGTCACAGCCGGCCGCGAGGTCGGAGGCGGACTTCTGGCAGGCCCGGCTCAGGCCTGCGCGACGAAGACGTGGACCGCGACATCGCGCGGGAGGGACACCCCTTCGCTGTCACCCCCGCCCTCGCGAACGATGATGACGCGTTCGCCGTCCGCGCGGACGTCGACCCGCGCGCCCGGTCGCACGTTCGCCTGCGTGAGCAGGGGCAGGGCGTCTTCGTCGACCTGGACCGGCTCGCCGAGCCGACGGACGACGAAGGGGCTGTCGAGACCGCCGTCGACGACCTCGACGAGCGTGTGGAGACCCTCGCGGAACTCGTCCTCGTCGTCCGGGTCCCCCTCGCCGAGCAGCTCGTCGAGACCGGGGATCGGGTTGCCGTACGGCGACTCGCGGTGCTCCCCGAGCAGCGCGACGATCTTGCGCTCGACCCGGTCGGACATGACGTGCTCCCACCGGCAGGCCTCGTCGTGGACGTACTCCCACTCCAGCCCGATGACCTCGGTGAGGAGGAGCTCGGCGAGACGGTGCTTGCGCATCACCCGGGTGGCCAGCGAGCGTCCCTCCTCGGTAAGCACGAGACGACGGTCACTGCCGACGTGGACGAGCTCGTCGCGTTCCATCCGCGCGACCGTCTGCGAGACGGTCGGTCCGGAGTGCCCCAGCCGCTCGGCGATCCGCGCGCGCATGGGCGGGATGCCCTCCTCCTCGAGCTCGAAGATCGTGCGGAGGTACATCTCAGTGGTGTCGACGAGATCCTTCACACGGGCGATTCTGCCTGGTGGGGTCAAGCTCCGGTGCGGGCGAGCCGACGGCGGTCGGCCCGGAGCACCCACCACGTCACCCAGACCGAGCCGATCAGCCCGACCCCGCCCAGGGTCAGCGCGGCTGCCGCGATCGAGACGATCCCGGTGAGTGCCGAGACGGCCAGCGCCCCGCCCGCGTTGCCGACCTCGCCGCAGAACCGCCACCCGCCGAGGAACTCCGAACGACCGACGACCGGCGCGTTGTCCGCCCCGAGGGTCATGACGATGCCCGAACCGAGCCCGTTCGCCGCCGCCATCGCCGAAGCCACGGCCACGAGCCCGACGAGGTCCCGGGCCAGCGGCAGGGCGAGCATCGTGGCCCCGAGCAGGAAGGTCATCGGGCCCGCGACCGCGACCCGCCCGAAGCGGTCCATCGCCCACCCGGCCGGGTATACGAGGAAGAGCTCGACGAAGCCTGCGACGGCGAAAGCCGTCGAGCTCTCGACGCCACCGAGCCCGATGTGCGCCGCCCAGAGCGGCAGGATGACCAGCCGGGCCTGCCGGAGCGCCGAGATGACGACCACCCCGAGTCCGAGGGTGGCCAGGACACCGGCGTGGTCGCGCAGCACCCGGGCCATCGACGCCCGGCCGGTCTCGGCCTCACGAGCAGCCGCCGCCCGCTCGTGCGAGCCGGTGATGTCAGGCGTACGCACGACGATGAAGAGCGAGAGCAGCGCGAAGGCGATGGCCACCACGAAGGCGCCCTGCAGGCCCGCGAGCGCGACCGCGGCACCACCAACGGCCGGGCCGAGCAGGAGCCCGACCCTCATCGAACCGCCGAGCAGCGACATCCCCCGGGCCAGCCGATCCGGCGGGAGCACGTCGATCATGAACCCCTGGCGGGCGAGGAAAAAGACCGACGACGCGAGCCCGGTCAGGACCATCCCGACCGCCATGAGCGGCAGCGTGGGCGCGAAGCCGGCGAGCGCGATCGCGCCGACGTCGACCGCCGCGCCCAGGGTCAGGGCCCTCCGCTCCCCGAGCCGCGCGACGAGCGCCCCGGCCGGCAGCGCTCCGACGAGCTGTCCGATGCCGATGAGCGCTACCACGAGCCCGGCCGTCGCGAGGTCGGCCCCGAGGTCCTGGTGCGCCCGCAGCGCCGCGACCGGCAGGACAGCCCCGGCCGCCGCACCGCTCGCCAAGGTCGGCCCGTATGCCGGCAGCACGATGGCGCGCCAGGCGAAGGCGCCGTCCTGAGGCGCGACGGAGGAGCCTCGAAGGGGGGTAGAGGGCTCGGTGGACATCGGCCACATCGTCGCAGGGAGCGCGTGACCTGGCCCACGCCGTCCGTGGCTAGGGTCGGACCATGACCTCACCGACGCAGTCACCCACCGTCGTCGACGCCCCGCACGAGGGACCGCCGGGGTGCGGCAACGGTGGCTGGGTCTGCGGGCTCGTCGCCGAGCGCCTCGACGCGCTCACCCCGCCGTCGTCACAGCTGCCGGCGGCACAGGTGCGGCTCTCCGCGCCCACGCCGGTCGAGGTCCCGCTGACCTGGGAGGTCGACGGCGAGGCGGGCGACGACGGCGTGACCGTGCGGCTGCTCGACGGTGAGACCGTGCTCGCCTCGGCCCGGCGGGCCGGCTCCCCCAGCATCGACGTCCCCGACCCCGTGGACCTCGAGACCGCACGCGCCGCCGCCGAGACGGTCGACCTCGAGGGCCACCCCTACCCGGGCTGCTTCGTCTGCGGCCCCGACAACGACGCGGGGCTGCACATCTACGCCGGCGAGGTCAGGGGCCGGGCGGGCCTCCGCGCCGCGACGGTGACCCTCCCCGACGACGACCTGCCCACGGTCAGCGCGGCCCTGGACTGCCCCGGCGCCTTCGCCGTCGGGTTCGGCGACGACGCGCTGCTCCTCGGCACCTTCACCGTCGAGGTTCACGGCCCTGTCCCTGCCGGACGAGAGCTCGTCGTCCTCGCCTGGGAGGTCGGGCGCGAGGGCCGCAAGCGGCACTGCGGCACGGCGCTGGTCGACGATGGCAGGGTGCTCGCGTCGGCCGCCTCGACGTGGATCGAGGTCACCCGTCAGACCATCCCGGGCACCGCCCCGGCGAAGCAGGGCACCCCATGAGCGAGACCGTCTTCACCTACGCCGCCCCGGCGCTGAAGTTCGGCAGCGGTGCGGTCGACGAGATCGGCCACGACGTTGCCGCGCTCGGGGTGCGCCGGGCGCTCGTCGTCACGGACCCCGGGCTGCTCGCGACCGGGCATCCCGAGCGGGTCGCCGAGTCACTGCGGGCCGCAGGGGTCGAGGCCCTCGTCCAGGACAGCGCCCGGGTGGAGCCGAGCGACGCGTCGCTCGACGAGGCCGTCGTGCGGGCTCGCGCAGCCGGCGGGGTGGACGGCGTCGTCGCGGTGGGTGGCGGGTCGAGCATCGACACCGCGAAGGCGGTCGCCCTCATGCTCACCAACCCCGGCGAGCTCATCAGCTACGTCAACGCCCCGGTCGGCGGGGGCCGGGCCCCTGAGGTGCCGCTGCTGCCGGTCGTCGCCGTCCCGACCACGACGGGCACGGGCAGCGAGTCGACGACGATCTGCGTCCTCGACGTCCTCGACCAGCACGTCAAGAGCGGCATCAGCCACGTCCGCCTGCGCCCGGTCCTGGCGGTTGTCGACCCGGACCTCACGGTGAGCCAGCCGGCCGGGGTCACGGCGGCGGCCGGCATGGACATCCTGTGCCACGCCCTCGAGTCGTGGACCGCGCGTCCCTACACCGCCTACGAGCGCAAGCGGCCCTCGCAGCGCGTCCCGTACTGCGGGGCCAACCCGATCGCCGACATGTGGGCGGAGCGTTCGCTGCGCCTCCTGGCGGGCGCCTTCCGGCGTGCGGTCGCCGACGGCGAGGACCGGCAGGCGCGGGGCGAGATGGCGCTCGCGGCGACCTTCGCCGGCCTGGGCTTCGGCAATGCCGGCGTCCACATCCCCCACGCCAACGCCTACCCCGTCGCCGGCCGGGTGCACGACCTCGCCACCGACTTCCGACCGAAGGGGTACGACGTCACCGAGCCGATGGTCCCGCACGGCATGGC
>JBHWMJ010000126.1:0-26838 GCA_043423105.1 Marihabitans sp.
CCTCGACACCGAGCCGGCAGGCTTCGAGTGGCTGGACGCCGACGACAACACCGGCAACACGCTGTCCTTCCTGCGCTTCGCCGAGAGCGACCGGTCCGGTGACGACGTGCTCGCGGTCGTCGTCAACTACGGCGGGTCCGACCGTGACGTGCTGCGCATCGGTGTGCCCCGTCCCGGCGACTGGGAGGTCGTCATCGACACCTCCGGCTTCGACGCCTACGGTTCGCCGAGCCAGGGTGGTCTCGTGCTCACGGCGCAGGACGTGCCGTGGCAGGGCCAGCCGTGCTCGGTCGAGGTCCGGGTCGCGCGCCTCAGCGCGCTCTACCTGCGCCCGGTGACGAGCACGGTCGAGGCGAGCTCGTCCGAGACGACCGCTGGCGACACGAGCGCAGCCACCGCCTGACGCTCGTTCGGAGAAGGACCGTCACCTCGAGGTGACGGTCCGTCTTCCACCCGGCGGGGTTCGCCGCCCTGCGGGACTGAGGAGGAACCTCAGAAGAGGGCGCTCATGAGCGCGGTGCGCCCGCGTCGCACCCGCTCGTCCTGGTTGCCGACGACGGCGAAGAGGTCCAGCAGGTGGGTCTTGACCCGGTCCCGGTCGTCCCCGGCCGTCGTGCGCACGAGGTCGACGAGGCGGGTGAAGGCGTCCTCGACGTGCCCGCCGAGGACGTCGCAGTCCGCGACGAGGATCGCCGCGTCGACGTCGGTGGGGTCGGCAGCCGCAGCCGCACGCGCCGCCTGGAGGTCGACCCCCTGCGTCCGGACCATGAGCGAGACCTGGGCCAGCCCAAGACGGGCATCCTCGTCCGCCGGGTTCTCGGCGATGGCCTGCTCGTAGGCCTTCGCTGCCGCCTCCAGGTCGCCGCGCTCGATCGCGGCGTAGGCCTCCTCGTGCAACGGCGGCATCGCCTGCTCGGCGTCACCGTCACCGGCCGGCACCTCGACCCGGCCGGTCACACCCTGCTGCACCGCGAGGGCGAGGAGCTCGTCGACGACCCGCTCGAGCTCCTGCGGCGAGGGCAGTCCCTGGAAGAGTGGGATCGCCTGCCCCTGGAGCAGGCCGAGCGTGACCGGCAGCTGCGGCGGCTGGATCGCCTGGGCGATACCGGGGTTGGCCGAGAGGTCGATCGCCACGACCTGGAGCCGGCCCTCCTTGCGCTCGGCGACGTCCACGACAGCGGCCAGGACCGCCTGGGTCTCCGGCGCCTGCGAGGTCCACAGCACGGCGACGGTGGGCACCGATACCGAGCGCTGGACGATCTGGTTGAAGCTCGCGTCGTCGCCGATGAGGACGACCGGTGAGGCGAAGGGGTCGCGCGCTCCGTCGACCGGCGCGCCGGGGGCGTCACCGGACGGGGCGGCCGGACCGCCCTGCGAAGGGGCCGCCGGGGCACCGGGCCGGGAGGTGGCAAGAGCGCCGAGGTCCACGGCACCACGAAGCGAGGAGAAGGGCTGCGTCATGACTCGATCCTCCCAGATCCGTCGGTCCCTCGGATCAGCTCCCCGTCGCCCCGGACAGCTGCTCCGCCGCAGCGACGACGCTCGTCTTGCCCTTCTCGGGGGTGACGAGAGCGACGGTCTCGAGGTGGTTGACGGTCAGCTCGTCGCTGATCGTCCGGGTGCCGAGGACCTCGGCGAGGTCGGACGGCATGCGCAGCTCCTTGGCCCGGTTGCTGGCCGTGACGGTGTCCTTGCGGGTCAGGCTCGTGACCGTCAGGGTGCCACCGTCGGCGAGGGCGAAGACGATGCCCTCGTCCCGCACGGCATGCTCGACCTTGTAGCTGGCGAGCCGCCCCAGCGCCTTCTGCTGGGCGGCCGCGTTCTGGCGCAGCGCGGTGGAGAAGGGGTCGTCGAGGACGACCGAGCCGGGCGCCTTCTTCGGAGCGGGGAAGGAGACTCCCTGGGCCCACGCCGTCGCGGCAGACAGGTCCTCCTCGGTCACGTCCTGGGGCGCCTTGACCGCGACGCCGTCCTCCGGGGCGGCGAAGGCGGGGATGCTCGCCCCCGCGGCCATCGGCAGGGTGGCGAAGAGCCGGTAGGGCGTCGTGGGGCCGTCCGCGACGAGGACGTGGAGCAGCTGCTCCTCGTCCTGCCGGGAGGTGGCGAGGATGGACCGCGGCCAGGCTGTCCCTCGGCTTACGGCGAGGACCCGTGTCTCGGCCTGGGGGGCGAGCGAGCCAGGACCGTCCTCCACCTGGTCGACCCGTACGCGCGCCTGGGCGGAGGCCAGTGCCGGTCCGGTGAGGACCCGCTTGTGGTCGGCGGCAGCGTCCTTGCCGGTGCGGTCGAGGGCGACGGCTGCCTCGCCGAGCACCCGCTGGGTCACCTCGGCGCCGGCGCTCTGGCTGATCGACGGGCCGTCGGTGACCTCGGCGGGGGCGTCACGCACCCCGACGAGGCCCGCGCAGCCGCTGAGGGCGAGGGGGATCGCTGCGGTCAGGGCGGCGAGCTGGGCGCGACGGGGGTTCATCGGTCGGTCTCCTTCGAGTCGATGTCCTCACGGTCGGCATCAGCGCCCTCGGACCCGTGTCCCCGCCGCTCCCGCAGGATCAGGTAGCCGGCAAGCGCGACGAGGACGAGACCGGTGATGGTGAGCAGGACGGCGCGGGTGAACCAGCCACCGTCGCTCACCGACATCGTCACCGACTCGAGCTGCTGGCCGTCCTGGGCCACGACGACGAGGGTCTGCGGGGCCGCGGCCTGGTCGACGGTGATAGAGGCGCTGCCGGTGCCGGTGCGCTGGGCCTGCCACAGGTCGTAGCTCTTCGGGGCGGACTCGCCGCTCCCCGAGTCGACGGTCTTGAGCTCCCACGACGGGACGGAGACGTCGACCGCCCGGGCGGCCTTGGCGTCCTTCATGACGGACTCCGCGTCCGAGGGTCGCGCCAGCCCCATCCAGACAGCGCCCTCGCTGCGGGCCTCCACCACGACGTCGGAGTCGACGCGGTTGAGCATGGAGGGCTCGAGGACGACGGTCTGGCTGCCGGGCTCGGCCGTGAAGGCCGCCCGGCCGTCGGTGCCGAGCTGGGTCATGAACCACAGCCCGACGGCGCCGGCGAGCACGCCGAGGACGGCGAGCACTGCCGCGAGCAGGCGTGAGAGGAGGTGAGGCACGGGCATTCCTGTCAGTGGATCTCGGCCGTGGGGTGCCACGACCGGCCATCCACTGTGGCAAAGACCGGCCAAGGTCACAAAATCGTCACGATGGGAGGCTCGTCCGGACCCTCCCGCTCAGCGGCTGCCTTCGTCGTCGATCCGGAGGTCCTGGCCCTGCCGGACGAGGGTCAGCGTCTTGGGCTCGACGCTGGCCTCCCGACCCGTCGGCGTGTAGGTCATCGTCAGATCGACGACACCGGTCTCCTCGTCAACCGAGATGTCGCTCACCGACACCGACTCGATGCCGCCCCAGAACTCCTCGTACGCCTTCTTGCCCCCGGCGTTCTCCTGCTGGAACGTGGGGGTGAGGTTCTTCCAGGACCGCTTCGGGTCGGCGGTGACCTGGGCGAAGTGGGCGGTGAGGAATGCCGCGACCTCGTCCTGCGGGAAGGCGACCTCGTCGGGCGGGTCGGACGTGCTGGAGGACGACGAAGGGGTCGTCGACGTCGAAGGGGTCGTCGAGCTCGAGGTGGTCGTCGAGGACGTGCTCGTCGAGGATGTGCTCGACGAGGACGTGCTCGACGACGGCCGGGTCGATGAGCTCGGGGTCGACGTGCCCGAGGTCGACGTGCCCGAGGTCGACGTGCCCGAGGTCGCGCTCTGGTCCGAGGCGCCCACCCCCCTCAACAGGGCGTAGGCCAGCGCGAGTGCGGCGAGCAGGAGCGCCGCGAGCACGACCCCCGCCAGGACGGACCGTCCACCTGAGCCCCCGGATCGAGGTTGCCCCTCGGTCGACGACGAGGGCGTACGCCCCGGCGGTGCCGGGGCGGCTGTCGGCAGCACGCTCGTCGCCTCGGCATCGCCACCAGCGACGATGCGCTGCAGGTCGTCCCGTGCCGTGGCCGCGGTCCCCCGGCGCTGCGGGTCTCGAGCCATGAGCCGGGCGATCACCGGTCCGAGAGCACCGGCAGCCTGCGGCGGGTCGGGCTCCTGCGTCGCGATGTGCCGCAGCGTCGCGAGCGCGTTGCCCTGCGATGCGTAGGCATCTCTGCCCTCGACCGCGAAGTAGAGCGTCGCGCCGAGGGCCCAGAGGTCAGCGGCCTCCCCCGGTTCGTGCCCGTCGGCCACCTCAGGGGCCATGTAGGTGGGCGTCCCGGTGATCAGCCCGGTCGTCGTCAGCTGGTCGTCTCCGCCGGCACGGGCCGTCCCGAAGTCGGCGAGCTTGGCCCGCCGGTCGCCGATGAGCACGTTGGCAGGCTTGATGTCGCGATGGACGAGGCCGACGCTGTGCGCCGCCGAGAGTGCGGCAGCGAGCTGCACCCCGAGGTCGGCTGCGCCTCGGGGCGACATCGCCCCGCGCTTGCGGACGGCCTCGGAGAGTGTCGGCCCGTCGATGTGCTCCATGACGAGCCAGGACGCGCCCTCGTGCTCCACGACGTCGAAGACCGCGACCACGTTGGGGTGGTTGAGCGAGGCGGCGTGCCTCGCCTCGCGCATCGCGCGGGCCTGCCCCGGGTCGCCCGCAGCCGCGCCGGTCACGATCCGCTTGAGGGCCACTGAGCGACCGAGACGCTCGTCGGTCGCCAGCCACACGGTCCCCATGCCGCCGCGACCGATGGGTCGGACCACCTGGTACCGACCTGCGACGAGGCCGGGCTGGGGGTCGTCGCGCCCTTGGGTGTGCTCAGTCATCGTCCCCCACGATAGGACGAACGCTGCCGTAGATTCATGGGAGCAGACCCGCGAGACCGGAGCCGACGATGTCCTACCACCCGCCCGCCTACGGCACCCCTTCGCCCTATCCGCAGCCTCGCAAGGACAACACCCTCGTGTGGGTGCTCGTCACGATCGCCGTGATGATCTTCCTGTGCTGCTGCGGCGTGCTCGGCGTCTTCGGCTGGACGGGGTGGGTGGCCTCGCAGGAGATCTCCTCGGCGGTCTCCTCCGTCTCCTCCGCGTCGTCGGGCGAGACCGTCGACGAAGGGGGTCCCGCCTCCATCGAGGGTGGGTCCGTCGCCGGGGGCTGGAGCGTCTTGGACACCGGCGGTGGGCTCGTGCCCACCGACATCCAGGTGACGAACGAGGAGGACTACCCCAAGGCCTTCAGCTTCTACGTCAACTTCGTCGACGACGGGACCGAGGTCGACGACTCGATGTGCACGACGGAGACGATCGAGCCCGGGGACACCGGGCCGGCCGCCTGCCTGCCCACCCTCGACCCTGCCGATGTGCTGACCTACGACGGCCTGACGATCTCGGACTACTAAGGGCGCTGCACGAAGACGACGAAGGGGTCCTCACCCCGGTGAGGACCCCTTCGCACTGCCGTGGCTCTAGGTCAGGCAGACGGCACCCGGACGATGAGGGCGTCGCCCTGACCGCCGCCGCCGCAGAGGGCCGCGGCGCCGACGCCCCCTCCGCGGCGCTTGAGCTCGTGGGCCAGGGTGAGGACCACACGGGCACCGGACATGCCGAGCGGGTGGCCCATGGCGATGGCGCCACCGTTGGGGTTGACCTTGTCGGCGTCCAGGCCGAGCTGCTTGGCCGAGGCCAGGCCCACCGCGGCGAAGGCCTCGTTGATCTCGACGACGTCGAGGTCGGAGGCGGAGATGCCCTCCTTGGCGCAGGCCAACTCGATGGCGTTGGCCGGCTGGGCCTGGAGGGTGGAGTCGGGCCCGGCGACGACGCCGTGAGCGCCGATCTCGGCGAGGTAGTCCAGGCCGAGCTCCTCGGCCTTCGCCTTGCTCATGACGACGACCGCGCAGGCACCGTCGGAGATCTGCGAGGCGGAGCCGGCGGTGATGGTGCCGCTCTTGTCGAAGGCGGGGCGGAGCTTGCCGAGGGACTCGGCGGTGGTGTCGCCGCGGACACCCTCGTCGTTCTTGAAGACCACCGGGTCGCCCTTGCGCTGCGGGATCTCGACGGCGACGACCTCGTCGTCGAACTTGCCGTCCTCCCACGCCTTCGCGGCGTTCTGGTGGCTCTTCGCCGCGAACTCGTCCTGCTCCTCGCGGGTGAACTGGTCCGAGGCCTGGTTGCACGACTCGGTGAGCGAGCCCATCGCCTGGTCGGTGAGGATGTCGTGCAGTCCGTCGTAGGCCATCGAGTCCTTGAGGGCCACGTCGCCGTACTTGAAGCCGTCGCGGCTCTTGGGCAGGAGGTGCGGGGCGTTGGTCATCGACTCCTGGCCGCCGGCGACGACGATGTCGAACTCGCCGGCCCGGATGAGCTGGTCGGCCAGCGCGATGGCGTCGATGCCGGAGAGGCAGACCTTGTTGACGGTCAGGGCAGGGACGCTCATCGGGATGCCGGCCTTGACGGCGGCCTGCCGGGCGGGGATCTGGCCCTCGCCGGCCGTCAGCACCTGGCCCATGATGACGTAGTCGACATCCTCGCCCTTGACGCCGGCCTTCTCGAGCGCGCCCTTGATGGCGAAGCCACCGAGGTCGGAGCCGGAGAAGCCCTTGAGCGAGCCGCTCATGCGGCCCATCGGGGTACGGGCGCCCGCGACGATGACGGAGACGGGACGGTCAGACATGCCTGGGTCCTCCATGAGGTTCGGGGTGTGCCGGCGTCGGGCCGGCGCTCCTCGCACTCTAACGACGGTCGCCGGGGTGCGGGTACCCGCTGGGTGGCAGGTCACAGCATCAGGGCCTCCCGCCCCCGTCGCCCCCCGGCTAGCGTCGGGGCATGACCGCTGATCTCTTCACCCACATCGACCACGTCGGCGTCGCCGTCCCGGACCTCGACGAGGCCATCGCCTTCTACCGGGACACCTACGGCATGGACCTCGCGCACGAGGAGGTCAACGAGGAGCAGGGCGTCCGCGAGGCGATGATGCGAGTCGGCACCTCTGGCTCGTGCATCCAGCTGCTCGCCCCGCTCTCCGCCGAGTCGACGATCGCGAAGTTCCTCGACCGCAACGGCCAGGGCATCCAGCAGCTCGCCTACCGGGTCGAGGACATCGACGCCGTGTGCGACACCCTGCGCGAGCGCGGTCTGCGGCTCCTCTACGACGTCCCGAAGCGGGGCACGAGCAACAGCCGGGTCAACTTCATCCACCCCAAGGACGCCGGCGGCATCCTCGTCGAGCTCGTCGAGCCCTCCGCCGACGCCGCCCACTGAACCCACCCCCTTCGCCACGTCCGGCAGGTCCCCGCTCACGAGGCAAACTGCCGGACGCGACGAAGGGGTGAGACGAAGGGGTGAGACGAAGGGGTGAGAGGGAGGTCACCCGTGACCGCCCTCTCACGAACGCCACCGCGCGCCCGGCGCTGACTACGTTGGCGCCGGAGGGCGCACGCCCCACCCCTGATCGATCGAGAGGCCGAGGAGCCCTAACCATGGCAATGGACGCCATCCGCGACGCCATCATGTCCGGCGACCGCAGCGAGGAGACCTTCGCCGGTCTCGAGCTGCCCGAGACCTACCGGGCCGCCACCGTCCACAAGGACGAGATCGAGATGTTCGCCGGCATGAAGAGCCGCGAGAAGGACCCGCGCCAGTCGCTCCACATCGACGAGGTCCCGATCCCCGAGCTGGCACCGGACGAGACACTCGTGGCCGTCATGGCGAGCGCCATCAACTACAACACGGTGTGGACCTCGATCTTCGAGCCCGTCCCGACCTTCGGCTTCCTCGAGCGGTACGGCCGCCTCAACCAGTACGCCAAGCGCCACGACCTGCCGTACCACATCGTGGGCTCCGACCTGGCCGGCGTCGTCCTGCGCACCGGCGGCCACGTCTCGAAGTGGAAGCCGGGCCAGGAGGTCGTCGCGCACTGCCTCTCCGTCGAGCTCGAGGACGCGGACGGTCACGACGACACGATGATGGATCCGCAGCAGCGGATCTGGGGCTTCGAGACGAACTTCGGCGGTCTGGCCGAGCTGGCCATCGTCAAGGCCAACCAGCTCATGCCCAAGCCCGACCACCTCACCTGGGAGGAGGCCGCAGCCCCCGGCCTGGTCAACTCCACCGCGTACCGCCAGCTCATCAGCAAGAACGGCGCCTCGCTCAAGCTCGGTGACCGTGTCCTCATCTGGGGCGCCTCCGGCGGCCTCGGCTCCTACGCGACCCAGATGGCCCTCGCCGCCGGCGCCGAGCCGATCTGCGTCGTCTCCAGCCCGGACAAGGCCGAGATCTGCCGCAAGATGGGCGCCAAGCTCATCATCGACCGCCGCGAGGAGGGCTACCAGTTCTGGAACGAGGAGGGGACGAAGCAGAACCCCAAGGAGTGGCAGCGCCTCGGCAAGAAGATCCGTGAGCTGACCGGCGGTCACGACGTCGACGTCGTCTTCGAGCACCCCGGTCGCGAGACCTTCGGCGCATCGGTCTACGTCACCCGCAAGGGCGGCAAGATCGTCACCTGCGCGTCGACCTCGGGCTACATGCACGAGTACGACAACCGCTACCTCTGGATGAACCTCAAGAGCATCATCTCCAGCCACTTCGCGAACTACCGCGAGTCGTGGGAGGCCAACGAGCTCATCAACCGCGGCCTCGTCCACCCGACCCTCTCGAAGACCTACGCCCTCGACGAGGTCGGCCAGGCGGCGCTCGACGTCCACCACAACCTCCACCAGGGCAAGGTCGGCGTGCTGACCCTCGCCCCGGAGGCCGGCCTGGGCGTCACCAACCCGGAGAAGCGGGCGGAGTTCGAGACCCAGATCAACGCCTTCCGCAACGTCTGACACCTTCGCAGAACCGCTGGCACCTGAGGTGCGAGGAGTTCTGCGACGGGCCTCGAAGGGGTGGGACTGGCCTGACCGGCCGGCCTCACCCCTTCGTCGTACCCAGGGTCAGCGGCCCCGACGAGCCCGCCAGCAGGCGCTGTGCCAGTGGCGACGGTCGTCGACCGAGCCGAGCCCGTCGTCGGGCCAGACCACGACGTGCGCGGTCCCCGGGGGGATCGGCTGGTGGCAGCTGGGGCAGGTGTAGGTCCGCGCGGAGCTCGCCCCCGAGAGCGTCCTGACGACCCAGGTCCGGCCCAGCCACCTCACTCGTTGCTCGCCGCCGCGGTGGACGGCTCGCGGCAACGCAGGGGGTTCGTCTCGTCGACGACGGTTGCTCCGGGGCACGGCACCATGATGCTCCAGGACGTAGGAGAGGCCCGCACCTGTCGGTGCGGGCCTCTCCTCCTCCCCCCGGAGGTGCTTGCGAGGTGTCCCACTCCTTCCGACGCGTCAACCCTGGGTTTCCGCTGCGTGGCCCGAGGACTTTTTTCGCCCGCTCCGAGGGGATCAGGATCAGTAGGTACGGAAGCCCTGCTTCGTCTTGCGGCCCAGGTGACCGGCTTCGACGAGCTCGACGAGCTTGGGGGCCGGGTTGAGCTCCGGGTGCCCGAACTCGGCGAGGAGCTCCTCCTGGATCGCCAGCGACACGTCGAGACCGACGACGTCGAGGAGGGCGAAGGGGCCCATCGGGTAGCCGTAGTGCTCGGTGATCGCTGCGTCGATCTCGTCCTCGCTGCCCTGACCCGCCTCGAGCGCCTTGATCGCGTCGTTGAGGTACGGGAAGAGCAGGGCGTTGACGATGAAGCCGGAGCGGTCGGCGCAGGAGACGGCGACCTTGCGGGTCTTGGCGCAGAGGTTGCGCACCGTGTCGAGCACGTCCTGGGCGGTCTCGTCGGTGTTGATGACCTCGACGAGCTTCATGACGGGCGCCGGGTTGAAGAAGTGCATGCCCACGACGTCCTGCGGGCGTCCGGTCACCGCACCGAGGTCACTGATCGGCAGCGATGAGGTCGTCGTCGCGAGGATCGCGCCGGGCTTGCAGATACGGTCGAGGTCGCGGAAGAGCTCGGTCTTGATGCCGATCTCCTCGGCGATGGCCTCGACGACGAGGTCGACCTCGCCCAGCGCCTCGCGCTCGGTGGCGCCGGTGAGACGTCCGAGGACGGCGTCGGCGTCCTCCTGGGTCGTCTTGCCGCGCTCGACGGCCTTGGCGAGCGACTTCTCGATGGCCGCACGCACGCCGTCGACCTTGTCCTGCGAGCGGGCGATGTAGGTCACCGGGTAGCCGGACTGGGCGAAGACCTGGATGATCCCGGTCGCCATCGTGCCGGAGCCGACGACCCCGACGCTGCTGATCTCGCGGAGGTTCTCGTCGTCGGACGCGCCGGCGGGGGTCTTGTCGTCCGCCACGACCTCGGCCGACCCGGCGTCCGCGTAGGTGTAGAAGCCGGCCCCCGAGGCCTGGCCGGTCCGACCGGCAGCGACGAGCTCGTCGAGGACGGGCCGGGGACGGTGCATCTCCTCGCCGGTCTCGGCGTGCATCGCGGCGAGCGCGTCACGGACGATGTCGACGCCGAGCTCGTCGATGACGGCGAGCGGCCCCTTGGGCAGGCCGCAGCCGAAGCGCATGCCGTTGTCGATGTCCTCACGGGAGGCGTAGCCCTCCTCGTACATCGAGGCGGCGTGGTTGAGGTAGGGGTAGACGAGGCTGTCTGCGAGAGCGCGGGATCCGTTGGTCGACATGCCTCCTAGTCTCGCCCGGGGCCCCCCGGCCCGACAGGCGTTCAGGGCGTGATGGTCACCACCCGCGGCGCCTGACGGGCACGTAGGGTGATGCGTCGTGAGACTCGTGATCGCGACGTGCAGCGTCGACTACGACGGACGCCTGTCGGCCCACCTGCCGCTGGCGACCCGGCTGCTCCTCGTCAAGGCCGACGGATCGGTCCTCGTGCACAGCGACGGCGGCTCGTACAAGCCGCTCAACTGGATGTCTCCGCCGTGCGCCATGGCCGAGGTCGAGCCGGACGAGACCGAGCGGGCCGAAGGGGTGACCCTCGTCTGGAACGTGCAGCACGCCAAGTCCGAGGACCGCCTGCGGGTGAAGATCCACGAGGTGCACCACGACAGCGCGCACGAGCTCGGCGTCGACCCCGGCCTCGTCAAGGACGGGGTCGAGGCGCACCTCCAGGCGCTCCTGGCGGAGCACATCACGACCCTCGGCGACGGCTGGACCCTGACGCGGCGGGAGTACATGACGGCGATCGGTCCGGTCGACATCCTGTGCAAGGACGCGACGGGGGCCACCGTGGCGGTCGAGATCAAGCGCCGGGGCGAGATCGACGGTGTCGAGCAGCTGACCCGCTACCTCGAGCTGATGAACCGGGACCCGCACCTGCGACCCGTCACCGGCGTCTTCGCCGCCCAGGTCATCAAGCCCCAGGCGCGCACCATGGCCGAGGACCGCGGCATCCGGTGCGTCACCCTCGACTACGAGGCCCTCAAGGGCATCGACGACGTGGGCTCGCGCCTCTTCTGAGGTCGTTCAGAGCATCGGCTCGCCGGTCACGGGGTCCGTGATCCGCTGCCCTCGCGCGGCGCAGGCCGTCGTGATCACGAAAACTGCGACGAAGACGAGGGCGATCACGAGGGCGAGCCACGCGGGGAGGTCGGCGACGTGGGTGGTGAGCCGCAGGTCGAGAAGGACGGCGGTGACCACCCCGCCCAGCGCCAGGGCGAACGAGGGCACGAGCGGACGGCGGAGCCGGAAGACCAGGGTCACCATGAGGATGGCCGCCACCACGAGCAGCGCTGATCCCGCGATGTCCCCGACAGTCACCTCGACGGCCCGCCCGTTGGCCAGCCCGATCACCCCCTCGACGAGCAGCATCCCGGCGAGCAGGCCGACGACCGCGGGCGGGATCATCATGCCCACCTCGCGGATCCTCTCGCTGCCGCTCTGCTCAGGCGTGATGCTCTCGGCGTAGGTCGTGGGGTCACCGAAGGCCTCGGTCGGGCTCTCTCCCGACTCGGCGCAGTGCGTCTCGACGACCTTGAGATGGTCCGCGATGGCGTCAGAGGGGACGTCCCTCATCCGCAGCGCGAGGACGAAGGCGTCGCGCCAGCGGGGATCGACGGTGCTCGTGGTCATGACAGGTCCTTCCGGGATGTGGGGTTGCGCAGCATGTCGGCGACGACGGCGGTGAACCGAGCCCACCGTTCCTGCTCGCTCGCGAGGTGGGCACGTCCCCCGTCGGTGAGCTCGAAGTACTTGCGGCCTGGGCCACCGTCTCCGGGCTCCCACCGGGAGCTGATGAGACCGTCGTCCTCGAGCCGGCCGAGCAGCGGGTAGAGGGTGCCGCCCTTGACCTTGCCCACGCCTCGCGACTCGAGCTCGGCCGAGATGGCGTAGCCGTAGGTCGGTCCGTCGGCAAGGACGCGCAGGACAAGGAGCGAGAGCGCGCCTCGGAGCCACTCGCTGGGCCAGGTCGTCTGGTCGGTCACACCATGATCGTATGGCTATCTAGTCAGAATGTCTATCTAGATAGCGATGCCATCGTCACCGATCTCGAAACGCGAGGGCAATGACACGTCCGCGGGCACCACGAGGACGACGGTCTCGCCCCGGTGCAGGTCAGCGACCGAGGTCAGGCTCGCTGCCCATGCGTTGTCCACGGGTGCGTCCAGGACGTCCACGGGGCACCCGAGCAGCACGGCGACCCCCTTCGCCGCCTCCGACTCCGCGCGAGCAGCGCACACCAGCGCGACTCGTTCTCCTCGGAGGGCCTCGATTGTGTCGAGGGCGAGCGCCGACGGGGCGGGGACCACGACGAACCGTGCTGGGCAGTGCAGGCTCATCCCCCCAGGCTATGACCCCCGGCAACCGGGACTCCCCCTCGCAAGCGCCAAGGCTCCGAGCCAGGTCCACCCCGAGGTCCCGAGACGTGAGCGCAGGTCCCCGCTCCCCCAGCACGCCGCTCGTCCCGCCCCCACTCTCCGACGGCCGCTCTGCGACGATGGCCCGCATGGTCAACCTCACGAAGATCTACACCCGCACAGGCGACGACGGCAGCACGGCGCTCGGTGACTTCAGCCGGACACGCAAGACCGACCCGCGGCTGGCCGCCTACGCCGACGCCAACGAGGCGAACGCAGCGATCGGGGTGGCGGTGGCCTGCGGCGAGCTGCCGGACGACGTGCGCGAGACGCTGCTGCGGGTGCAGAACGACCTCTTCGACCTCGGCGCCGACCTCTCGACGCCGCTGCAGAGCGACCCCGAGCACCCACCCCTTCGGGTCCTCCAGCAGTGGGTCGACGAGGTGGAGGCCGACTGCGACCGCTACCTCGAGCGGCTCGAGCCGCTCCGCTCCTTCATCCTCCCGGGCGGGAGCGCTGGTTCGGCCTACCTCCACGTCGCCACGACCGTGGTGCGGCGCGCGGAGCGCTCCGCCTGGGCGGCGGTCGAGGCGTACGGGACCGAGGAGTCGACGCAGCGGGGCGAAGGCGGGGTCAACCCGGTCGCGGTGGCCTACCTCAACAGGCTCTCGGACCTGCTCTTCGTCCTGGCCCGGGTGGCGAACCTCGACCACGGCGGCGACGTCCTGTGGCAGCCCGGCGGCGGCCGCGCCGAGCGACCCGAGCGGGGGGTCAGGCGACGTTGACGTCCTGGCCGGGCGGGCTCGACTCCAGCCACGAGCGCATCGCCATGTAGTTGCCGCGCTCGACGGCGAGCGGCGTGCTCGCACTCGTCGAGTGGTCGCCGACGTCGACGCGCAAGGCGTCGGCGAGACCGGGGATGGAGACGGTCTCGTCGGTCGGCGTCGAGAGCTCGAGATGGGCGCGGTCCCACTCGAGACGAGGGCGGGTGCTCGTCGCGACCACGGGGTACCACCCGAGCGTCGTGGGCCCGAGACGCAGCAGGCCGAGACGCCAACGGCGCCCGTCGCGGCTGACCGCGGCGAGCGCCATGGGGTATCCGGAGGCGATGGCTCGACGCCGCCAGATCATCCCGACGACGAGCAGCAGGATCGCGAGCAGCACGCAGGCCAGGACCAGCTCGGCCACCAGCAGCGTGCTCATGCGGTCCGCCGGGTCAGCTCGCGGACTCGGTGACCGTCTCGGCGACGATGGTCACGGTGTCGTGGTCCACCGACAGGAAGCCGCCGTCGACCGCGGCGGTGCGCTCGCCGGACTCGGTCGAGATGACGACGTCACCCTCGACGAGGACACCAAGGATCGGGGTGTGGCCGGGGAGGATGCCGATCTCGCCGTCGATGCTGCGGGCCCGCACCATCGAGGCCTCACCGGACCAGACCTTGCGGTCGGCAGCAACCAGCTCAACGTTCAGAGCGCTCACGTGGGGGTCCTTCTCGGTGTCGGTGGGGCCCGGTCAATCAGGCCTGGGGCTCGAGGGACCATCGTACCGGCGGGCGGGAGGTGCCCTACGCCAGGTCTCAGGCGAGGACGCTGGCCCACATCTCCTGGCCCTGCGCCACGCTCCACATGCGGTATGCCGACCAGGCGATCCACAACGAGAAGACGGCGAGCACGGGTTGCGGTCTGATGAGGTCGAGCATCCCCTCAGGGGGTCTGCGCCGGATCAGCGCCTGCCCGACGTACACCGCAGCGAAGGCCGCCATCGCCATGAGGACGAGCCCGAAGGGGTTGAGCCAGAAGGCTCCCGCAAGATCACCGTGGGCGGCGTGGACCCACGCCCGGGTCATCCCGCAGCCCGGGCAGGGCAGGTCGAAGAGGATCCGGACGATGCAGGTCGGCTGGCCACCATCGACGCTGTGCACCGGCCAGACAGCGGCCACGGCCAGACCGACCGCCCCGAGGACGCCCAGGCCGAGAGCGGTGCTCCGGGCACCGAGGCTGTACCCCAGCGCTCCCCCGGTGCGACCGCCGCGGGGCTGGTAGGCCGGGGGCAGCTGCTGAGGCGGGTTGGGGTGCGTCACGGCAGCGGCCGGCCTTCGTTGTCGACCATCTTGCGCAGGGCGATGAGGATGATGTCGATGATCGACCAGATGCCGCAGCCTCCCAGCGTGATGAGCTTGAGGATGCCCAGGCCGATCTGGCCGAGGTAGAAGCGGTCGACGCCGAACCCGCCGAGGAAGATCGACAGGAGGAGCGTCGTCATCCACTCACGGTGGCTGAAGATGCCCGGGACCTGCTTGGCCTGGAACCAGGCGCCCTGGGACGCGGTGCGGACGGGCGCATCCCCCTTGAGCTGACCGGAGAGGGCCATCGCCGCGAGGTCCTGGTAGCTCATCGGGCCGTACTCCTGCCCCATGGCGGAGACGTAGTACTGGCTGCTCGCAGGGTCCGCCGCGGGGGCGGCCGGGGCCTGGTACTGAGGCGCCGACGCGTAGCCACCGGGCTGGCCGTAGGAGGACGCACTGCCCTGGTCGTAGGCGGAGGACTGCGGCGCCTGGTCGTACGAGCTGGGCTGCGAGGCGTCACCGTACGACGAGGCGTGCGGCTCCGGGGCGTCGCCGGACGGGGTGGGGCCAGGAGGTGGGGTGCTCATGGGCGCCAGCCTAACCGTCCCCGCAGACGGCGACGGCCCGCCCCCTTCGTCTGGGGACGGGCCGTCGTGCTGACTGCGTGAGGGTCAGAGGTTCTTCTGGATCTCCGCCCACTGGCGCTCGACGTCGTCGAGGCCACCGCACATGAAGAAGGCCTGCTCGCCGACGTGGTCGTACTCGCCGTCGCAGATCTTCGTGAAGGCCTCGATGGTGTCCGCGAGCGGGACCGTCGAGCCCTCGATGCCGGTGAACTGCTTGGCGACGTAGGTGTTCTGCGAGAGGAACCGCTGGATACGACGCGCCCGGTTGACGAGGATCTTGTCCTCCTCGGAGAGCTCGTCGATACCGAGGATCGCGATGATGTCCTGGAGCTCCTTGTTGCGCTGCAGGATCGACTTCACGCGGACCGCGGTGTTGTAGTGGTCCTCGCTGATGTACCGGCGGTCGAGGATCCGGCTCGTCGAGGTGAGCGGGTCCACGGCCGGGTAGATACCGAGCGAGGCGATCTCGCGCGAGAGCTCGGTCGTCGCGTCGAGGTGGGCGAAGGTCGTCGCCGGAGCCGGGTCGGTGTAGTCGTCGGCGGGGACGTAGATCGCCTGCATCGAGGTGATGGAGTGACCACGCGTCGAGGTGATGCGCTCCTGGAGCACACCCATCTCGTCGGCCAGCGTCGGCTGGTAGCCCACCGCGGAGGGCATGCGGCCGAGGAGGGTGGAGACCTCCGAGCCCGCCTGCGTGAAGCGGAAGATGTTGTCGATGAAGAGGAGCACGTCCTGCTTCTGCACGTCGCGGAAGTACTCCGCCATCGTCAGCGCCGAGAGGGCGACGCGCAGACGCGTGCCCGGCGGCTCGTCCATCTGGCCGAAGACGAGCGAGGTCTGCCCGAGGACGCCGGCCTCCTCCATCTCGACCATGAGGTCGTTGCCCTCACGGGTGCGCTCGCCGACACCGGCGAAGACGGAGACACCACCGTGGTCGCGCGCGACTCGGGCGATCATCTCCTGGATGAGGACGGTCTTGCCGACACCGGCACCACCGAAGAGGCCGATCTTGCCACCCTGGACGTACGGGGTGAGCAGGTCGATGACCTTGATGCCGGTCTCGAACATCGTCGTCTTCGACTCGAGCTGGTCGAAGGCCGGCGCGGTGCGGTGGATGCCCCAGCGCTCCTTGACGTCGAGCGTCTCGCCCTCTGCGAGATTCATGCAGACACCGGTGGTGTTGAAGACCTTGCCGAGGGTGACGTCACCGACGGGGACGGTGATGGGGCCGCCGGTGTCCTGCACCTGGGTGCCGCGGACGAGGCCGTCGGTCGGCTGCAGGGAGATGGCGCGGACCATGTTGTCGCCGATGTGCTGGGCGACCTCGAGGTTGATGTGCTTCGTCTCGCCGGCGAGCTCGACCTCGGTGGTGAGGAGGTTGTACTGGTCGGGCATCGCGTCGGCCGCGAACTCGACGTCGACGACCGGGCCGATGATCCGGGAGATCCGGCCGACGCCGCCGGCCTGGGTGGTGTCCTGGGTGGACTCGATGGTGGCAGTCATGTCCTGTCCTCTACTTACTTGGCCTCGGCGAGGGCGCTGGCGCCGCCGACGATCTCGGAAATCTCTTGCGTGATCTCCGCCTGGCGGGCCTGGTTGGCCAGACGGGTGTACTTCTTGATGAGCTCCTCGGCGTTGTCCGTCGCCGACTTCATCGCGCGCTGGCGCGCGGCGAGCTCGGAGGCGGCCGACTGGAGCAGGATGTTGAAGATCCGCGCGTTGACGTACTTCGGCAGCAGCGCGTCGAGCAGCTCGTCCACGTTCGGCTCGAACTCGTAGAGCGGGAACAAGTCGTCCGGCTCCGCGTCGTCCGCTACCCCCTCGACGACCTCGAGCGGTAGCAGGCGGACGACCTCGGGCTCCTGGGTGACCATCGAGACGAAGCGGGTGAAGACGATGTGGACCTCGTCGACGCCCCCTTCGCCATCGGTGTCCTTGACGAAGTCCGTGACCAGCCGCTCGCCGATCTCGCGCGCGTCCTCGAAGGTCGGCTTCTCGGTGAAGCCGCTCCACTCGGCCGCGTAGTCCCGCTTGCGGAAGGAGTAGAAGCTCACCGCGCGACGACCGACGAGGTAGGGCACGACCTCCTTGCCCTCCTCCTGGAGGCGTGCGACGAGCCGCTCGCTCTCCTTGAGGACGTTCGCGTTGTACCCACCGGCGAGACCGCGGTCGGCCGCGATGATGAGCACCGCTGCGCGCTTGACCTCAGCCTTCTCGCTCGTGAGTGCGTGGTCCTCGTCCGAGAAGGTCGCGACGGCCGAGGCCGCCCGGGTCAGCGCTCGCGCGTACGGGCTGGACTCCCGCACGGCCTGCTGCGCCTTGACGACGCGCGAGGCCGCCATGAGCTCCATGGCGCGGGTGATCTTCTTGGTCGCACTGACGGACCGGATGCGCTGCCGGTACTCCCGGATCTGCGCTCCCATACGTTGCCGCCTCTCTGGGGTTCTTCGCGAAGGGGTGGTGTTCGGGTGCCGCTGGCGCGGCCGGCTGGCCCGGTCCGGCGAAGGGATTCCACTTCGCCGGACCGACGGGTCAGCGCTTCTGCTTGACGATCTGCTCCTGGTCCGAGTCGAGCGCCTTGTCGGCGGCGCCGTCCTCGGCCTCGTCACCGACCGGGAGGTCCTCCTTGCCCGAGGCCTGGAAGCCGGACTTGAAGGAGTCGATCTCGGACTGCAGGGCCTGCTCGGTGGAGTCCTCGAACTTGCCGGTCTCCCGGATCGCGTCGAGGAGGTCCTTCTTGCCGCGGCGCAGGTGCTCGAGGAACTCCTGCTCGAAGCGGGAGACGTCCTCGACGGCGACCGAGTCGAGCTGGCCGGTGGTGCCGGCCCAGATCGAGACGACCTGCTCCTCGACGGGCAGCGGCGAGGCCTGCTTCTGCTTGAGCAGCTCGACGAGGCGGGCGCCTCGGGCCAGCTGCTGCTTCGACGCGGGGTCGAGGTCGGAGGCGAACATCGCGAAGGCCTCGAGGGCGCGGTACTGCGCGAGGTCGAGCTTGAGGCGACCGGAGACCGACTTCATCGCCTTGATCTGCGCGGCACCACCGACACGGGAGACGGAGACACCCACGTCGATCGCCGGGCGGACGTTGGAGTTGAAGAGGTCGGCCTGGAGGTAGATCTGGCCGTCGGTGATGGAGATGACGTTCGTCGGGATGTACGCCGAGACGTCGCCGGCCTTGGTCTCGATGATCGGCAGACCGGTCATCGAGCCGGCGCCGAGGTCGTCGGAGAGCTTGGCGCACCGCTCGAGCAGCCGCGAGTGGAGGTAGAAGACGTCACCCGGGTAGGCCTCGCGACCCGGCGGGCGGCGGAGCAGCAGCGACATCGCGCGGTAGGCCTCGGCCTGCTTCGACAGGTCGTCGAAGACGATGAGGACGTGCTTGCCCTGGTACATCCAGTGCTGGCCGATGGCCGAGCCGGTGAAGGGGGCGAGGTACTTGAAGCCCGCGGCGTCGGAGGCGGGGGCCGCGACGATGGTCGTGTACTCCATCGCGCCGGCCTCCTCGAGCGTGCCCTTGACGGACGCGATCGTGGAGCCCTTCTGGCCGATGGCGACGTAGATGCAGCGGACCTGCTTCTCCGGGTCGCCGGTCTCCCAGAACTCCTTCTGGTTGATGATCGTGTCGACCGCGACCGTGGTCTTGCCGGTCTGGCGGTCACCGATGATCAGCTGACGCTGGCCACGGCCGATCGGAGTCATCGCGTCGACGGCCTTGAGGCCGGTCTGCAGGGGCTCGTGGACCGACTTGCGCTGGACGACCGTCGGCGCCTGGAGCTCGAGCGCGCGGCGCTCGGTGGCGGGGATGTCGCCCATGCCGTCGATCGGCTGACCGAGCGGGTTGACGACGCGGCCGAGGAACTCGTCGCCGACGGGGACCGAGAGGACCTCGCCCGTGCGCTTGACCTCCTGGCCCTCCTCGATGCCGCTGAACTCACCGAGGACGACGACACCGATCTCGTGCACGTCGAGGTTGAGGGCGATCCCGAGGGTGCCGTCCTCGAACTCGAGCAGCTCGTTGGTCATGGCCGAGGGCAGACCCTCGACGTGGGCGATGCCGTCACCGGCGTCGGTGACGCGGCCGACCTCTTCGCGGGAGGCCGCGCCCGGGTTGTAGGACTGGACGTAGCCGTCCAGGGCGTCCCGGATCTCCTCCGGACGGATCGAGAGCTCCGTCATGTTGTCTCTTCTCCTCGGTGCCGGGGTGGTCCGGCTGTCGTGTCAGTGCGGTGGTCTGGGGTTCTGATGGGCGAAGGGGGTCAGCCGCCGGCGAGGTGGCGTCGCGCCTCGTCGAGTCGGCGCAGGACCGTGCCGTCGACGACCTCGTCGCCGACCTGGACCCGGATGCCGCCGATGACGTCCTCGTCCTGGACCTGCTGGACGAGGATCGGCTTGCTGTAGATGCGCTGGAGCGCTGCGGCCAGTCGCGAGGTCTGCTCGTCGGTGAGCGGCGCGGCCGTCGTGACGACGGCGGTGAGCTGCTCACGGCGGGCCGCGGCGTAGCCGAGGTAGGTCTCGAGCGTGCGGTCGAAGCGACGACCGCGCGGCGCGAGCACCGACTGGCGGGCCAGCCGGACGGTCTCGGCCGAGGCCTTGCCCTCGAGGAGCCGACTCACGAGGTCGGCCTTGCCCTGCGGGTCGCCCTGACGGTTCGTCAGTGCGTCGCGGAGCTCGGGGGTGCCGGCGACGACGCGCTCGAAGCGGAAGAGCTCGTCCTCGACCGCGTCGATGCGTCCGGCGTCCTCGGCCCCCGAGAGGGCGGCCTCGACGGCGAAGCGCTCGACGGTGTCACCGAGGTCGCGCTCCTCGGCCCAGCGCTGGGCGGCCAGGGCCGCGACGACGCCGGATGCGGCCTCGGAGACCTTGCCGCCGAGCAGCCGCTGCGCGAGACCGGCCTTGTCCTGCCCCTCTCGGGAGGGGTCGGACAGGGCACGGCGCAGCGTGGCGTTGCTGTCGAGGAGGCCGCTGACCGCGAAGAGCTCGTCGGCCAGGGCCGCCTTGTCGGACGCCGTGCCGAGGGAGGCGTCGAAGGCCTCCCGGCCGGCGGCGACCGCTCCGCGCGAGCTGCCTCGCATCAGGACTCCTGACCGTCGACGTCGAGCGTGCCCTGCGCCGGGGTCGTGGCGGGGGCGGCGGCCGGGGCGGCAGCGCCGACCTTCTCCGGCTGGACCTGACCCGACTCGAGCTCGGCGAGGAAGCGGTCGATGATCGACTGGCGCGAGGAGGAGTCCGAGAGCTCGTGACCGACGATGCGGCCCGCGAGGTCGGTGGACATCCGGCCGACCTCGCCGCGCAGCGAGACGGCGGCCTGCTGGCGCTCCGCCTCGATCTGCTTGTGCGCCGACTCGGTGATCCGCGTCGCCTCGTCCTGCGCCTGCTGGCGCATCTCCGCGACGATGGCGGCGCCCTCGGCGCGCGCGTCCTCACGGATCTTCGCCGCCTCGGCCCGGGCGTCAGCGAGCTGTGCCTCGTACTGGGCCTTGGCCGCCTCGGCCTCTGCCTGGGCGTTCTCCGCCTGGGCGATGCCGCCCTCGATGGCGGCGTGGCGCTCCGCGTAGGCCTTCTCGATGTTCGGGACGACCTTCTTCGCGACGACCCAGTACAGGATCGCGAACATGATCAGGCCGAAGACGAGCTCTTCCCAGGCCGGGATGAGCGGGGAGGACTCCCCCACGGCCATGGGCACGATGCCCGCGACCGACGATGCGGTTGCCGTGAAGTGCACGGGTTCTCCTAGGTACTGGTGTCGTACGGGACGAGGTGCGGGCGGACCCGCGACGCTCAGTTGAAGACGAAGGCGAGAACCAGACCGAAGATCGCGAGCGCCTCGGCGAGGGCGAAGCCGAGGATGGCGATCGGCTGGAGGAGGTTGCGGGCCTCGGGCTGACGGGCGACACCGTTGATGTACGCGGCGAAGATCAGACCGACGGCGATGGCCGGGCCGATGGCGGAGAGACCGTAACCGACGACGGAGAGATTGCCTTCCACGATGTTTCCTCTTTCGTGTGGGTTGTCCACCACGGCACGTCGCCGCGGGGGAAGTTGAGGGTGCTGCAGATATTCAGTTGTCGGACCCGCCCCGGAGGGCGAGGGATCAGTGGTCGTCGGCGAGGGCGCCGGCGATGTAGCTCGCGGTGAGCAGGGCGAAGACGAAGGCCTGGAGGAACTGCACCAGGAGCTCGAAGATCAGCATGACGCCGGCCATGAGGAAGGTCGGCACCGAGACGAGCTTGAGCAGGACGTCCCCTTCGAGCAGGAAGTAGAAGGCGCCCGTGACGAAGAGGTAGATGAGCATGTGGCCCGCGAACATGTTGCCGAAGAGTCGCAGGGCGAGCGTCAGCGGCCGGGTGATGAAGTACGTGATGAGCTCGAGCGGGAAGATCACCGGCACGACCGCCTTGGGCAGACCGCCCGGCACCATGTGCTTGAAGTAGCCGGCCAGGCCGTGCTTCTTCACGCCGATCCAGTGGTAGACGACGTAGACCACGAGGGTGAGGGCGATCGGGAAGCCGATCTTGCTGTTGACCGGCATCATCGAGCCGAAGAACGAGCCCGCGAGGTTGTAGAAGAGCACCATCGTGAAGAGCGTGAAGATGAGCGGCACGAAGCGCATGAAGTCGCGGGTGCCGATCATGTCGCGGGCGACGGTGTTGCGCGGCAGGTTGTAGAAGTTCTCGAAGAGCCACTGGCCCTTGCCCGGGACCACCGCAGCCTTCTTGCTCAGGGCGATCATCACGAAGGAGAGAACGGCGGTGATGATCGCGGCCCAGGCCATCGAGTTGGTGACCGTCAGGCCGCCGACCTCGAAGAGCGGCTGCCAGAAGATCTCGGGGGTCGGGGTCTGGTAGCCCTCACCCTCGCCTCCGGCCATGGGAACGAGCGCGCTGACGTACGCGGGCGCGGTCAGGATCACGGAATCTCCTCGTTGTGTGGCTCGGCACCGGCGCGCGAGTGATCGTCGCTCTCAGGGGTGGGTGCCTGGGACGTACCGTACCGGAGCCAGATGGTGTACAGCGACAGCCCCATCCCGAGCACGGCACCGACAGCCACGAGGAATGTGGTACCAAGCGCTCGGTCGAGCAGCCATCCGATGCCGCCGAAGAGCAGCGGCCCGGTGATGAGGTAGGCCAGCACGGTCGCGCCGAGCGCGTCCGCCTGGGCGGTGGGGCTGGGCCCCTCGGTCTCGGTGGACCACCGGTGGGCGTCGCCCGCCGGAGCCGTGCTCTTGGTGACCAGGCGAGGCTGCGGGCGCACTGCGGCCCGTCGGCGAAGGGCGCTCATCGCGCACCTCCGCGGGGGTATACCTCGTGGCGGGCGCGGGCGTAGCCGGTGATCTGACCAACCTGCAGCACGACCGTCTGGACCAGCGCGGCCGCGGCGAAGGCTGCCCCGTCGAGCCAGCTGCGGTCCCGCACGAGCAGGAGGATCGCGACGAGGGCGACCAGCTGGCCGATGTAGACGACGAAGGCGCCGGCCATGCTCACGCCCGGGTCGCCGGCGATGATGAGGCGCATCGCGAGGAGGCCGAGCACGATGACGGCGAAGGCGGTGAGCGCCCCGGCGAGGGCGGAGTAGCCGGCCTTCTCCCCCTTCGCCAGCCAGCCGATCGTCGCGATGACGATCGACCCGACGCACCCGGCGAGCACGACGCCGCGGAGCATCCCCGGCAGGGGTCCGCGGGCGGTGCGGGAGCGGGTCATGACGTCCTTGGTCAGTCGGGCAGATCGGCGCGTCTCGGTATGCGGCCTGGCCGCCCGCGAGCGCTTGTGAAAGTTATCACAAGCGCTCTGACCCCTGCCAACCGGTCCCGCCGGGACGAGCCGTCAGACCTCGGCGTCGAGCCGGTTGCCCTCGTCGTCGAAGACCTTCGGCCGGTGCCCCGGCACCGAGTACCGCGGCAACCACACCGTGACGACAAGAGCCACGGCGAGCAGGAGGACGACCACGATGGTCGCGACCTGCACGGGCAGGACGACGAAGCCCACCGAGCCCACTGCAACAGCCAGTGCCCACCACCACAGGATGAGCACCGCGCGACGGTGACCGTGCCCGATCCGGAGCATCCGGTGGTGCAGGTGCTGGGCATCGGGGTGGAAGGGACTCTGCCCCCTGGCGGTCCGGCGCACGACCGCCCACACGACGTCGAGCAGCGGCAGCAGCATGATGGCGATCGGCACGAGCAGCGGGAGGATCATCGCGGCCACCGGGTTGGCGCTGACGTCGGTGGGGTTGACCATCCCCGTCGTGCTGATCGTCGCCGCCGCCAGCAGCAGACCGAGCAGCAGCGCCCCGCTGTCGCCCATGAAGAGCCGCGCCGGGAAGAAGTTGTGCGGCAGGAAGCCCAGGCAGCACCCCAGCATCGCCGCCGAGATGAAGGTCGCCGAGCTGAAGACGTTCGGGGGGTTGTACTCGTAGCTGATGGCGTAGCTGTAGACGAAGAACGACCCGGCCGCGATCGCCACGGTCCCTGCAGCCAGCCCGTCGAGCCCGTCGATGAAGTTCACCGCGTTGATCGACAGGACGACGACGAAGATCGTCAGCAGGACGAGGAGGGGCTCGGGCAGGACCGTGACCACGCCGATGGGAAGCGACCAGAACTGCACCCCGGCGAAGGCCATGAGCGCGGCCGCGACGAGCTGCCCCGCGAGCTTGGTGGCCGGGTCGAGCTCCTTGACGTCGTCGACCGCACCGACGAGGCAGACGACCGCACCTGCCGCGAGCACGCCCAGGAGCTCGGCGGTCTCGAAGACCTGGGAGAGGAAGGGCAGACGCCACGCCAGCAGGGTGGCCGCGGCGTACCCGACGAATATCGCCACTCCCCCGAGCCTCGGGATCGGCACGGAGTGCACGTCTCGCGCGCGGACCGGCGTGTAGGCGCCGGTCCGCACCGCGATCGCCCGCATCGCCGGCACGGCGAGATAGGTCGTCACCAGCGCCACGAGGACGACGAGCAGGTACTCACGCACCGGGCGCCCTCACCGTCCTCTCAGCACGATGGCTCAGGTGCGAAGGCCGCCTGCGGCCTGAGCCTCGAAGCCACCGGCACACGATCATCGAGGAACGAGCCGTCAGCGCGGGTACGCCGGGAAGGCCGTGACGAGCTCGTCGACGCCCGCCCGCACCTGCTGGCTCACCGCGTGCTCGGGGTCGGCGTCGCCCTGGGTGATCGCGGTGTGGATGAGCTCGGCGATCTTCTCCATCTCGGGCACCCCCATGCCCTGCGTCGTAACGCAAGGGGTGCCGACGCGCACACCGGAGGCGATGCCGGGCTTCTGCGGGTCGTCGGGGATGGCGTTCTTGTTGAGGACGATCCCGGCGGCGTCGGCGCGGGCCTCAGCGTCCTTGCCGGTGACCTCGACGCCCTGGAGGTCGAGGAGCGAGAGGTGGGTGTCCGTGCCGCCGGTCGTCGGGCGGATGCCTCGGTCGGCCAGGCCCTGGGCGAGCGCCTTGGAGTTCTCGATGACCCGGCGGGTGTAGTCGGCGTACTCCGGGGTGGCGCACTCCTTGAAGTTTACGGCCTTGGCCGCGATGGTGTGCATCTGCGGGCCGCCCTGCATCATCGGGAAGATCGCCTTGTCGAGGGCGGCGGCGTGCTCCTCCTTGCAGACGAGGGCACCAGAGCGGGGGCCACGCAGCACCTTGTGCGTGGTGAAGGTGACGACGTCGGCGTGCGGGACCGGGCTGGGGATCGCCTTGCCGGCGACGAGGCCGATGAAGTGGGCGGCGTCGACCCAGAAGATCGCCCCGACCTCGTCGGCGATGCCCCGGATCCGCTCGAAGTCGATGAGCCGCGGGATGGCCGAGCCCCCGGCGCAGATGACCTTGGGCCGGTGCTCCTTGGCGAGGCGCTCCATCTCGTCGTAGTCGACGTCCTCGGTCTCGTGGTGGACCCCGTAGTGGACAGCGTCGAACCACTTGCCGGAGAAGGAGACCTTGGTGCCGTGCGTGAGGTGGCCACCGTGCGGCAGCGACATCGCGAGGATCGTCTCGCCCGGCTTGAGGAAGGCGCCGTAGACCGCCTGGTTGGCACTCGCCCCGGAGTGGGCCTGGACGTTGGCGTGGTCGGCGTCGAAGAGCGCCTTGCACCGCTCGATCGCCAGCTCCTCGGCCTTGTCGACCTCGGAGCAGCCGCCGTAGTAGCGGCGCCCCGGGTAGCCCTCGGCGTACTTGTTCGACAGCGTCGACCCGAGCGCCGTGAGTACCTCGGGGCTGGAGAGGTTCTCGCTCGCGATGAGCTGCAGCCCGGAGCGGATGCGGCCGAGCTCAGAGAGCAGCACGTCGGCGATCTCGCTGTCGAAGGCGCGCAGCGCGCCGAAGTCGGAGCCGTAGAAGGTGTCGTCGGTCATCGGGGTAGTCCTCAGCTCTCGTCGGTGGGGGCGGTGGGTTCGGGCGAAGGGGTGTCGTCAGGGACATCGGTCGAGGCTGGCGCAGCCTGGGTCGCGAGGGCCGCCTCGTAGACCTCGTGCACCCGCTCCGCGGGGAAGGCCCCCTCGCGGACGACGACGGGGACCTCGCCGGTGCAGTCGACGATGGTCGAGGGCTGGATGTCCGTCCGGGGCCCGCCGTCGACGTAGACGGCGACGGCGGCACCGAGCTGGGTGGCGGCGTCGAGGACGCTGCGGGCGGGCGGCTCACCGGTGCGGTTGGCGCTCGTCACGGCCATCGGGCCGACCTCCGTGAGGACGGCGAGGGCGACCTCGTCGTCCGGCATGCGCAGGGCGACCGTTCCTCGGGTCTCGCCGAGGTCCCACATGAGGGAGAGCTGCGCGTGGAGGATGACGGTCAGCGGTCCGGGCCAGGCCTCGGCGAGGAGGTCGCGCACCCACGCGGGCACGTCGCGGGCGAGACCGTCGAGGACCCGCAGGTCGCCGACGAGGACGGGCGGCGGCATCTCGCGGCCGCGGCCCTTCGCCCCGAGGACCGTGCTGACGGCGTCTGGCGAGAAGGCGTCGCACCCGATGCCGTACACGGTGTCGGTCGGGATGACGACCGCCTGACCGGCGCGCACCGCCTCGACGGCTGCGGCAACGGCCTCGTCACGGGTGCTCGGCGAGGTGGCGTCGACGACAGGACTCATGGGGGCCACCCTATGGTGCCCGCGGAGAACTGACCCCTCCCCCTTCGCCCCACCCGGCGTGACCTGCCCCTATGTTCCTCTCTGTGACGGCTTGTCACCCCTACGAGAGGAGATCTCAATGCGTGGCTCCGGAATGATCTGGACCATCGTCGGCGTGCTGCTCGTCATCGCGCTGCTCATCTGGATCCTCAGCCGAGTCTGACCCAGATCCACTGACGTCGTCGGCCCCGCCCCGTTCGTCCGGGCGGGGCCGACGCGTGCCCGCCGGTCGAGGTGCGAGCGCGCGAGCCTCGAGACCGTCAGGTGCGGCGGGCGAGGACGGCGCGGGGCCGGCCAATGAGGTCGTCGACGTCCTCGACCTCCGCCCACTG
>JBHWMJ010000127.1:0-13786 GCA_043423105.1 Marihabitans sp.
CCCGAAGACCTGCCAGAGCTCGCTGCCGCTGACCTCGCCGCCCTCGGAGTCCGTCTTGCGCTGGACGACCTGGCTGAACTCCACCTGTAGTCGGCGCGGCAGGTCCAGGCCGTGCTCGCTCTTGAGCAGGTAGGCCACGCCACCCTTGCCGGACTGGCTGTTGACGCGCACGACCGCCTCGTAGGTGCGGCCGATGTCGTGCGGGTCGCTCGGCAGGTAGGGAACCCCCCAGTCGATGCCGGTGATGTCGGTCCCCGCGGCCTTCGCGCGGACCTCCATGTCCTCGAAGCCCTTCTTGATCGCGTCCTGGTGCGAGCCGGAGAAGGCGGTGTAGACGAGGTCACCGCCCCACGGGTGACGCGGGTGGACCGGCAGCTGGTTGCAGTACTCGACCGTGCGGCGGATCTCGTCCATCTGGGAGAAGTCGATCTCCGGATCGATGCCCTGACTGAAGAGGTTCATGCCGAGGGTGACGAGGTCGACGTTGCCGGTCCGCTCGCCGTTGCCGAAGAGGCAGCCCTCGATCCGGTCCGCGCCCGCGAGGTACCCCAGCTCGGCCGCGGCCACCCCTTCGCCGCGGTCGTTGTGCGGGTGGAGGGAGACGACGACGGAGTCCCGGCGCTCGATGTTGCGGGTCATCCACTCGATCGAGTCGGCGTAGACGTTGGGTGAGGCCATCTCGACGGTCGCCGGGAGGTTGATGATCATCTTGTGGTCCGGGGTCGGGTCGATGATGTCGATGACCTCGTTGCAGATCCGCGCCGCGAACTCCAGCTCGGTGCCGGTGTAGGACTCCGGGCTGTACTCGTAGTAGATCGTCGTGTCGGGGATCGTCTCTTCGAGCTTCTTGATGAGCCGGGCGCCCTGGAGCGCGATGTCGACGATGCCGTCCTGGTCGGTGTTGAAGACGACCCGGCGCTGCAGCACCGACGTGGAGTTGTAGAAGTGCACGATCGCCTGCTTCGAGCCGGTGATGGCGTCGAAGGTCCGCTCGATGAGGTGGTCCCGGCACTGCGTCAGCACCTGGATCGTCACGTCGTCAGGGATGTGCCCGCCCTCGATGAGCTGGCGGCAGAAGTCGAAGTCGGTCTGGCTCGCGCTGGGGAAGCCGACCTCGATCTCCTTGAAGCCCATCCGCACGAGCAGCTGGAACATCTTCAGCTTGCGCTCGGGGTCCATCGGGTCGATGAGCGCCTGGTTGCCGTCGCGCAGGTCGACGGCGCACCACCGCGGCGCCTTCGTCATGACCTGGTCGGGCCAGGTGCGGTCCGGCAGCTCGACGCGGATCTGGTCCTGGAAGGGGACGTACTTGCGCGTCGGCATCCCCGACGGGGTCTGGGGGTGAATCATCTGCTCTCTCGCTTCGTGTCTCGCGTGGGCCGGCCGGGCATCACGCACTCCGCGACGAGGGGGGCCGAGTCAGGCCTCGTCGCGGCGGCGAAGGAGGAGCATCGCTGTCCGCACGCTCACACCTTAGCCCGCCCGCCGTGCGACCAGAGCCTCGGCGATCTGGACGGCGTTGAGAGCGGCCCCCTTGCGGAGGTTGTCGCCGACGACGAAGAGCACGAGGCCCTTGCCCTCCGGCGCCGCCTGGTCGGCACGGACACGACCGACGTAGACCTCGTCCTTGCCGGTGGCCTCGAGCGGGTTCGGGACGTCGGTGACGACGACGCCGGGCGCCTGCCCGAGGATCTCCAGCGCCTCCTCCGGGCTGATGTCCCGGTCGAACTCCGCGTGGATCGCGAGCGAGTGACCGGAGAAGACGGGGACGCGCACGCACGTGCCCGAGACCCGCAGGTCGGGGGCGTGGAGGATCTTGCGCGACTCGTTGCGCAGCTTCTGCTCCTCGTCGGTCTCGAGGCTGCCGTCGTCGACGATCGAGCCGGCGACCGGGACGACGTTGAAGCCGACCGGGACCTTGTAGATCTGGGGCGAAGGGAGGGTGAGGGCCGAGCCGTCGACGGCGAGGTCCTTGGGGTCGCCGGAGGCGTACCCGGCCCGCAGCTGCGAGTCGAGCTCGACGAGGCCCGCGCCTCCGGAGCCGGAGACCGCCTGGTACGAGGCGACGTGCAGACGGACCAGCCCGGCCTTCTCGTGCAGCGGCGAGAGGACCGGCATCGCTGCCATCGTCGTGCAGTTGGGGTTGGCGACGATGCCCTTGGGGATGTCGTCGAGGTCCGCGGCGTTGACCTCGGAGACGACGAGCGGCACCTCAGGGTCCTTGCGCCAGGCGCTCGAGTTGTCGATGACCGTCGCACCGGCGGCGGCGACCTTCGGCGCCCACTCCTTGCTCGTCGAGCCACCGTTGGAGAAGAGGGCGATGTCAAGGCCGGAGAAGTCCGCGGTCGCCGTGTCCTCGACCGTCACCTCGCCGTCCTTCCACGGCAGGGTCGTGCCGGCCGAGCGTGCGGACGCGAAGTACCGCATCTCCTCGACGGGGAAGTCGCGCTGCTCGAGGAGCGAACGCATGACGGAGCCGACCTGGCCCGTGGCACCAAAGACACCGATACGCATGCGGCCACCATACGAGACGACACGGGGCCCGCTCTCCACGGTTCACGTGGTGAGCGGGCCCCGACGAGCACCCGGGTCAGCGCTGGTGCTTGCCCTCGTCATGGGCGATGTCGTGCACGTCATCCTGCAAGCCGTGCACCTCGCTGCGGATCTCGTCGACGATCGACTTCTTGAAGCGGCGTCGACGGCCGTGGACGATCATCTCCTGCTCCTCGAGGAGCGCCTTGCCGGTCGCGACGGCCATGCAGATCATGACGACGACGAAGGGCACGGCGACGAGGATCGCCATCGTCTGGAGCGCCGACAGGCCGCTCCCGCCGGCCCCGCCGACGATGATGAGCGCCGCGGCGATGGAGCCCTCGAGCACGGCCCAGAGCACCCGGCTCCACACCGGCGGGTTCGCGTCGCCGCCGGAGGCCAGCATGTCGACGACGAAGGACCCGGAGTCCGAGCTCGTGACGAAGAAGACGACGACGAGGACGATCGCGACGATGCTCAGCAGGGTCGACACGGGCAGCCCGTCGAGGACCTGGAAGAGCGCGAGGTCGGTCGAGACCGTGCCGTCCTCGGCGATGAGGCCCCCTTCGCCGAACATCTCCCGGTAGATGCCGCTGCCGCCGAAGATCGAGAACCACAGCAGGCCGACGAGGGTAGGCGCAAGGAGGACGCCGAAGATGAACTCTCGGACGGTCCGGCCACGCGAGATGCGCGCGATGAAGACGCCGACGAAGGGAGACCAGCTGATCCACCAGCCCCAGTAGAAGGTCGTCCAGCCGGAGAGCCAGCTGCGGCCGTCCTCCCCGGAGAAGGCGAACGTCCGGAAGCTCAGCCGGAAGAAGTTCTGGATGTACGAGCCGAGCTGCTGGACGAAGTCGCTGAGCAGGAAGAAGGTCGGCCCGAGCACGAGGACCGTGAGCATGAGCAGCCCGGCGATGACCATGTTGACGTTCGAGAGCAGCTGGATGCCCTTGTCGAGGCCGGAGACCACCGAGATCGTCGCGAGCGCCGTGATCCCGACGATGAGCAGGACGAGCAGCATGGTCGACACGCTGCCGGACTCGGCGTCGACCTCGGCCACGCCGAGATGACCCAGGCCGGCACCGACCTGCGAGACGCCGAAGCCGAGCGAGGTCGCGACGCCGAAGAGCGTCCCGACGACGGCGAGCACGTCAATGACGTCACCGACCCAGCCCTTGACCCGGTCCCCGAAGAGCGGCTCGAGCGCCCAGCGGATCGACACCGGACGCTTCTTGCGGTGCACCGCGTACGCGACCGCGAGGCCGACGACGACGTAGATCGCCCAGGCGTGCAGGCCCCAATGGAGGAAGGTGCTGTCCATGGCCTCGCGGGCGCGGGCGGCCTCGCTCTCGCCGGTCCCGGGCGGGGGCGCGGCGAAGTGGTTGAGCGGCTCGGCGACGCCCCAGAAGACCAGTCCGATCCCCATGCCGGCGGCGAAGAGCATGGCGAACCACGACGTCATCGAGTAGTCGGGGTCCTCGTCAGGGTCGCCGAGGACGATGTTGCCCATGGGCGAGAAGCCCAGCCACAGGGCGAAGAAGACCATGCCCGTGACCGTGAGCACGAAGAACCAGCCGAGGTCGCCGACGACGGTGTCCATGACCGTCCCGAGGGCTGTGTCGAGCGACTCGGGCGCAACGAGGGCGACGACGACGAAGGTCAGGACGATGGCGAGCGCGGGCCAGAAAACCCGGGGTGCGCTGATCGTCCGCCGTTCGTCACGAGGGCTGTCTGATGAGGGTGGCGTCGATGTAGTCACCTTCCCACCGTGCCCGAGAGAGGCCCCCAACCCTAATCTTGCAGGGATCTCGCCGGGATGGTTACGGCCTTGTGACAGAGCGTGCGGCGGTGGGCGACGACTAGAAACCGAGGCGCTGCAGCTGCTTGGGGTCGCGCTGCCAGTCCTTAGCGACCTTGACGTGGAGGTCGAGGTAGACCTTATGCCCGAGGACCTTCTCGATCCCCTGACGGGCGGTGGTGCCGACCTCTCGCAGCCGCGAACCGCCACGGCCGATGATGATCGCCTTCTGGCTCTCGCGCTCGACGAAGACGTTGACCCGCACATCGGTCATCGGGTCGCCCTCCGGTCGGTCCTCCCTCGGGACCATCTCCTCGACGACGACGGCGAGGCTGTGCGGCAGCTCGTCGCGCACCCCTTCGAGCGCCGCCTCGCGGACCAGCTCGGCGATCATCGTCTCGGTCGGTTCGTCGGTCAGGACGTCCTCGGGGTAGAGAGGCGCTGGGGCTGGGGGCAGGTGCCCCGACAGCACCTCGAGCACGTCCTCGACCTGGTCGCCCCGCACTGCCGAGCACGGCACGATCGCGGCCCAGTCGCCCAGCTGGTCGATGGCGATGAGGTGCTCGGCGAGCCGGTCGCGGTCGACGCTGTCGCTCTTCGTAGCGATGGCGACGACGGGCACCTTCTTGGCGCGCTGCAGCTCGACGAGCTCAGCAGCGATGAAGCTGTCGCCCGGCCCGATGCGCTGATCTGCGGGCAGGCAGAAGCCGATGACGTCGACCTCGAGGAACGTCTCGCGGACGAGGTCGTTGAGCCGCTCGCCGAGGAGGGTCCGCGGCTTGTGCAGCCCAGGGGTGTCGACGAGGATCAGCTGCCGTCCGGGGCGCGACACGATGCCGCGGATCGTGTGGCGGGTGGTCTGCGGCTTGCTCGAGGTGATAGCCACCTTGTCGCCGACGAGCGCGTTGGTCAGCGTGGACTTACCGGCGTTCGGGCGCCCCACGAGGCAGGCGAACCCCGCGCGGTAGTCGCTGCTCTCCGTCATGACGCCTCCTCCTGCTCGCCGGGCTCGGCGAGTCGCTCGACGATGACGCTCGCGACCCGGTGACGTCGCCCGGACATCTTCTCAGCCGTGAGCACCAGGCCGGCCACCTCGGCGCGCGAGCCGACGATCGGCACCTTGCCGACGACCTTGCCGATGAGCCCCCCGACGGTGTCGACCTCGTCCTCGTCGAGCGTGACGTCGAAGAGCTCGGCGAGGTCGTCGACGTGCATCGTGGCCGGCACGCGCACCGTGCCGTCCGCCAGATCCTCGACGCCCGGGGTCTCCCGGTCGTACTCGTCCTCGATCTCGCCGACGATCTCCTCGAGGATGTCCTCGATCGTCACCAGGCCCGCGGTTCCGCCGTACTCGTCGATGACGATCGCGGCGTGCGTGTGGTCGACCTGCATCTCGCGGAGCAGGTCGTCGACCGGCTTGCTCTCGGGGACGAAGGGAGCTGGCCGCATGAGCGCTGCGACCTCGAGATCCATCGCCTCCGGGCTGGCGGTGGTGCGCCGGATGACGTCCTTGAGATAGAGCAGGCCCACGATGTCGTCGGTGCTCTCCCCGACGACGGGGACGCGCGAGAAGCCAGAGCGGATGAAGAGGTTGATCGCCTTACGAGCGGGCTTGTCCGCCTCGATGGAGATCATGTCGGTCCGCGGCACCATGACCTCCCGTGCGAGGGTGTCGCCGAGGTCGAAGACGGAGTGGAGCATGTCGCGCTCCTCAGCCTCGATGAGCGCGGACTCCCCGGCGAGGTCGACGAGGTCGCGCAGCTCTGCCTCCGACCGGAAGGGCCCGTCGCGGTAGCCCTTGCCCGGCGTGACGGCGTTGCCGAGCACGACGAGCAGCCGTGCCAGCGGTCCGAGCACCCCGCGGAGGGCGACGACGACCGGGGCTGCAGCGAGCGCGATCGCGGTGGAGTGCTGGCGACCCAGCGTGCGGGGCGAGACCCCCACGAGCACGAAGGAGACGAGCGCCATGACGGCGATCGCGACGAGGATCGGCTGCAGCGTGCCCTCGACGGCCTCGCTCACCCCGATGGCGACGAGGACGGCGGCACTCGCCTCGGCGATGGCCCGGACGAAGGCGAGAACGGCGACGTAGCCCGAGGAGTCGGCGAGGATCTGGCGAAGGGGAGCTGCCCCCCTTCGCCCCTCCTCCTCCGCGGCCTCGGCCGCGACCCTGGAGGTCGTCGTGATGGCCGAGTCGACGAGGACGAGCACGAAGGCGAGGACCGTGGCGATGACCGCCGCGACGACGAGGGGGACGTTCACGACCGGCCGGCGGGCGGGTTGGCCGTGCGGCCCCGGCCCGCGAGGAAGGTGAGGAGCAGCCGGCGCTGGAGGGCGAACATCTCCTGCTCCTCCTCGACCTCGGCGTGGTCGTAGCCGAGCAGGTGGAGGATGCCGTGCGTCGTGAGGAGCAGCAGCTCCTCGGCCGGGGCGTGGCCCGCGGCGGTGGCCTGGCGCTCGGCGACGCTGGGGCACAGGACGATGTCGCCGAGGATCCCCTCGGCCGGCTCGCCGGGGCGGCCCGGGCGCAGCTCATCCATCGGGAAGGACATGACGTCGGTGGGACCGGGGAGGTCCATCCACTGCTCGTGGAGCTGAGCCATCGTCGGCTCGTCGACGAGCCGGACGTAGAGATCGGCGCCGGGGTGGACGTGCATCTGCTCGAGGACGTAGCCGCAGAGCTCGCGGATCTCGTCGAGGTCGACATCGTGCTCGGTCTCGTTAGCGAGGTCGGTGCTCATCGACGCTCCCCCTTCGCCCCGGGGGCGGACTGCCGCTGGGCGTCGTACCGGCCGTAGGCGTCGACGATCTGGCCGACGAGGCGGTGCCGGACGACGTCCTCGCTCGTCAGCTCGGCGAAGTGGATGTCCTCGATCCCGTCGAGCACCCGGCGCACGACCCTGAGCCCGGACTCGATGCCCCCGGGGAGGTCGACCTGCGAGGTGTCGCCGGTGACGACCATCTTGGATCCGAAGCCGAGCCGGGTGAGGAACATCTTCATCTGCTCGGGCGAGGTGTTCTGCGCCTCGTCGAGGATGACGAAGGCAGAGTTCAGGGTGCGGCCGCGCATGAAGGCCAGCGGCGCGACCTCGATGGTGCCGGACGCCATGAGACGCGGGATCGAGTCGGCGTCGATCATGTCGTGCAGGGCGTCGTAGAGCGGGCGGAGGTAGGGGTCGATCTTGTCGTTGAGCGAGCCCGGGAGGAAGCCGAGCCGCTCCCCCGCCTCGACCGCGGGGCGGGTGAGGATGATCCGGTCGACCTGCTTGGCCTGAAGAGCGGCCACGGCCTTGGCCATGGCGAGGTAGGTCTTGCCGGTGCCGGCCGGGCCGAGCCCGAAGACGACGGTGTTCTCGTCGATCGCGTCGACGTACTCCTTCTGGCCCAGCGTCTTGGGTCGCACCGTGCGGCCGCGGTTGCTCACGATGTTGGCGGTCAGCACGTCGGCTGGTCGCTGCTGGCTGCGGCCGCGGAGCATGCCGATGGAGCGCTCGACGGCGTCGCGGTTGAGCGGCTGCCCGGCGCGGACGATCTCGATGAGCTCTCCGAGCAGGCGGTCGATGACGTCGATGTCGCTCAGCGGTCCGGAGACCCGGAACTCGTTGCCGCGCACGAGGATCTCGCTGCGCGGGAACTGACGCTCCATCGTCCGGAGCAGCTCGTCGCGTGGCCCGAGCAGGGCCACCGGGCTCACCCCGTCGGGCAGGACGATCGTCTCGTCGACGATCGCCTCGGCAGCGACAGCGCCGGCAGGCGCCTCGTCGGGCAGGTCGTCGAGGGCGGAGAGGTCAGGTCGCGAAGGATCAGGCATCGTGCCCTCGAGTCTACGGTCAGGGACCAGGGACGGCGGTCCACCGCGACGCGGCAGAGAGCACGGCGATCGCGGCCGGTCCGGCTGTCGATGAGCGGAGCACGCCCGGGCCGAGCCGCACCGGCCGGGCTCCTGCCGCGACGAGCGCGTCGACCTCGCCCGGGCTGATCCCACCCTCTGGCCCGACGACGAGCAGGACGTCCCCGGTCGCCGGCAGGGTGGCCCCGGCGAGCGGCTCGGTGGCGTCCTCGTGGAGGACGAACGTCGCCGCAGAGTCAGCGACCCGGTGCACGAGCTCCTTCGTGGAGGTCGGCTGCGCCACCTCGGGCGTCCGCGCCCGACGGGACTGCTTGGCGGCGGCGACGACGACGTTGACCCACTTCTGGTGTGCCTTGGCGACCTTGGGGCCCTTCCACCGGACGATGGACCGCTCGGCCTCCCACGGGATGACCTCGTCGATCCCCAGCTCGGTGGCGGCCTCGACGGCGGACTCGTCGCGGCCCCCCTTCGCCAGGGCCTGGACGATGACGAGACGAAGGGTGGGGGCTGGCTCGTCGCGACGGGCCTCGACCCGGACCACGAGGGCGGCCGGGTCGGCCGACTCGACGTCACCGACGATCGCGGCGCCGTCGCCGTCGGCGACGATGACCTGTTCCCCCACGGCGATCCGGCGCACGGTCACCGCGTGCCGGGCCTCGGCCCCTTCGACGAGGACAGACGAGCCTGGGACCGCGCCCGCCAGCGCCCCGGCATCGACCCAGAAGAGCGGGGCGGTCACGGTCAGCGGCCCTTGAAGGCGTGCCTCAGTCGGCCGATGAAGCCGGAGTCGACGTCGGCGAGCTGGCCGCTCGGCTCGGTCTCGTCGCGCACCTCGGCGAGGCGACGGAGCAGGTCCTCCTGCTCACCGTCGAGGCGGGTGGGCGTGCGCACGTCAGCGTGGATGATCAGTCGGCCCCGGCCACCGGCGCGCAGGCGCGTGACGCCGAGGTCGTCGAGGACGACGGTGTCGCCCGGCTGGGTGCCCCGCCGGATCTCGATCTGCTGGTCGCCGTCGAAGGTCGGGAAGGTCAGCGTCGTGCCGAGCGCGGCGGCGGTCATCGGCAGCTGGACCGAGGCGTGCAGGTCGTCGCCCTCGCGGGTGAAGGTCGGGTGCGGCGCGACCCGCAGCTCGACGTAGAGGTCTCCGGGCGGACCGCCGCCGAAGCCGACCTCACCCTCGCCGGCGAGGTGGATCCGGGTGCCGTTGTCGATCCCGGCGGGGATCCGCACGTTCATCGTCCGGCGGCTGCGGACGCGCCCCTGGCCGGAGCACTCGAAGCACGGGTTGGGGATGACCTCGCCGAAGCCCTGGCAGGCGGCGCACGGCCGCGAGGTCATGACCTGGCCGAGGAAGCTGCGCTGCACCATCTGGACTTCGCCGCGACCGCCGCAGGCGTCGCAGGTGCGCTTGCTCGAGCCCGGCTGGGCCCCGTCGCCGGCGCACGTCCCGCACCGTTCGGCGGTGTCGATCGTCAGCTCCTTCGTGCCGCCGAACACCGCGTCCTCGAGGTCGACCTGGAGCGCGACGAGCCCGTCCTGGCCCCTCGCCTGACGGGATCGCGGACCTCGACCGCCGCCAGCGGCCTGGCCGAAGAACTGCTCCATGATGTCGCTGAAGGAGAAGCCCGCGCCGAAGCCTTCGTGCGCGCCGCCGTAGGGGTCGGCACCCATGTCGTACTGACGACGCTTCTCCTCGTCACCGAGGACGTCGTACGCCTGGCTGACCCGCTTGAACTCCTCCTCGGCCTCGGCGCCGGGGTTGACGTCCGGGTGGAGCTTGCGGGCCATCTTGCGGTAGGCCTTCTTGATCTCCTCCGGGGTCGCGGAGCGGTCGACACCGAGATCGGCGTAGTAGTCGTTCACGTGCGGTGAGGTCCTCTGCAGGTGGGGGTCGGGCGAAGGGGTTCTGGCGAAGGGGCGCCGGGACGTGCGGTCAGCCGGCGATGATCCGGGAGAGATAGGTCGCGACGGCCCGGACCTGGCTGATCGTCGCGGGGTAGTTCATGCGGGTCGGGCCGAGGACGCCGACGTGGCCGACGAGCTCGTCGCCGGCGCCGTAGCCGGTGGAGACCACCGATGTGCTCTGCAGCCCGGTGACGGGGTTCTCGCTGCCGATCCGGACGGCGACCTGGCCTGCCTGCTCGGCCTCTGCGCCGAGCAGGCGGAGGAGGACGACGTGCTGCTCGAGCGCGTCGAGCACGGGCTCGAGCGAGAGCGGGAAGTCCGACGGAGTGCGAGCGAGGTTGGCGGTGCCGGCGAGGGTCACCCGGGTCTCGCTCTCCTCCCGCGCCGCTTCCTCGAGCGCGGCGAGCACGCCGGCGGTCAGGCTCGAGCTCGTCCTCTGGTCGTCGTCCAGGGTGCGCAGCGCCGTCACAGCGTCGGCGAGGCGACGCTCGGTGGCGGCGGCGTTGATCTGTGTGCGGGCGGCGGCGAGGTCGTCAGCCCCGGCCAGGCTCGTGTAGTCGGTGTCGGTGACGATGACGCGCTGCTCGACCCGGCCGGTGCCCATGATGACGACGATCATGAGCCGGGTAGAGCTCATCGGCACGAGCTCGACGTGGCGCACGGTGCTACGGGTCAGGCTCGGGTACTGGACGACGGCGACCTGACGGGTCAGGGTCGCCAGGAGCCGGACGGTGCGGTCGAGCACCTCGTCGAGCTCGTCGGCGCCGTCGAGGAACTGGGCGATCGCGGCGCGCTCGGCCCGCGACATCGGCTTCAGGGTGGAGAGCTGGTCGACGAAGGCCCGGTAGCCCGCGTCGGTCGGGACGCGCCCGGCGCTCGTGTGCGGGGCCGCGATGAGACCGGCGTCCTCGAGAGCAGCCATGTCGTTGCGCACGGTGGCCGCGCTCACGCCGAGCTGGTGCCGCTCGAGGAGGGCGCGGGAGCCGACCGGCTCGCTCGTCTGGACGTAGTCCTCGACGATGGCGGAGAGGACGGCCATCCGCCGCTCAGAGCTCATGACGCTCACGGTTCTCCCTGTCTCCCTTCGTCACCGGGTCCCTGGCACTCTCGACACCTGAGTGCCAAGTCTACGGACCTCCCTGGCATTCCCCAATCCGCCGGGTAGCGTGCCGCGACGTGACTCACCGCTCCCCCGACCGCTACGGATCCGACGTGCTCTCTGGCGCCGGTGCCCCGGCGCACCACCACCGGCGACCTCTGACGCGCGACGTCGAGGCCACTCCCGACCTCGTCGTCGAGGACGGCGAGACCGGCTGGGTCGGCGCAGTCGTGCGGGTCGAGAAGGCCGGCGGCATGCACGTCGTCCACCTCGAGGACCGGCACGGCAGGGTCAAGGCCTTCCCGCTCGGTCCGGGCTTCCTGCTCGACGGGGCGCCGGTGACCCTCACCGCACCGAAGGCCGCCGGCCGCGCCGCCCTGGCCGCGGCTCAGCAGGCGAGCGCCCGCACGGCCTCGGGCTCGGTCGCTGTGCAGGGACACCAGGCGCGCACCGCGATCGGCTCGCGGATCTTCGTCGAGGGCCGGCACGACGCCGAGCTCGTCGAGAAGGTCTGGGGGCACGACCTGCGGGTCGAGGGCGTCGTCGTCGAGATGCTCGACGGGGTCGACGATCTCGAGGGCGCGATCCGCGACTTCGCGCCCGGCCCGGGTCGTCGGATGGGCGTGCTCGTCGACCACCTCGTGCCGGGCTCGAAGGAGTCCCGGATCGTCGCCCAGGCCGCCGGCCTGACCCCCTTCGCCCCGCACGTCCTGGTCCTCGGCCACCCGTTCGTCGACGTCTGGCAGTCCGTGCGCCCTGAGCGGCTCGGGATGGACTCCTGGCCGACGATCCCGCGGTCGGTCGAGTGGAAGCGCGGCATCTGCGCCCACCTCGGGTGGCCGCACGAGAGCCAGGCCGACGTCGCCCGCGCCTGGAAGCAGATCCTCGGGAGCGTGCGGAGCTACGCCGACCTCGAGCCCGCACTGCTCGGGCGGGTCGAGGAGCTCATCGACTTCGTCACCGTCCCGGGCGCCTGAGGAGCCGGCCTACCAGCCGTCCGCTCAGTCCTTCGGGCCGCCGGCGACGTAGATGACCTGGCCGGAGACGAAGCCGGCCTCCTCGGAGCAGAGGAAGGACGCGGTCGCGGCGATGTCCTCGGGCTGGCCGACCCGCTGGACCGGGATCTCCTTGGCGGAGAATTCGATGAAGTCGTCGAAGGGCACCCCGATCCGCTCGGCCGTCGCCGCCGTCATCTCGGTCTGGATGAAGCCGGGAGCGATGGCGTTGGCCGTGACACCGAACTTGCCGAGCTCGATCGCGAGGGTCTTCGTGAAGCCCTGCATGCCGGCCTTGGCGGCGGAGTAGTTGGCCTGGCCCCGGTTGCCCAGCGCCGAGGTCGAGGAGAGGTTGACGATGCGGCCGTACTTCTCCTGGGTCATGTACGCCTGGCACGCCTTCGTCATGAGGAAGGCGCCACGCAGGTGCACGCCCATGACGGCGTCCCAGTCGTCGGTCGTCATCTTGAAGAGCATGTTGTCGCGGATGATCCCGGCGTTGTTGACGAGGATCGTCGGGGCGCCGAGCTCGGCGGCGATCCGCTCGAAGGCAGCCGTGACCTGCTCCTCGTCCGACACGTCGGCCCCGACGGCGATCGCCTGACCCCCGGCAGCGGTGATCTCGTCGACCGTCCCCTGGCAGGCAGCCTCGTCGAGGTCGACGACGGCGACCTTGTGGCCGTCCTGGGCGAAACGGATCGCGACGGCCTTGCCGATGCCGCGGGCGGCTCCGGTGACGACGGCGGTGCGCTGGGTGCTCATGCTCTCTCCTGCAGTGTGTGCCTGGCGGGGTGTCCCCCTATGCATAGCAGCAGCGGCGGAGGTCCCGTCACCCGCGTCTGCGGAAGCGGTTGATCGTCTTGCCCCGGACCTCTGCGGTGAGCACCGGCTCGGTGGGCAGCACCCAGCCCTGCTTGTGGGCGAGCCGGCAGACACCGGCACCGACGAGGGTGGCCGCCGGGGCGGCGAAGGGGCCCATCCCCGCCTCGCGCAGGAGGAAGAAGGCGAGCGCCCCGACGAAGGCTGCCGTCGCGTAGAGCTCGGAGCGGCGGAAGATCTTCGGCACCTGCCCGAGCATGATGTCGCGCACGGCCCCGCCGCCCACGGCGGTCAGGACGCCGAGGAGGATCGAGGGCAGGGGGGCCAGGCCCATCGACAGCGACTTCTGGGTGCCGACGACCGCCCAGGTGCCCAGGGCCAGGGCGTCGACGTACGGGAAGACCTGTCGCCAGCGCCGTCCCTCGAAGCGCACGAGGAAGGCGAGGGCCGACGCACCAAGCGCGCAAAGGAGGTAGGCGGGGTCAGTGAGCGCCACGGGCGTGGTGTCGAGCAGGACGTCCCGGATCGCGCCGCCGCCGAGCGCCGAGACGATCGAGAGGATCGCGAAGCCGACCGGGTCGAGCTTGAACTGCCGCGCCACCGCGGCGCCGAGCAGCGCGTTGGCGACGACGCCGAGCAGGTCGAGGCCGCGGATGATCTGCTCGATGAGCTCCTGGGTCTCGCTCACAGCGCCTCCTCGGCGAGGAGCTGCCCCACGACGGTGTCGGCGAGCAGGCGCCCCCGCCGGGTGAGCACCACCCGTCCGCGCACGGCGCTGCGGCCGTCGA
>JBHWMJ010000129.1:0-8593 GCA_043423105.1 Marihabitans sp.
GTGGGCTTCGGCGTGCTCACCTGCGACACCGACGAGCAGGCGCTCGACCGCGCCGGGCTGCCTGGCTCCTCGGAGGACAAGGGCTTCGAGGCGGCGACGGCGGCGCTCACGACCGCGGTCACGCTTCGCGACCGGGGCTGAGCCAACCCGGCGAAGGGGTGAGGGCCAAGCGGCGCCGGATCAGGGGCGGGCGGCGCCGAGCTTCCAGTACCCGCTGAAGAGGCCCCTAACTTAGGCTCACCTCAGCAGCCATGCACATCCCCTTCGCCCAGGGGACGGACCGTGCTCCCGCACGTCGGTTCGAAGACGGTATGTACGGGATTCCGGCCAGATCGTCTTCTCGCCGAAGGGGGGTCAGGCGAGGTCGAGGTCCTCGAGGGTGTAGGCGAAGCGGTACGGCACGCCCGCCTCGGCCTCGATCCGCGCGCCGGCGCCGGTGGCGCGGTCGGCGATGGTCGCGACGGCGACGACCTCGCCCCCGGACTCACGGACAGCGGCGACCGCCTCGAGCGGCGAGCTGCCGGTCGTCGTCGTGTCCTCGACGACGAGCACGCGACGACCCTCGACCGACGGCCCCTCGATCCGCTGCTGCAGCCCGTGGGCCTTGCCTGCCTTGCGGACGACGAAGGCGTCGAGCCGCTCCCCCTGCGCCGCCGCCGCATGAAGCATCGAGGTGGCGACCGGGTCGGCACCGAGCGTCAGGCCGCCCACCGCGACGACGTCGAGGTCGGCGACGAGGTCGCGCATGACCCGCCCGACGAGCGGGGCGGCCTCGCCGTCGAGAGTGATCCGGCGCAGGTCGACGTAGTAGTCGGCCAGCTTGCCGGAGGAGAGGGTGACGCGACCGTGGACGATCGCCTTCTCCCTGATGATCTCGAGCAGGCGGGCCCTGTCGGCTGCGATGTCGGTGGTCACGCGCCCATCCTACGAAGGGGTTCTTTCACCGGCGGCGGTGCACGGCCAGGACGGCCAGGTTGCGCACGATCGCCCGCGGCACGTGCCGGAGCACGGTAACCAGGGCCTTGTACTGCGGGCTCGGGATGCTCACTGCCCGCCCGCGGTCGGCGTCGGCCAGGGCCGTTCGGACGAGGTCCTTCGCGTCGAGCCAGAAGGGACCGGTGCGCTCGCCCCGGTCGATGCCGGCGCGCTGGTGGAACTCGGTGACGACGAAGCCGGGGCACAGCGCCGTCGCGGTGACGCCGGTGCCGCTGAGCTGGGAGGACAGGGACTCCGTGAAGACGGTGACGTAGCTCTTGGCCGCCGCGTACGTGCCGCTCGTGATGAAGCCCGCGACCGAGGAGACGTTGATGATCTGTCCCCGACCGCGACCGGACATCGAGCGGACGGCGGCGTGGCTCAGCACGAGGACGGCCCGGACGAGGACGTCGAGCAGCTGCTCCTCCGCCTCCACCTCGGTCTCGGTGAAGGGGGTCGCCAGGCCGTAGCCGGCGTTGTTGACGAGGATCTCGACGGGCGAAGGGGTCGGCCCGGCGGCGGCGACCCGGTCGGCGACCCGTTGCAGCTCACCTCGGTCGGAGAGGTCGGCCGGGAGCACCTCGACCTCGACGCGGTGCCGCTCGCGCAGCTCGGCCGCGGCCCCTTCGAGGCGCTCGACGTCACGGGCCACGAGCACGACGTCGTGCCCGCGGGCCGCGAGCTGCTCGGCGAACTCGCGGCCGATGCCGGCGGTCGCGCCGGTGACGAGCGCCGTGCTCACGGGCGCAGCACCCGGTCGAAGAGCTCCCGCAGCTCCTCGAAGTGCCGCTCGGCCCCGGCCTCCTGGTAGCTCGAGGTGTCGCTCATCGTGAAGCCGTGCGGGGCGTCCGGGTAGACGGCGCTGCTCGCCTCGAGCCCGGCCGCGTCGAGGGTGGCCTCGAGGGTGGCGATCGCCTCGGCAGGGTTGAGCTTGTCCCGGTCGGCGTGGCCGTAGGCGAAGGCCGCACGCGCCGTAGCGAGTCGGGTGTGCGGACTGTCCTCCTCGGGGGTAACGAGCTCAGCGCCGTGGAAGCCGCCACAGGCGGCGACGGTCGGCTCCAGCCCGGCCGCCCGGGTCGAGAAGCGGGCCCCCATGCAGTATCCCGTGACCCCGATCGGGCCGGCGTCCACCCCTTCGAGCGCCCGGAGGGCGGTGACGTAGTACGGCAGGTCGGCCTCCATCCGCGCGCCGGTGAGCTCGGCGAGGTAGGCGCCCGAGACCTTGCCGTAGGCGGCCCGCTCCTCCGGGTCGCGCAGGTCGGTCGTCGGCGTCGTCTCGGCCGCCGTCCCGGACCGGTAGAAGGTGTTCGGCGCCAGCACGACGTAGCCCCACGACGCGATCCGGTCGGCCATCTCCTCGATCCGAGGACGCAGGCCGATGGCGTCCATGAAGAGGAGGACGCCGGGGTGCGGGCCATCGCCCTCCGGGCGGGCGACCACCGCCTCGGTCGTGCCGTCGGTCGCGGGGATCTCGATGAGGGGACGCATGGCACCGACGATATGGAGGCCCGGTGGCCGTGGCTAGGGTGACGACGTGCGAATCGCGACCTGGAACGTCAACTCCATCCGCTCCCGCGTCGACCGGGTGACCGCCTGGCTGGAGCGCTCCGACGTCGATGTCCTGCTCATGCAGGAGACCAAGGCCAAGGACGAGCAGTTCCCCTACCTCCCCTTCGAAGGGCTCGGGTACGAGGTCGCCCACCACGGCCTCAACCAGTGGAACGGCGTCGCGATCGCCTCCCGCGTCGGCCTCGACGACGTCTCCGTCGGCTTCCCCGACCTGCCCGGCTGGGGCGAGCCCGCAGCCCCCGAGGCACGCGCGATCGGTGCGACCTGCCAGGGCGTGCGGCTGTGGAGCCTCTACGTGCCCAACGGACGCGCCCTCGACGACCCGCACCTGGAGTACAAGCTCGCCTGGCTCGAGACGCTCCGGGCGCAGACCCGGGCGTGGCGCGAGGCCTACCCCGACCTGCCGCTCGCGCTCGGCGGCGACTGGAACATCGCCCCGCAGGACGACGATGTCTGGGACATGGCGGCCTTCGAGGGCAAGACCCACGTCTCGCCGCGGGAACGGGCCGCCTTCCAGGCATTCCTCGACGACGGCATGGTCGATCTCGTGCGACCGCACGCGCCGGGCCCCGGCGTGTACACCTACTGGGACTACCAGCAGCTGGCCTTCCCCAAGCGACGCGGGATGCGGATCGACTTCGTCCTCGGCAACCCGGCCCTCGAGGCGCGGGTCACCGGCGCGGCCATCGACCGCGAGGAGCGCAAGGGCAAGGGGGCCAGCGACCACGCCCCCGTGGTCGTCGAGCTCGACTGACCGTCGGGGGCGAAGGGGTCAGAGGCCGACGGTGCGACCGTCGTGCCGGACGGCCTCGGGGGTGCGGCCGAGCATGAGGAGCGCGATGACGGCACCGAGACCGGCCGCGAGCGCGGCCCCGAGGAAGACCGTCTCGACCTGCACCATCGCCGTCTCGATCAGCGCGTGGCCCGAGGTGCGCTGCTCCGGCGGTAGGGCGTCGATCGCCGCGTAGTACCGGTTGAGGCCGATGCCGGTGAGCAGCGCCAGGCCGACGACCATGCCGATCATCCGGGAGACGACGACCAGCGAGCTCGCCGTGCCGTGGGCGTGCTCGGGCGAGTCGGCCAGAGCTGCGTCGTTGACCGGGGCGAGCGCCAGGCCGGCCCCCAGACCCACGGCGACGAGGACGAGCGTGGAGCTCACCGTCTGGTCGAGCGAGTCCTGCCCCCAGGTCGACATCACGCCGAGCCCGGCGGCCATGAGCGCGAGCCCGCCACCGGCGACGTAGCCGGCGCCCATCCGGGAGAGCAACCACCCGCCGACGAAGGCCCCGACCGGCACCGCGACGAGGAAGCGCACGAGCACCATCGCCGCGTGTGTCTGGCCGCCCTCGGTGGTCAGCCGCGCGAGGAGCGGGACGTCGACGATCACCGAGACGAGCGCGACGCCGACGAGGAGCGAGACGAGCAGCGCCCACGGCGTGCGGCCCGTGACGGTCCCCCGCGGGACGAGCGGGTCGGCCGCGGTGCGGTGCCGCCACACGTAGAGGGCGGCAGCGATCGCAGCGACCGGCAGGAGCGCGTAACCGAGCGGACCGACGACCTCCTGCTCCGGGTCGGCGGCGGCGAAGGTCAGGACGATGCAGCCCAGCGCCGTGCCGAGGAGCAGCGCGCCCGGCAGGTCACCGGCGCGGAGCGGCGGCCACCAGCTGCGCCGGAGCAGGGCGAGCGCGGCGAGGCCGAGGACGAGAGCGAGCAGCCCCACCGGCGTGGCGAGCCGGTGCGACGCGGACCCGAAGGGGACGAAGGGCAGACCGAGAGTGACGTCGCTCGTCAGCGCACGGGGCGCAGCGAGCGCCAGCCAGAGCACCCCGACCGCGAGCACGCCGAGCACCAGACCCAGCCAGGCAGCCCATCGCGAGCTCCTGCCGGTGTGGGCCCCCTTCGCCTCCGTGCCGCGGGTGATGAGCCGCATGACGAGGGCGAGGGCGACCCCGAGCACGACGTTGAGCCAGAAGATCGCGCGCCAGTCGGCGACGGCGAGGACCGCGGCGCCGAGGACCGGACCGAGGACCGAGCCGAGCTCCTGGACCGCACCGACGACCCCGAGCGGCACGCCCCGACGTCCGGCCGGCCAGAGGTCGGCGACGATCGCCAGCGTCGCGGGCACGAGACCGCCGCCACCGACGCCCTGGACGACGCGCCCGGCGACGAGGACGTCGAGGTCGACCGCGAGCGCCGTGACCCCTGAGCCGAGGATGAAGAGCCCCATGCAGACGAGCAGGATCCGGCTGCGCGAGACGAGGTCGGCGAGCCGTCCGATGAGCGGCAGCACGGCGATGTAGCCGAGGAGGAAGCCGGAGATGATCGGGGTCGCCTTCTGCAGGCTGTCGAGCGTCAGGCCGACGCCCTCCATCATGTCGGTCAGGGCGAGGACGACGACATAGGTGTCGGCGGCGGCCAGCGCCACCGCCGTGGAGGCGACGGTGAGGAGCGCGCGAGGGTTGACGGAGCGAGGGTCGAGGGCCGGGGCGGTCACGAGGGCTCGTCGACGGTGACGCTCTTGCCGTAGTCGCTCAGGGTGACGGTGAAGGTCATCGTGTGGCTCTCGTAGAACTCACCGACGATCTCGGCGCGCCGCACCTCGCCGGACTCCGGCTCGATGCCGTACGTGACGTCGAAGGAGTCGGCGTCCTCCCCGAGCAGGAAGAGCCGCTGCACCGAGGTCGCGGGCAGGGTGCCGCTGTACTCCTGGAGGATCACCTTGCCGTCACGGGCCTTGGCCCCTGCGGTCAGCCCGTCGGTCTCGGAGACGAGCTGGCCGACGCCGGTGCCCGGACGGAAGAACTCGGCCGGGTTGGGCGCGCTGAGGGTCGCCATGTCGATCGGGTTGAAATCCTCGGTGAAGAAGGACATCCACGTCTTGTCGTCGATCGCGATGAGCTCGACACCGGCGGGGCTGCCCTGGATGACGCCGGAGATCTCGCCGTTGAAGGCGGGGCGGTCGGCGCTGACGACGCCGTCGCCGGTCGCCCGGGAGACGCCGTCCCGGCCCTTCGGCAGGCCGGAGCTCTCGAGGTCGATGTGGACGGCACCGGCGTTGTCGAAGGCCTGCGATGCCTTGCTCTTCACCTCGTCCGGAGACATCGCCTCGGTGGACGACGGGGAGGTGGACGACGAGGAGGTGCAGCCGGCGGCGAGCAGCACGGCGGGGACGAGGGCCAGGAGGGCTCGGCGACGCATGGGGCCAACCTAGCCGGGCGGGGGGACGGGGTCAGCGGGTTGAGCGCGTGTCTCGCCGGCCAGGACCGGCCTGCAGCACCCGGTCGCGAAGGAACGCCAGCCGGGTCGTCGTCGCGACGTGCAGCGCGGGGGTGGCGGCCAGGCGGAGGAGCTGGCCGGGCAGGAGACGGCGGCGCTCGTAGGCAGCGACGCCGCGCAAAGGGCCGTACCGGTCGAGGGCGCGGGCGAGGACAGCCGTGTCGACGACGGCCTCGCAGGCGCCTCGGCCGAGGTTCGGGGTCATGGCGTGCGCGGCGTCGCCGACGAGGACGACCCGGCGACCGGCGCGGGTCGCGGCGATCCGTGGCCTCGGCGGGGTGACGACGAGCCGCTGCGCGTCAGCGGTCCGCGGGGTGACTCGCGCGAGGACGTCTCCGATCTCCGGGGCCCAGCCCTCGAAACGGTCCCGGGCGTCGGCGAGCAGGGCGGCGGGGTCACCACCACCGGGCCCATCGCTGCGGAAGGCGGCGAACCAGTTGGTCCCGTGCGGGTGCGGGGTGATCCCGAAGAGCTGCCCCGGCCCCCAGTACTCCGTCGTCGTCGCGGTCTCGCCGTCGAGGACACCGCGGAGGGCGACCCACCCGGTGTCCCGCGGGTCGGTGCCTGGCCAGGTCGCCCGCCGCACGACGCTGCGCACCCCGTCGGCACCGACGACGAGGTCGGCGCCGAGCTCGTGAGCCAGGGCGAAGGGGTCGACGACCTCCTCGGTCCGACGGGCCACCTCGGCCGGGACGGCGTCGTCGAGCAGCCCCAGGAGGTCGGGGCGGCCGACGAGACGAGGGCGAGGCGCACCCCCTTCGTGGTGGGCGAGGAGGGTCCCGTCGGCGGAGCGCAGCGTCACGCCGCCCGCGTCGCACGTGAGGCCGGCCAGCGCAGGCCCGTGGCCGAGCCGCACGAGCGCACGCTGCGCGGAGGACCAGAGGAGCAGCCCCGCCCCGAAGGTGGCCCGCTGCGGCTGACCCTCGACGACCGTCACCCGCCAGCGGGCCGGGTCGAGAGCCCCGGCGAGGGTGAGCCCCGCGATCCCGCCCCCGATGACGAGGACGTGGGGTCGCGGGGTCATGGCCTCAAGTCTGACGTCGTTATGGTCACGCAGCATCGTCATACGACCGTGCATGGGGCGAACACTCCGCACGGGTTCGCCATTCATTGCCAAGCCGCGGCGGTGGGTCTACCTTTCAAGCACCCGATCAACGGGGAGTCACAGTGCATGTCATGCGAGGCCAACAGGGCCCTGTTCATGGCGGCATCGCACGGAGGCTGTCATGGGCAAACGATGGGTATACATGCTGGCCGCGCCGATGCTTGTTGCAGGCTCGCTTTCAACGGCGAACTCCGCAGCGGGCTGGACGATGGACACGGTTGAAGGAGGGTCGGGCGACGGGCCAGTTGCAGCGTCCGGTCGACTTCTCACACAGGAGGGCAAGCCTGCGCACGGCATCGCTCTCCGCCTTGAGGCGTGGCCTTCCTCGGATACGCTGCAAAGGCTGAAGCCGGGCGAGTCGGTCCAGACCGTTCCCGTGGGCAAGGTCGTCACGAAGCGCGACGGCACCTTCTCGCTGAGGGTCGCCAATGTCGCAGCGCTCAGCCGAATGAAGAACCGGTCAGGAGTCGTCGACCTGAGCATTGTTGGCGAAGGCGAAGGTGCTCAGTACAACTTCAGCTTCCCGCTTGAGGCCGACGGCCTCATCCGCGGCAAGGTGGGATCAGGGAAGCCCGGCCTTGATCTGCGACCTGTTGGCCAGCTGTCCAAAGATCAGAGTGCGCGCGCGGAGGCTACCGCCCCTCCGATGGAGAAGGCCTGCACCTATCGCCTGCTCGAGCAACTGGCGCCACGGACCGTGATCGTCGGGTCGTCCTACGTTCAGACCTCGGGGGTCACAGCCGACTTCCAGTTCAGTACCGGTGCGAGCAGCGCGCTAGGGGTAGCGGTGAAGTCCCCGGGATCCGTCTCATACAAGGCCAGTGGAGAGTCGTCGGTCTCGTCCAGCTCCACGATCGACTTCCCATCCGTCGGGGCCAACCGTAAGCGGATTCACCGCACGAAGTTCGTGTACGGGCGGTACCGCGTGGACTGCGGCTCCATTCTCGGCCCGTCCACGCAGATCCGGCCAATGCGGCTTGCCGGCGGGGACTACAGCTACACGCCGACAAACACGCTCGCGAGCACCAAGTGCGTCTCGTATAGCGGCGGAACTCACACCAACGAACGCTCAGCTGCAATCACGTGGACGAACGGCGTGGACATTTCCAGCCTCATCTCGATCGACCTGAGCAGCCGGACGGGATACAGCACGGCGGCAAAGGCCAAGTACACCTTCAGCGCCTCGCGCAAGCTCTGCGGGACCCACGACTACCCAGGCGGCACTCCACGCACGCTCTTCGCGAAGAGCTGAAGTGCGAATTCCGGTACTGGGGGTCATCGCTGCGTGTGCCCTCGTGAGTGGGTGCTCCAGCGATGCCCCCAGCCCGGGGGGTCCGCTCGGCCTCTTGGGCGATCCGGGGACCACCTGCCTCGAGCTGGGAGGGGCAAGCGAAGGCCTGTTCGGAGACATTCTCCGACCCGAGCATTCGGGTGTCGTCATCCAGAGCGTCACGTTGAAGTCAGCAGAGAACCTCGAGCTGACAGGCTCGTGGTTGGCCGCCCTCAGCGATAACGCACCCGCCATCGGGTCAGACGTCATTCCAGTGAGTCCAGCGAACCAGCCCCTGTGGGACCGTCGGGTCGCCGCCGAGAAGACTCAGGTCCAGCCAGGCGACTCCGCCTTACTGTTGGCAGTGCGCCCGCAGGACCCTGCGCGCCCTGGGAAGG
>JBHWMJ010000139.1:0-5072 GCA_043423105.1 Marihabitans sp.
CGCCCCCTTCGACCTCGTCCTCGTCGCCGTCAAGGCGCAGCAGATCGACGACTCGCTCGACCTCGTCGCGCCGGTCGTCGACGAGCGGACGACCTTCCTCAGCGTCCTCAACGGCCTCGACAGCGAGCGGGTCATCGGTGAGCGGTTCGCCCCGGAGCAGGTGCTGCTCTCCATCGCCCTGGCGATGGACTCCGACCGGGAGGGCACCGCAGTGAGGTACACCAGCCCAGGGCGGCTCGAGATCGGTGACGGGCCCGCGACCCGGACCGGCGACGGCTCGCCGAGCGAGCAGCTCGTGGCGGTCCAGGAGCTGCTCGACCGAGCGGGCCTCGCCTGGGAGGCACCCGCAGACATCGAGCACCAGATGTGGTGGAAGTTCCTCGTCAACGTCGGTGGCAACCAGGCCTCCGCGGTCACCGGCGCGACCTACGGGCAGCTGCGCGAGCCCGGCCCGGCGCGAGAGCTCATGGACGCGCTCCAGCAAGAGGTCGTCGCCGTGGCCAACGCCGAAGGGGTCGACCTCGGCCCGGAGGACGTCCGCCGGTGGTACGCCGTGCTCGACGGTCAGTCCTACGACGGCCGCACGTCGATGCTGCAGGACGTCATGGCCGGCCGCCCGACCGAGGTCGACATCTGCGCCGGGCGGGTGGTCGAGCTCGGGGCGAAGCACGGCATCCCCACCCCCTACAACCAGTGCATGCTCTGGCTGCTCGCGGCGTCGTCCCAGGTCAGCGGGGTGCAGGACGGAGGATCGACCCCCGTGCTCTGACCCCGTGGAGGGTGGAACGTTCCTATAGTGGGTGGTGCGGGCCCGGACCGCGGCCCGAGCCGACACGAAGGAGCCAGCCATGACGCACGTCACCTCGATGCTTGACACCTACCCCGGCGACATCGGAGGTGTGGACCAGCAGGCCCTGGCCGAGTGCATCGCCGCCTGCTTCGAGTGCGCCCAGACCTGCACCGCCTGCGCGGACGCGTGCCTGGCCGAGGAGATGGTCGCCGAGCTGCGCCGGTGCATCACGACCAACCTGGACTGCGCCGACGTCTGCGCCGCCACCGGACGGGTCCTCACCCGCCGCGCTGAGACCGACCCGGCTCTCGTGCGCAGCCTCGTCGAGGCCTGCCGCGCCGCCTGCGCCGCCTGCGCGGACGAGTGCGAGAAGCATGCCGAGATGCACGAACACTGCCGGGTCTGTGCCGAGGCCTGCCGCCGCTGCGAGGCGGCCTGCGCCGCGCTGCTCTCCGACCTGGCGTGAGAGGCGCAGTGGGGACGGAAGCCTGACGTGCTGACGGCCTCGGTGAGGCGGGGCGAACGCTCGGCCAGGGGGCGTGCGACGGACGCCGGGACTGCGTAGGCGACGTCCTCCACAGACGTGGCCCGGGCGAAGATCACGCCGACCACCTCGCCGTGACCCGAGACCACAGGCCCGCCGGAGTTCCCGCTCGCGATGGACGCTGCGAGGGTGACGACCGAGCGGTGCGTGCTGCGTCCGTCCTTCGTCACGACTGTCGGTCGCTCCGCCAGCAGGCGGGCGGGGTCGAGACGAAGGGGGCCGCCACCGGGGTATCCGACGACGACCCCTTCGCTCCCAGGCTTCGTCGCGTCCGCGAAGCGCAGCGCAGGAGTGGCCAGGCCGTCGGTGGCCACGATCGCCAGGTCGTTCTTGGTGTCGAGGTGGACGACGCGACCGCGCCTCGGCAGCTCACCAGGAGCGCGGATGACCGGCGAGTCCGCACCGGCGACGACGTGCGCGTTCGTCATGACACGATTCGCGGCCACGACGAAGCCGCTCCCTGTCATCACACCCGGGCAGCCGGATGCCTCTCCGCTGACACGGACGACCGAGCGGCTCGCTGAGCGCACGGCCGCCGTGTCGACGTCGACGTCAGGGATCTCCGGCGACACCGGCGGACTGCCCGCGACCTCGGCCAGCCATGGCTGGTTCCGGTCGAGCAGGCGGGTGGCGATGCTGCCGTCCTGCACCGACGCGGGAGCGAACCTCGTCAGCTCCTGGATGGTGCGGGAGCTCGTCATGCTGTCCGTGAGCGGCGCCGAGCCCGTTGCCGGGACGAGCGCCGCGGCGAGGACCCAGGCGAGGGCGGTCATGACGCCACCAGCGACCGCCCCACCTGCAGCGTCGGCCAGACCGAGCCGGGCACGGTCGAGCGCATTCCCCACGACCCCGCCGACGGCCGAGCCGAGGGCGGTTCCGGTCGCGACCAGCGCCATGACGACTGCCACGACAGCGAGCAACCGGGCTTGCTGCTCGTCGAAGCGGTCGACGACCCAGGGCACGACGAGCACCAGCGCGATGCCCGTGCCGAGGACGGCTCCCGCGAGGCCTCCGACGGTGCGGCCGAGACCCTGCATCCATCCGGCCAGCACCGCGACCACGAGCGAGAGCACAACGACGACGTCGACGATCGGTGCGGCGTCCAATGCGGCTCCTTCGGATTGGGTCGCTCACGCTAGGGGCTCAGCCTGACAGTTCGCCGGTCATGCATGCAGCCCTTCCCAGACCGCGCACCTACCCTGGAGGTATGGACATCGTCACCGACAAGAAGACCCGGGTCGTCAGCGCGCCGGTGGCCATCATCGTCGCCATCCTCAGTGCCGGCTACATGCTGCCGTGGGCCATCGCGGCCGTGCGGGGCAACGCCAACGCATGGGCTGTCTTCTGGGTCAACCTGCTCCTCGGCTGGACCGTCGTCGGCTGGATCGTCGCCCTCGTCATGTCGATCAAGGAGCACCGCGTCATCAGCGTCCGCTGAGCCGTGACGAAGGGGGACCGCTGCGGTCCCCCCTTCGTTCATGCGTCGGGGCCGGCCTCGCCGAGGAACTCCATGAGGTTCGTCTCCCGCCAGGCCAGCGGGATGGCGAAGGCGTCGACGAGGGTCTGGGCGTGCGGCCGCAGCCCGGCGCACAGCTTGTCGACCGCGACGATGACCGACTTCGACTGCTGGGCGCTGAGCCGCCCGTGCTCGACGAACCAGGCCCGCTCGGCCTCGATCGTGCTCATGACGTAGAGGTCGCAGACCCGCTCCATGATCTCGCGGGACTCGCCGTCGGGCATGGCGTCGATCGCGGCGACGAAGGCCTCGAGGACGACCCGCTCGATGTGCGCCCGGGCCGTGAGCAGCAGGTGGGGCTGCGCGTCGTTGAAGATCGCGAACCCGTCGGCGTCCTCCTCACCTGCTCGGCGCAGCCGCATCGCGAGCGTCTCGAGCAGGTGCTTCTCGCGGTCCTCGAAGAGGTCGAGCTGACCGCCCCGATCGGTGAGCGCGTCGTCGCCGTCACGACCGGGCGATCCGGAGATGAGGCGCTGGATGAGCGAGCCGCCGATAGTCCGCTCGATGACCCCGGTCGTCACCTGGCGAGCGCCGAAGAAGAAGGCGCCTCGGGTGTCGAGCTCGTGGAAGGCGTCCTTGTACTCGGTGAGCATGCCCTTGGCCACGAGCTGCAGCAGGACGGTGTTGTCGCCCTCGAAGGTGCTGAAGACGTCGGTGTCGGCCTTGAGGTCGGCGAAGCGGTTGACCGACATGTAGCCGGCGCCGCCGCACGCCTCGCGGCTCACCTGGATCGTGTCGGTGGCGTGCTCGGTGGTCAGTGCCTTGATGCCCGCGGCCCGGGCCTCGAGCTCGCGTTGCGCGTCCTCGCTCGTCTCCTCGCCCGACGCGATGCGGTGCATCTGGTCGACGAGGGCGTTCTGGGCCAGCATGAGCGCGAACGACCGGGCGAGCCGGGGCAGGAGCTTGCGCTGGTGGCCGCGGTAGTCGAGGATCCGCACCTCGCTCTCGCCGTCGGGGGTGTGGAACTGCGTCCGGTGCAGGCCGTAGATCACGGCCAGGGTGAGCGCGGTCCGGGTCGCGGCGCCGGCGCCGCCCGCGACGGAGATGCGGCCCCGGACGAGGGTGCCGAGCATCGTGAAGAAGCGGCGGCTCGGGTTCTCGATCGGCGAGTGGTAGCGACCGTCGTCGTCGATCGTGCCGTAGCGGTTGAGCAGGTTGAGCCGGGGCACGCGGACGTGGTCGAAGGTCAGCTCGCCGTTGTCGACGCCGCGCAGGCCCATCTTCGCGCCGCAGTCACCGATGGTCACGCCGTCGAGCGGGTTGCCGTGCTCGTCGCGGATCGGGACGAGGACGCAGTGGACGCCGTGGTTCTCGCCGTCGACGACGAGCTGGGCGAAGACCGCGGCCATACGGGCGTCGCGGGCAGCGTTGCCGATGTAGTCCTTGCGCGCCGCGATGCCGGGGGAGTGGATCTCGATCTCGTCGGTCTCGGGCACGTACGTCGCGGTCGTGAGGAGCGACTGCACGTCGGAGCCGTGGCCGAGCTCGGTCATGGCGAAGGACCCGAGCAGCGAGCCGTCGAGCATGCCGGGCAGGTAGGCATCCCAGTGCCGCTTCGTCCCGAGGTTGGCGATCGCCCCGCCGAAGAGGCCGAACTGCACACCGGCCTTGACGAAGACGGAGAGGTCGGCGTGCCCGAGCATCTCGAAGGCGGTGACGGACGCCCCGTGCTCGTTCGTCCCGCCCTGCTCCTCGGTCAGGCCGTTGCGCGCGAAGTCGGTCTGGGTCAGCTCGAGGACGGCCTCGAGGGTCCGCTGCCGGTGATCGTCGAGGGAGAGCGTCGAGACCGGTGGTGCGAAGGTCTCGGGGTCGAGCCGGGAGCGCACCTCCTGGCGCACCTCCTCCCAGCGCCCGTCGAGCACGGTCCGGATCTCTTCGGCGGTACCCATGGCGGCACTCTCCCAGAGCGAAGGGGGAAGTGGTCGCCTACGACGTCGTGGCCTGGGCCTCAGCGTGCGGCTCGGGCCGCGGCAGGCGGGCGAGGCAGAGCGCGGCGACGAGCGCCGACACTGCGCAGATCGCCCACACCGTGAGGTAGCCCTCGAGCGGTGCGTGGCCGGTGCCCGGCTCGGAGATCGAGCCGGTGGAGGTGAGCGCCACGGCGAAGATCGCCGAGGCGATGCACCCGCCGACGGTCTTCGTCGCGTTCGTCAGGCCGGCGGCCTCCGCGGTGGCCCCGTGCGTCGCCGCGGCCGCCGCAGCCGCGGGCAGCGAGGCGAGAA
>JBHWMJ010000140.1:0-3524 GCA_043423105.1 Marihabitans sp.
GTTGTCCCACCGGCGCCCGTCCCGACGCCCGCATCGCCACCGAAGAGCTCGTCGAGCGCCCCCTCGAGCGTGCGCGCCCGGGCGTACCGCCCGCCGAAGGAGACGATGACGACCCGCATCGACGGGTAGGAGTTCTCGGTCGTGCCCGCGAGGTAGACCGGCTCGACGTGGAGGAAGCCGTCGCCGACCGGCAGGGTCATCTGGTTGCCCAGCAGCACCCGGCTCGACCCGCGGTTGTGGTTGTTGAGGTAGTCGGTGAGCGTCTGGTCGGTGTCGGCACCCTTGACCGAGGACGAGGCGATGTCGTTCTGCACCTGGCCAGGCCCCGGCACCGTCGTCGAGCGGGGCACCGCGAGCATCCGCAGCTGGCCGTACCCCTTCGCCGGCTCCCCCTTCGTGCTGCCGGCGTCCGCGTCGACCGCCAGGTACCCGGCCATGACCTCGCGGTCACCGTTCGGGATGTACGTCGAGGTGAGCGACCAGCTCGGCGAGCCCTGCCCCGGCATCGCCATCGTGAGGTAGTACGGCGGCTGGGCGACCTTCTTGTCAGCCAGCACGGTGGGGTCGTTCGGCACGCGCCAGCGGTCCTGACCGGCACGGAAGTCACGGGCCGAGGTCACGTGGTAGTCCGCGAGCACCGCCCGCTGCATGCGGAAGAGGTCCTCCGGGTAGCGCAGGTGCGACATGAGCTCGCCGCTGATCTCCGACCGCGGCGTGATGAGCCCGGGGAAGGCCTTGTCCCACGCCGCCACGACCGGGTCCGACTCGTCCCAGCGGTACAGCTTCACCGTGCCGTCGTAGGCGTCGACCGTCGCTTTGACCGAGTTGCGCATGTAGTTGACCCGGTCCGAGACCAGGGCCGCGCGGCGCTGGGTCTCGATCGAGGAGACCGTGCCCTCCTGCACGCCCGAGACGCTGAAGCGGCTGCTGTACGGGTAGGTCCGCGAGGTCGTGTAGCCGTCGACGACCCACTGGATCCGCCCGTCGACGACGGTCGGGTACGGGTCGTTGTCGAGCGTCAGCCACGGTGCGACACGGGCGACGCGCTCTTTGGGCGTGCGGTGCTCGAGCAGGCGGGACTGCGACCCGACGGCGTCGGAGAGGACGAACTTGATGTCCCGTCGAGCGATCGCGTACGCGACCTGGCGAAGGGGGGACCCGATCGACACCCCGCCCGTGCCCGTGTACGTGTAGCGGCTCTCGGTCCCGCCGGTCGGCTGGTCCACCTCGCGCGGTGGCGCGCCGTCGGCCGCGCCGACGATCGAGAAGTGCGTCATCCGCTCGCCGAAGTAGATGCGCGGCTCGTGCTCGGCGACCTGCTGGAGGTCGAACCAGGCCGGCGTCCCTCCCGAGCTGACCTCTGACCCCTTCGCCGCGACCAGGCCGTAGCCGTGGGTGTAGACGGTGTGGTCGTTGACCCAGTCCCGCCGGTCGGCGGGGACGCGGCCGAGGTCCAGCTCGCGCGCCCCGACGACCGTGTCGGTGCTGCGCCCGTCGATCGTGTAGCGGTCGACGTCGAGGTCCTCGGCGAAGGAGTAGTACGGCTGCTGCGCCTGGAGCTGCTTGAAGGTCGGGCCGGTGACGTTGGGGTCGAGCAGGCGGATACCGGGGATGGTCCGGGCGTCCTCGCGCAGCTGGCCCGGCGAGATCTCCGAGACGGCGTCGTACGGCTGCGGCTCGACATCGGCGACCCCGTAGGCGGACCGGGTGAAGTTGATGTTCTCCTGGAGGTACGGCTGCTCCAGCGACGACCTCGACGGGGCGACCTTGTAGGTCTCGACGAGCGCGGGGTAGATCGCGCCGACGATGAGCGAGAGCCCGAGGAGCGTGGCGACCCCGATGATCGGCAACCGCCAGCTGCGGGTCCGGATCGAGGCGAGGAAGAGGCCCGCGCAGATGGCGGCCGCGACCGCGAGGATGTACTTCGCCGGGATGGTCGCGTGCGCCGCCGTGTAGCCGACGCCGGTGAGGACCTCGGTCTCCTGCGTCGTCGTCGCGTGCGCATCGAGGAGGTAGGAGATTCCCCGCAGCAGGGCGAGGACGGCGCCGATGATGCCGAGGTGGACGAAGGCGGTCTTCGTCGAGCCGCCCCGGCCCGACGGCTGGAGACCCCCGTAGACGTAGTGCGCGAAGGCTGCCGCCACGAGGCAGGCGATCGCTACGACCGTGAGATAGCCGACGACGAAGGAGTACCAGGGGAGGTCGAAGAGGTAGTAGCCCACGTCGTTGCCGAAGTGCGGGTCCTTGACGCCGGTGCCCTGCCCGTTGCGCCACAGCAGGTAGGGCTCCCACTGCGCAGCGGCGGCCAGACCGCCCATGACCCCGAAGAGCAGCGGCAGCCCGATGACGACGTGCCGGCGGGCCGGGTCGATGACTCGGCGGTACTGGGCCAGCGCCCGCTCCCCCGGGCTGCTCGGCCACAGCATGGGCCGAGCTCGGTACGGGATGACGAGGCTGGCCGCGAGCGGCAGGGCGAGCAGGACCAGACCCACGACGAAGAGCATCAGCTCGGTGCGGATCCGCACCCACCACTGCGAGCCGTAACCCAACGAGTCGAACCACAGCGCCTCGGTCCACACCGCGGTGGCGATGAGGATCGCGAGGACCAGGCCGGCAAGCACCGCCAGGACCTTGACCCCCTTCGCGCGGTTGGACGTCGTGGCGTCCGGGACGTCGGCGCTGGGGCGCCCCTCGTCCGGCGGCAGGTCTGAGCTCATCGACAACCCTCGTGATCGTCGCGGCCCCGGCGGCCGCGGGCGGGGCCCAACCTACCGACCGAGCCTGGGTGCGGGTACGGCACCATGTCCTTCGTGCCGAACTCGACACCAGACCCGACCCACGACCAGGCCGACTCGCAGCCCGTCACCGAGCCACTGGCACGCTGCGCCCTCGAGACCGAGCGGCACGTCGCCGGCAGCGGCTGGGACCAGGCGCCCCGCGTCTTCGCGCTCGTCGAGACCTCCGAGCTGCTCGCGGCCGAGCCCGGCCTGCGCGACTCGATGTCGGTCACCGACCTCGTCCCGGGCGCCCTCACCGCCATCGAGCAGGAGGGCTTCGCCCGGACGAGCAGCATCGAGAGCCTGCTCGGCCGGCTCGCGTGGCCCGAGACCGTCCATGGCGCCGCTGTCGCCATCGAGCGCGTCGTCGTCCCTCCGGAGGCCGAGCGAGACCTGCCCGACGACCCGACCGAGGCTGCCGAGCAGCTCGCGCAGCACCCGGACCGTCAGGACGTGCGGCTCCTCGTGGCCGTGCACCGTGACGGCCGCGGGATCTGCCTGCTGCGCCAGCGCGCCCACGACCGCGACGACCGCGTCGCCATGGGCGAGGACATCGCCCCCGGCCTGCTCCACGCGCTGCGCGCGACCCTCGAGGACTAGCGGGTGCCGCACGACGGGAGACCCGACACGTCCCCCTTCGCCGCTGCCTCGACCGCCCCGACCGCCGCGTCGAAGTCGTCCACCTCGAGGACCGTCAGCCCCTCCGGCACGTGGTCGACGACCTCGTCGCAGTTGCCCGCGGGGGCG
>JBHWMJ010000152.1:0-6992 GCA_043423105.1 Marihabitans sp.
GCGACGAAGGGGATCGAGCCGCCGACCCCGATGTCGACCGGCTCGGCGCCGTCCCACGCCGCGCGGAAGGCGGCCCGCGCCTCGTCGTAGACCGGGCCGGTCGTGTCGGCGTAGAAGCCGGGGCCGGCGTCGACCTGCTCGACGGTCAGCTCGGCGCCCCACGGCGCGTGCTCGCGCAGGTGCTTCTCGAGGGCGGCGAAACCGTCGGCCGGGTCCTCGTCGGGCGCGAGCCGCATCGACAGGCGGGCGCGGACCGACGGGATGAGGGTGTTCGACGACTTCTCGACGGTCGGGGCGTCGATGCCGATGATCGCCATCGCCGGCTTGGTCCACTGGCGCGACAGGATCGAGCCGGTGCCGATGAGCTCGGTGCCCTCGAGCATCCCGGACTCGGCGCGCAGCCGCTCCTCCGGGTAGTCGAGGTCGCTCGCCTCGCCGCTCTTGAGCCCGGCGACGGCGACGTCCCCTGCCTCGTCGTGAAGGGTCGCGAGCAGCCGCACGAGCGCGGTGAAGGCATCGGGCATCGGGCCGCCGAACATGCCCGAGTGGATGCCGTGGTCGAGGGTGCGGACCGTGACGTCGGCCCGCACGAGGCCCCGGAGCGAGGTCGTCAGCGCGGGGGTGCCGACGTCCCAGTTCATCGAGTCGGCGAGGACGATGACGTCGGCGGCGAGCTTGTCGCCGTGCGCGGCGAGGATGTCCGGCAGCGAGTCCGAGCCGTACTCCTCCTCCCCTTCGACGAAGACGGTGACGCTCACCGGCAGCGCCCCGGCGTGGGCACGCAGCGCCGCCAGGTGCGCCATGATCCCGGCCTTGTCGTCAGCCGCCCCGCGGCCGTAGAGCCGACCGTCGCGCTCGGTGGGCTCGAAGGGGGGCGAGTCCCACTCGGCGTCGTCGCCGGGGGGCTGGACGTCGTGGTGGGCGTAGAGCATGACGGTCGGGGCACCCTCGGGGCCGGCGACGTGACCGATGACGGCTGGCGCGCCCCCTTCGCGGACGATCTCGACCTCGAGACCCTCGGTGCGCAGCAGCGCGGCGGTCGCCTCCGCGCTGGCGTCGACGTGGCTCTGGTCGAAGGACGGCAACGACACGCTCGGGATCCGGGTGAGGTCCTCGAGGTCGCTGCGCAGGCCCGGCATGAGCTCACGCACGCGGCCGCGGAGGGTGTCGATCTGGTCGGGGCTGAGTGTGCTGTCGGTCACGGCGCGACGCTACCGTCTGACGGTCCGGGCAGCACGAGCACCTAGAGTGACCCCGTGCTGGGACGCAAGAAGAAGACCGAGAACGAGCTGCAGACGGGGCAGGCCGCCGCGAACCCGCAGCGGGAGGGCGCGAAGAACCGCCCGACCCCGAAGCGTCGCGACCAGGAGGCGGCTCGCAAGCGTCCCCTCGTGCAGAACAACCCTCGTGAGCTCAAGCGGATGGACCGGGCGAAGCGTCGCGAGGAGTCCGCGAAGATGCGCCAGGCGATGGTGACCGGCGACGAGAAGCACCTGCCGCCGCGGGACAAGGGGCCGGTGCGCCGCTTCGTCCGCGACAACGTCGACGCCCGCTTCAACCTCGGCGAGCTGCTCCTGCTCCTCATGCTCGCCGTGCTCGTGCTGTCGGTGCTCGCGCCGCGCATCGCGACGTACTTCTTCCTCGGCGTCTACATCCTCTTCGCCGCGGCGATCATCGACGCGATCCTCACGTGGAAGCGCACGAAGAAGAAGATCCTCGCGAAGTTCGGCGAGGACACCGAGCTGCGGGGCCTGGCTCTCTACAGCGTCATGCGCTCGTTCCAGATGCGCCGCACCCGGATGCCGCGCCCGATGGTCGAGCGCGGCACCACGGTCCAGTGATGGTCGAGGCGCGAAGGCCGCCAGCGGCCTGAGCCTCGAGACCCGCTCTCAGCCGGCCGCGAGGGGCATCGGCCCGTAGACCTCTGCGTCCTCGTGGAGGAGCGTCACGGCGGTGACGCCGCGGTCCGCGAGGTCCCCCCACTCCTCCGCGAACCACGCCTCGGCATCGGCCTGCGTCGGGAAGTCGCCCGAGGTCTCGTCGGTCTGCCCGTCGGCGGCCGTGTACCGCCAGCGCCAGCGCTCGCTCATGCCTGCCCCTTCACGACCCGCGCACCTGGACCTCGACAAAGGGGGGCTTGGTCACCTCGGCGGGCAGCTCGCGCCCGCGGACGTCGATGACGACCGGGTCGCCGATCTTCACCGAGCGCTCGAGCAGGGCGAGGGCGATGCCGTCCTTGCGCGTCGGGCTGAACGTTCCCGAGGTGACGACCCCGACGATGGCGCCCTCGGCGTCCTTGACCTCGCAGCCGGAGCGGGGGATCCCGCGGCCGGTGACGACGAGGCCCTTGAGCACGCGGGACTGCTTGGCGACGCGCTGGGCGGTGAGCGCCTCCTTGCCCCAGAACTCGTCCTTGTCCCATCCGACGGCCCACGCGGAGCCGGCCATGACCGGGGTGATCTCCGGGCCGAGGTCGTTGCCGTGCAGCGGGTAGCCCATCTCGGTGCGCAGCGTGTCGCGCGCCCCGAGGCCGCAGGGGAGCCCGTCGCGGGCGGTGACCTCGCGCATGAGCGCCTCCCAGAGCGCGGGCGCAGCGTCCGAGGCGATGACGAGCTCGTAGCCGCGCTCCCCCGTGTAGCCGGTGCGGCACACCGTGAGCGGCGTCCCCTCGAAGGTGGCCTCGTCGAAGGACATGTAGTCGTTGTCGACGGGCAGCTCGAGCGCGGTGAGGACCTCGTCGCTCAGCGGGCCCTGCACCGCGATGACGGCGTAGTCCTCGTGCTGGTCGGTCACGGTGACGCCCTCGGGCGCCTCGGCCGTGAGCATCTCGACGACGGTCGCGGTGTTCGCGGCGTTGGGGATGAGGAAGACGTCGTCGTCGGAGCGCAGGTAGGCGATGAGGTCGTCGACAACGCCACCGTCCTCGGCGCAGCACAGCGTGTACTGGGCCTTGCCGGGCGCGATGCGGCCGAGGTCGTTGGTGAGGCAGCGGTTGACGAAGTCGGCGGCTCCGGGGCCCGCGACCGTCGCCTTGCCGAGGTGGCTCACGTCGAAGATCCCGACGCGGTCGCGCACGGCCGTGTGCTCGGCGACGACACCGCCGCCGGGGTACTCGATCGGCATGTCCCAGCCGCCGAAGTCGGCCATCTTGGCGCCGAGGTCGACATGGGCCTGGTGGAGGGGCGAGGTGCGCTGGGTCTGCGTCATGCGGCCGAGGTTACTCGTCTCACGATCCGGGATAGCCTCGTGCGGAGCACCCGCGATCGAAAGGACCATCGTGCCCCGTCTTGCCCTCGGCACCCGTGCCCTCTCCAGCTACTCCGGCGACACCGTCGTCATCGGCCTCACGGCCGCGAAGCCCGCGAAGACCTCGCGCAAGAAGGCGTCGAAGGCGCTCCCCGAGGTCGTCACGAGCGTCGAGCTGGGCGACGAGCTGGCGAAGGGGGTGGCCGCCGCCGTCGAGGTGCTCGACCCGTCGACGGCCGTCGGCGCGACGACCGTGGCTCCCGCGCCCGCGGGCCTCAAGGCCAAGAAGCTGCTCCTCGTCGGTCTCGGCGACGGCGAGGTGACGACGGACTCCCTTCGTCGGGCAGCCGGCGCCGCCGCCCGGGCGTGCGTCAAGGACTCGAGCATCCGCCTGCTCCTCCCCCACGACGACGCAAGCGGGCTTGCCGCCATCGCCGACGGCGCGCTCGGCGGGGCGTACACCTTCACCGCTCACAAGTCGAAGCCGACCGAGGCCACCCTCGGCACCATCGAGATCGGCACCTCGCTCGGCCGCTCCGACTCCCCCAAGGACGTCCTCGCCCGCGCCGAGACCGTCGGCCGGGCCGTCGCCTGGGCCCGTGACCTCGTCAACACCGCGCCGAACCTGCTCTACCCGCAGTCCTTCGCCGACACGGTCAAGGACGTCGTCGGCTCGAGCTCGGGCAAGGTCACCCTCAAGGTCCTCGACGACAAGGCCCTCGCCAAGGGCGGCTTCGGCGGCATCGTCGGCGTCGGGCAGGGTTCCTCGCGTCCGCCGCGGATCGTCGAGATGACCTACAAGCCGGCCCGGGCGAAGGGCAAGAAGGTCGCCCTCGTCGGCAAGGGCATCACCTTCGACACCGGTGGCGTGTGCATCAAGCCGGCCGCGTCGATGGCGACGATGAAGTCCGACATGGCCGGTGCCGCCGCGGTCGCCGCGACGGTCGTCGCCGCCGCTGAGCTCGGCCTGCCGGTGGCTGTGACCGGCTACCTCTGCCTCGCTGAGAACATGCCGGGTGGCAATGCCCAGCGCCCCGGTGACGTCGTGACGATGCGCAACGGCATGACCGTCGAGATCCTCGACACCGACGCCGAGGGCCGCATGGTCCTCGCCGACGGCATGTGCCTCGCGGCCGAGAACGGCGCCGAGGTCATCCTCGACATCGCCACCCTGACCGGTGCGTGCATGGTCGCGCTCGGCCCGGACGTCTTCGGCGTCATGGGCAACGACGACGACGTCCGCGCCCAGGTGGCCGACGCCTCCGCCGCGGTCGACGAGCCGTCGTGGCCGCTCCCGCTCCCCGCCGACCTGCGCCCCGGGCTGGACTCCTTCGTCGCGGACATCGCGCACAAGGCTGACCGCTGGGGCGGGGCACTGACGGCCGGCCTCTTCCTCCAGGAGTTCGCCAAGACCGCCGAGGGCGAGCAGATCCCGTGGGCGCACCTCGACATCGCCGGCCCGTCCTTCCGGGACGGTGGCCCCGCTGGTCATCTCACGAAGGGCGGCACCGGGGTCGGCGTGGCGACGATGCTGCGCTTCCTCGAGAACCTCGCCTGACCCGAAGGAGGGTGCGCCGCACGACCCGCGGCGCGCCCCTTCGCCCTCTCCCTGCACCGACCCGACGCAAAGGAGCGTCCCTGCCGTGACGGCCCAGACCGACCAGACCTTCGACCTCGTCATCCTCGGGGCCGGCAGCGGGGGCTACGCCTGCACGCTGCGCGCCCGCCAGCTCGGCCTGACCGTCGCGCTCGTCGAGGAGGACAAGGTCGGCGGCACGTGCCTGCACCGTGGGTGCATCCCGACCAAGGCGCTGCTCCACTCCGCCGAGATCGCCGAGGCTGCCCGCCACGGTGAGCAGCTCGGGCTGCGGACCTCCTTCGAGGGGGTCGACGTCGACGCGCTGCACGCCTACAAGCACAAGGTCGTCACCCAGCTCTTCAAGGGTCTGACCGGGCTGGTGAAGCAGTCGGGCGCGGAGGTCGTCGAGGGCCGAGGGCGTCTCGTCGACGCCTCGACCGTCGAGGTAGCGGGCGAAGGGGGCGCCCGTCGCCTCACCGGCCGGACCGTCGTCCTCGCGACGGGTAGCGCGCCCCGCACGCTGCCGGGCATCGAGATCGGGCCGCGGGTCATGACGAGCGACGAGGTGCTGCGCATCGAGGAGATCCCGAGGCGGGTCGCCGTGCTCGGCGGTGGCGTCATCGGCGTCGAGCTCGCGTCCGTCATGGCCGGCCTCGGCGCGCAGGTCACCGTCGTCGAGGCGCTCGACCGGCTCGTCGCTGCCGAGGAGCCGTCGATCAGCAAGGTCGTCGAGCGCACCTTCCGCAAGCGCGGGATCACCTCGGTCACCGGCGCGCGCGTGGCGGGGGTCGACGCGACGGACAGCGCCGCGACCGTGCGTCTCGAGGGGGCCGACCCGATCGAGGTCGACCTCGTCATCGTCGCCGTCGGGCGCGGCCCGCGCAGCGAGGGCATCGGGCTCGAGGTGGTCGGCGTCGCCACCGAGCGCGGCTTCGTCACGACGGACGAGCGCCTGCACACGAACGTCGAGGGTGTCCGCGCCGTCGGCGACCTGGTGCCCGGCCTGCAGCTCGCGCACCGCGGCTTCGCCCACGGGATCTTCGTCGCCGAGGATGTCGCGGGTCTCTCGCCTGCGCCCGTGGTCGACGTGCAGATCCCACGGGTGACCTACTGCGACCCCGAGATCGCCTCGGTCGGGATGACGGCGGAGCAGGCGAAGGGGGCCGGCCACGACGTCGAGTCGGTCCAGTACCCGCTCGGCGGCAACGGTCGCAGCATCATCCGCGGGACGACCGGCTCGATCACGATCGTCCGGGAGAAGGACGGCGCGGTCCTCGGCGTGCACATGGTCGGGACGGGCGTCAGCGAGCTCGTCGGCGAGGCCCAGCTCATGGTCGGCTGGGAGGCCCACCCCGAGGAGGTCGCCTCGCTCGTCCACGCCCACCCCACGCAGGGCGAGGCGCTCGGCGAGGCGGCGATGCTCGCCGCGGGACGCCCCCTCCACGCGCACGCCTAGACGACCCTGCAAAGATGAGCCCAGCACGTGACCTGGATCTCCCAGGAGGCCGGTCGACGTGAGAGTGTGAGACCTAACGACTTGCGACAGCGACACGTCGACGAAGGAGAACCAACGCCATGTCTGAGCGCGTGACCATGCCGGCCCTCGGGGAGTCCGTCACCGAGGGCACCGTGACTCGATGGTTGAAGAGCGTCGGCGACAGCGTGGAGGTCGACGAGCCGCTGCTCGAGGTCTCGACCGACAAGGTCGACACCGAGATCCCGTCGCCCGCCGCGGGCACGCTGTCCAAGATCGTCGCCGACGAGGACGAGACCGTCGAGATCGGCGGCGAACTCGCGGTCATCGACGACGGTTCCGGTGGATCGGACGACGCCGACGAGCCGGCGGAGGATTCCTCCGACGACGATGTCGACGACGACTCCGATGACGATGCCGACGAGGCCGACACCTCCGCGGAGGAGGCCGACGAGGCACCCGCCGAGAAGCCCGCGAAGTCCTCCGGCGGCTCGGGCGGCAAGGGCTCGGGCGGCAAGGGCACCGAGGTCACCATGCCCGAACTCGGCGAATCCGTCACCGAGGGCACCATCACCAACTGGCTCAAGGCCGTGGGCGACACCGTCGAGATGGACGAGCCCCTGCTCGAGGTCTCCACCGACAAGGTCGACACCGAGATCCCCTCCCCCGTCGCCGGCACCCTGCAGAAGAGGG
>JBHWMJ010000180.1:0-8319 GCA_043423105.1 Marihabitans sp.
CTGTGCAGCATGGCCTTGACCGCTGGCCACATGCTCTTGGGGGTGACGCCCATGAGGTTGAAGGCGTAGTGGGTGCGGCATCACTGCCAGGCCGCGCCGGGCAGGTTCGCTGCGATCGCCTCGACCAGGCCGGCGTGGGCGTCGGAGGTGACCAGCCGCACCCCGGTCAGGGCGCGGGAGGTCAAGTCGGCGAAGAACTCGTTCCACGCGGCCCCGGTTTCGGCGGTGGCTACGCGCATCCCGGGGAGCTCGCGGTGGCCGTCGTTGTTGACGCCGGTCGCGAGCAAGACGACCCCGTTGATGACCCAGCCACCTTCGCGGACCTTCATCGTCAACGCGTCTGCGGTCACGAACGTGAACGGCCCGGCATCATCGAGGGGTCGGTGGCGGAAGTCCTCGACGATGGCGTCCAGGTCCGTGGCCATCCGGGAGACCTGCGACTTGCTCGACCCGTCGACCCCGAGAGTCTTCACGAGCTTGTCCATGCGGCGCGTGGACACGCCGCCGAGTAGCAGTCCGCGACGACGGTGATCAACGCGGACTCGGCACGCTTACGGCGCTCCAGCCACCGCTCGGGGAAGTAGGTGCCCTCCCCGAGCTTGGGGACCGCGACGTCGATCGTCCCGACCCGGGTATCGAGGTCGCGATGCCGGTACCCGTTGCGCTGGCTGTGGTGACAGCCCGCGAGCCGTTGCAGAAGCCGTTGCGAGTGCCGGTGTCGTCAGGGTCGGATACGCTGCCGTCCGGCCGGCGACTACCCGAGAATCCACACGGTCATCGCTCGACGCGAAGCGCCAGCCGAAGGCTGAGGTCGTGGACGTTCATCTGGCACCCGTGGGTGCGCACGTCGTAGGCCTTGGGTGCAGCAGTCATGTCAGTCGCAGGGTAGTCGCCCGCCAGATCACGGCGTGACGCATAACTCTGGACATAGGCGTTCAGGTCACGTTGTTCAGATGACATGCTGACACCATGAGCACCGCAGACCAGGACCAGGACCCGGCCGATCTGGTCGTGCTGCTGGCCGACGACGCGCGTCCCGTGGGGACCGCCCCTCGGGCCGACGTGCACACAGACCGCACGCCGCTCCACCTCGCCTTCTCGTGCCACGTCACCGACGGCACCGGCCGTCTCCTCCTCACCCGACGCGCGCTCAGCAAGCGGACCTGGCCGGGGGTCTGGACGAACGCCTTCTGCGGGCACCCTCGCCCGGGCGAGGACCCCGAGCAAGCGGTGCACCGCTACGCCGAGCACGAGCTCGGGCTACGGCTGGACCACCTCGAGCCCCTGCTCCCCGACTTCCGTTACCGAGCGGTCGACGCCTCGGGCATCGTCGAGCACGAGGTCTGCCCGGTCTGGCTCGCCCAGACGACATCGGCGCCGAGCCTCAACCGAGACGAGGCCGTCGAGGCCCGCTGGGTGACGCCGCAGGAGTTGAGGACGACGGCCGAGGTCGCACCGTGGGCGCTCAGCCCATGGCTCGTCCTCCAGCTCGACGAGCTGCCTGCTGGCCGAAGCGCCCTCGACCAGGTCGGCCAGGCCGTATGACGTCGGCAACCCGTGACGCCGAGCCCACCTCCGTGACCGCATCTCCGGAGGTGGTCATGTCGGCGGATGAGCTGAGCGACGCTCAGGTCCTGCGGGACGCCCTGGCCTCGGCAGGCAGCGGCGGCAAGCGCTTCCGCCCTCGTCTCGTCCGTTCGGTCCACGACCTGCTCGGCGGTGACGCCGGCCCGGCCGTCGACCAGGTCGCCGACGCCGTGGAGATGCTGCACACCGCCTTCATCGTCCACGACGACGTCATCGACGGCGACGATCTCCGACGGGGTGCGCCGAGCACGCCTGGCCGCTTCCACGCCCACGCGCTCAGAGTCGGCGCCCCGGCGGCTGCGGCCCGCTCCTTCGCCACCGCCGGCGCGATCCTCACCGGGGACCTGGCGCTCGGCGCGGCCATGCGCGCCGTGGCCTCGGCGCCCGTGCCGCGTGAGCGGATGCTCCAGCTGCTCGACCTCTTCGACCACACCCTGGCGGTCTCGGCCGCAGGAGAGCTGGCCGACGTCCGCCTCTCGCTCGGTTCCGAGGAACCGACGCTGCAGGAAGCGCTGAGCGTCGCCGAGCAGAAGACCGCGGTGTACTCCTTCAGCCTGCCGATGCAGTGCGGCGCCGTGCTCGCCGAGTCCCCGGACCGGCTCGTCGACGGCCTCGGCCGCATCGGGCGGCACCTCGGCCTGGCCTACCAGCTGGTCGACGACCTCACCGCAGTCTTCGGCACGCCGGCCCAGACCGGCAGGCCCGGCATCGCCGGTGACCTGCGCGAGGGCAAGCGCACACCGCTCGTCGTCCACGCACGCACCACCTCGGCATGGCCTGTCCTGGAGCGCTATCTCGGTGATCCCGACCTCGACGAGCAGGGCGTCGAGCACGTCCGGGCCGCCCTCACGACTGCCGGATCACGCTCCTTCGTGGACGACCTCGCCACGCAGCATCTGCGCGAGGCGACCAGGCTCGCCGAGGACCTGAGCCTCCCACCCCAGCTCGTCACGTGGGTGGGCGCGGTCGCGGGCTCCCTCGAGGGGGCGTGGCATGACACCGGCCCGACATCAGCGCGACGAGGCCCCACCCCACGTCCGCTACGACGCGACCGCCCAGGCCGCCGCCGAGCTCGTCATCTCCCGGTACTCGACCTCTTTCGGTGCGGCGAGCAGGCTGCTCGCCGAACCAGTCCGGGGCCGGGTGCGCAGCATCTACGCCCTCGTCCGGGTCGCCGACGAGATCGTCGATGCTCCCCGCCCCGACGTTGCCACCGACGAGCAGCGCGCTGTGCTCGACCATCTCGAGCGCGAGGTGAGCGTCGCGCTCGACCGCGGCCTGAGCTCTGACCTCGTCGTCCATGCCTTCGCCCGGACAGCGCGAGCATGCGGGATCGGCATGGACCTCGTCGAGCCCTTCTTCGCCTCGATGCGCACCGACCTCACTCGCACCACCCACGACGAGGCAAGCTTCGCGAGGTACGTCTACGGCTCGGCCGAGGTCGTCGGTCTCATGTGCCTGCGCGCCTTCCTCGCCGACGAGCCCGACGCCCAGGCCACATACGACCGGCTCGCCCCGGGGGCTCGACGCCTCGGGGCCGCCTTCCAGAAGGTGAACTTCTTGCGAGACATCGCCGCCGACCGCGACGAGCTCGGTCGCCGCTACTTCCCGGGCGTCGACCCGCACCGCATCGACGACGCCGACCGTGACCGGCTCCTCGACGACCTCGACAACGACCTCGCCCTCGCCGCGGCCGCCGTCGAGCAGCTGCCGCCGAGCAGCCGACGTGCCGTCCGGGTGGCGCACCGGCTCTTCGCCGAGCTGTCTGGCCGACTGCGCGAGACCCCCGTGGAGCGGCTGCGCCACGAGCGGGTCCGGGTCCCGGGCCCCCGCAAGGCCGCTATCGTGCTCGACAGCGTCGTTCGAGGCCGACGATGAGGCACCTGCCCTGGACCGGTCGGGCCAGCCAGCCGCGCGAGCCCGGGACCGCCTGCGTCATCGGTGGCGGTGTGAGCGGGTTGGCCACCGCAGCGCTGCTCGCCGCCGACGGCTGGCAGGTAGATCTCGTCGAGCGCTCGGAGCGTCCCGGCGGCCGGGCGGGGCTGTGGGAGCACGAGGGCTACCGCTTCGACACCGGGCCGTCGTGGTACCTCATGCCCGAGGTCTTCGCCCACTTCTTCGAGATGCTCGGTACCTCCGCCGACGACGAGCTCGACCTCGTCCGGCTCGACCCCGGCTACCGGGTCTTCTTCGAGCATGGTGACGAGCCGGTCGACGTGCAGGCGACCAGGGCGGCCAACGAGGCGCTCTTCGAGTCAATCGAGCCCGGTGCAGGGGCGGCGCTGTCGGACTACCTCGACTCCGCGCGCCACGTTTACGAGCTCGCCGTCGACCGCTTCCTCTACACGAGCTTCGACTCCGGAGGCTCGCTGCTCAACGCCGAAGTGCTGCGCAACGGGCCCCGCCTCTCGAGCCTGCTGACTCGTTCACTCGAGTCCCACATCGCCACCCGCTTCGACGACGCACGGCTGCGTCAGATCCTCGGCTACCCCGCTGTCTTCCTCGGCACCTCGCCAGACCGCGCCCCGAGCATGTACCACCTCATGAGCTGGATGGACCTCGCTGAGGGCGTGCTCTACCCGGCAGGGGGCTTCACGACGATCGTTGACGCCCTCGTGCGGGTGGCCGAGCGCCACGGCGTCCGGGTGAGGACGAGCACGACCGCGACCGCCATCCGCACGACTGCCGCGCGCGGTCGGCGTGCCCGCGTGATCGGCGTCGACGTCACCGGCCCGGACGGGCAGACCCGCGAGATCCCGTGCGATGCCGTGGTCGGGGCGGCCGACCTGCACCACGTCGAGACCGCGCTGCTCCCCGAGCACCTCCAGACCTACCCGCAATCGTGGTGGGAGCGGGTCGACCCCGGGCCCGGGGGTGTGCTCGCGATGCTCGGCGTCGACGGCGAGCTGCCGCAGCTCGCCCACCACTCGCTCTTCTTCACCACCGACTGGCGGCGCAACTTCGACGACATCCTCGGCCCTGAGCCCCGGGTGCCCGACCCGGCCTCGATCTACGTGTGCCGGCCGTCGGCGAGCGACAGCACCGTCGCCCCGGCCGGCAAGGAGAACCTCTTCGTCCTCGTCCCTGTCCCCGCAGACCCCACGATCGGCCGGGGCGGCACGGACGGCGCCGGTGACCCCGGGGTGGAGCGCACCGTGGACGCGGCCATCGATCAGATCGCTGCGTGGGCGGGCGTGCCGGACCTTGCCGAGCGCGTCGAGGTCCGGCGCACCGTCGGGCCGGAGGACTTCGTGCGGGACCTGTCGTCCTTCTCCGGGAGCATGCTCGGACCGGGACATGTCCTGCGCCAGAGCGCCTTCTTCCGCGCGGACAACGTCTCGAAGAAGGTCGACGGGCTCTACTACGCGGGCTACTCGACCCGCCCCGGCATCGGGCTGCCGATGTGTCTCATCAGCGCCGAGCTCGTGCTCAAGCGGCTGCGGGGCGATACCTCGAGCGGGCCGAGCGTCCCCCCGACCGCCGATGCCGAGGAGGGCTGAGTGGGTCTGCTCTACCTCGGCTTCGTCGTGGTCTCCACGGTCTGCATGGGTCTCGTCGACCACCGCTGGCGCCTCGCCCTCTTCGACCGGCCCGCCCGCACCCTCGCCGTCGTCGCAGCAGGCTCATTGCTCTTCCTCGTGTGGGACCTCGTGGCGATCGAGTCGGGCATGTACGTGCGTGGCGAGTCGCCCGCGATGACCGGCATCGAGCTGCTGCCCGAGCTCCCCGTCGAGGAGATCTTCTTCATCGTCTTCCTCAGCTACCTCACGTGCGTGCTCCACGGGCTCTTCTCGAGCCTGATCCGCCGCGGCGAGGTGACCTCATGACCTACGCCGGCCTGGCCGTCTGTTTCCTCGCCGCCTCGGCGCTCGTCCTCGTCACCGCCGCCGTGCTGCGCCGACCCGACCGGCGCTGGTGGCTCGCGACCGCTGCGACGGCGCTGGCGCTCGTCCTGCTCACCGTGATCTTCGACAACCTCATGATCGCCGCCGACCTCTTCCGCTTCGACGAGGCCCAGCTCTCCGGCATCCGCATCGGTCTCGCACCCCTCGAGGACCTCGCGTGGCCGGTCGCGGCAGCTGCCACCCTGCCCGCGCTCACGCTCCTCCTCGATCCCGACCACCCACGCGCCACGCGCGGAGCCAGGCGATGAGCGCCGCATCGCAGCAGCGGTCGGCTCTGTCCTCTCCCTTCGCCCACGTCCTCGCGTCCTCCCGGCCGCTGTCGTGGATCAACACGGCCGGCCCCTTCGCCGTCGCCTACCTGCTCGCCGGCGGGCGGGTGGACCTCGCCTGGGTCGTCGGGACGCTGTGGTGCCTCGTGCCCTACAACCTCCTCATGTATGGGGTGAACGATGTCTTCGACTACGAGTCGGACATCCGCAACCCCCGCAAGGGAGGAGTCGAAGGGGTCGTCCTCGATCGTGGCCTGCACCGGGCCACCCTGTGGTCGGCGGTGGTGTCGAACCTCCCCTTCATCGTCGCGCTCGTCCTCCTCGGCGATCTCCGCTCGACCCTCGTCCTCGCGGTGAGCGTCTTCGCACTCGTCGCGTACTCAGCCCCAGGGCTGCGTCTCAAGGAGCGGCCCTTCCTCGACTCGCTGACGTCGAGCACCCACTTCGTCAGCCCTGCCGTCCTCGGCATCGCGTTGGCCGGTGGCACCTTCGACCCGGTCACGGTCGCCGCGCTCACCGGGTTCTTCGCCTGGGGGGTCGGGTCGCACGCCTTCGGCGCGGTGCAGGACATCGAGGCCGACCGGGCAGGCGGCATCGCGTCGATCGGTACCGTCCTGGGGGCGCGGCGCACGACCGGCTTCGCCCTGCTCGCCTACCTCGTCAGCGGGCTGCTCCTGCTGGCACTGCCCTGGCCGAGCACGCTCGCTGCGGCCGTCGTCGTGCCCTACCTCGCGAACGTCGTGCCGTACCTAAGCCTCGACGACGCCGAGTGCGAGCGCGCGCACGCGGGCTGGCGACGCTTCCTCTGGCTCAACTACCTCACCGGCTTCCTGCTCACCCAGCTGATCATCGTCGTGACGATCGTCCTGCCCGGTCGCTGACCTCGAGACGCGCCCGCTCGATGCGGTCGCGCCACCGCAGCCACGGCGGGTGCACCTGCCAGTTGAGCTCGAGGGTCCGCACAGCCCGTGCGAAGCGCCGACGCACCTGAGCGGCCCCGCGCAGCGACCGGGCCGAGACCCCGACGTGCAGGCCGCGCGCCAGCCGCACCCTTCGGCCCGGCCCGAGGACGAAGGCGAGGTCCATGTCGTCGTGCACCTCGGGATCCTCACGGTGCACCTCGTGGCGGACGGCGAGCCAGGTGCTCCGACGAACCGCCATGCTCGAGCCCCACAGCGCGGTGTGGCCGAGCGCGAGGTGGCTCAGGACGTAGTACGCACCGAGGTACAGCGCAGCCACCGGCGGCCCGAGTGGGCGGGGCAGGTCGTAGAAGGTGCCGGTGCCGGTCACGGCGCTCACCGCAGGGTCGGCCATGGCCCGGGCGACCCCCTCGACCCAGCCCGGGCCGGGACGGGAGTCGGCGTCAAGACGGGCGATCACCTCGCCGCGGGCAGCGTCGTAGCCGGTTGCCGCAGCAGGGGGGATGCCGACCCGCGGCTCGAGCATCACCGTCGCTCCGTGCGCCAGTGCGACTGCTGCCGTGTCGTCGCGGGAACCGTTGTCGACGACGACGACCTCGAGCGGCGGCACGTGCTGGCGGGCGAGCAAGGTCAGACAGGTGCGCAGTGCCACGGCGTCGTCGCGAGCCGGGATGACGACGGAGACACTCGGCAGGCCGTGCCCGGCGGGTGCTCTCATCCTGACCCCTGGCGCTCAGGTCTGCTCAGTGCGAGCAGGACCGCGGCGACGACCGCCCCGACCACCCCGGCCGCGAGATCGCCGAGCGTGTCCTCGTACCCCACCTGGATGCGGTCGTCGAGGACGGTGTGCCCGAACCACTCACCCATCTCCCAGAGGAGGGCGAGGGTCGTGGCCAGGGTGCTGCTCACGACGACGACCCCCAGCCGAGTCATGCCCTCACCGAAGAGCCTGAGCCGCTCCAGCGCGGCGTAGCCGATCGCGCCGACGAGGCCGGTCAGTGCGGCATGCACGACGACATCGAGCCAGCTGACGGCGAGGTACCAGTCGAGCATCGCGGCCCAGGCGCCGACGAGGATCGTCGCGCAGAAGGAGAGATCGAGCGGCGCGGGGGTCCCCAGGGCGCGGGGGATCATCGAGCCTCCGAGCACGAGCATGAAGAGCGCGAAGCCGATGAATCCCCAGCCGAGCGTGCCGAGCACCACGCTCAAGGCCGCCGCGAGGCGCAGGAGATCCGTGGCGACCGGGCGGAGCGGGTCCCGCTGGCTCTGCCGTCGCGGTGCAGTCAGGGGCAACCCGCCCCCCTCAGCTGACCCGGGTGAAGGTGATCTCGACGTCGAGCTCGGAGAGCTCGGGACCCGCGTACATCCCCCGGAAGGGCGCGACGTCGTCGTAGTCGCGGCCGCGGCCGACGACGACGTGGTCGAGCCCCACGGGCGCGAGGTTCGTCGGGTCGTAGGGCATCCACGCGCCGTCCCAGATCTCGATCCAGGCGTGCGACTCGCCGGGGCAGGACTGGCCGCGCTCGAGGTCGGGCTCGCTCGCGACGTAGCCGGAGACGTACCGGGAGGGGATGCCGATGCAGCGCAGCGCCGCGAGGGTGATGTGCGCGAAGTCCTGGCACACGCCCTGCCCCTTGG
>JBHWMJ010000185.1:0-7401 GCA_043423105.1 Marihabitans sp.
TCGACCAGCTCGACGGTCTCGTCGCGGCCGACGCCTCCGGGACGCTCACGACCTGGCCGCTCGCCCTCGTCCGGCACGCCAAGGCGCGGCCACGGTCGTCGTGGTCCGGCGAGGACTGGCTGCGGCCGCTCGACGCCCGAGGGCTCCAGCAGGCCGACGACCTCGTGCCACTCCTCGGGGCCTACGGCATCACCCGTCTCGTCAGCTCGCCCTCGACCCGCGCTGCGGACACGATCGCCCCCTACGCCGCGCAGACCAGCCACCGGCTGCGGCTCAAGGCCGGCCTGTCCGAGGAGGGCTACGCCGTCGACCCGTCGAAGGCGCAGCACCATCTGCGCCGGCTCGTCGAGCGAGGCACCCCCGCAGCGCTGTGCTCGCACGGCCCGGTCCTCCCCGACCTCATCACCGCGCTCATCGCCCTCGTCGACACGGGGCACCGGCAGGGAGTCCTCGCCCAGTCCATCCTCGAGGGTGAACTCTCTGCCGGGATGGCGAAGGGGGAGGTCCTCGTGTGCCACATCGCCGGGACCGGCGCCGAGGCTCGGGTCGTCGCCGCAGAGCACCACCACCCCGACGACCGGGCCTGAGCCGCCGTCCTGGCCCAGGCGCGCTCTACCGCATCCGGTGCTACCTGGGCCGCCTCACAAGGGCCCCAACCCAACGTGCAGTTGTGGTTCACCCCTCGTTCACCTTCGGGGGGCCGTCCGGTCACGGTGCGCTCCTACCGTCGACGGCGTACGACCACGGCGGTCACGGCGGTGTGCCGTGCCTCGTGCCACTTTCCCTGAGAGGTAACGAACTGTGATCCGTCCCAGCCGCAAGGTCTTCACCGCCGCGACTGCCCTGACCCTGTCCCTCGGCCTCGCCGCTTGCGGCGCCGGCAACGAGGGCAGCTCCGACAACGGCACCTCCTCCGCCGGTGGCGGGGACGCCGCCGCCGTCGCCGGCTCCATCAAGGGCGCCGGCGCCTCCTCGATGGAGAAGGCGCAGGGCGAGTGGATGGCCAAGTTCTCCGAGGCCAACCCTGATGCCACCGTCGAGTACTCCCCCGACGGCTCCGGCACCGGCCGTGAGAAGTTCATCAACGGCGCCGTGAACTTCGCCGGCTCCGACTCCGCCATGGACGAGGAGGAGATGGCCTCGGCGAAGGAAAAGGGCTGCACCGGCGAGACCATCCAGTTCCCGGTCTACGTCTCCCCGATCGCGGTCGCCTACAACCTCGAGGGCGTCGACGAGCTCAACCTCTCGCCCGAGGTCATGGCCGACATCTTCAACCACAAGATCACCACGTGGGACGACGAGAAGATCAAGGCGGACAACCCCGACGCCGACCTCCCGTCGACCGCCATCACCACGGTCAACCGCTCGGACGACTCCGGCACGACGGAGAACTTCCAGACCTACCTCGCTGCCGCGGCCCCCGACAACTGGCCGCACGAGCCGGGCGACGCCTGGCCCGTCAAGGGTGGCGAGGCCGCGAAGGGCACCTCCGGTGTCGTCGGTGCCATCGAGGCCGGCGAGGGCACCATCGGCTACGCCGACGCCTCGCAGATCGGTGAGCTCGGCGCGGCCAGGGTCAAGGCCGAGGACGAGTTCATCGAGTACAGCCCCGAGGCCGCCGCGAAGATCCTCGAGAGCGCCAAGCGCCTCGACGAGGGCAGCGAGACCAACTACGCGGTCGAGCTCGACCAGGCCAACGCCGGCGCCGGCGTCTACCCGGTCGTCCTCGTCTCCTACGCGATCGCGTGCACCGACTACGCGGACGCCGAGATCGCGAAGACGACGAAGGCCTACCTCGAGTACATCTCCTCGCAGGAGGGTCAGGACGCCGCGGCCGAGGCCGCGGGCAGCGCCCCGCTCTCGGCTCCCGCTCAGGAGAGCGCCAAGGCCGCCATCGGCAACATCAAGGTCGACTGACACCGTCGAACTGGGTTGAATGACCGAGGGCCCCGGACGTGGTCCGGGGCCCTTTGTCTGCCCTACTCCCCCTGACCCTGAGAAAGGCGCTCGTGAGCACGACGACCCCCAGCTCCCCACCCAAGGCAGTGACCCGCCGAGGGGACAAGATCTTCTCCGGGCTCTCCGTCGGCTCCGGTGTCGCGATCCTCGCGACGCTCGCCGCCGTGGCGGCCTTCCTCATCTACATGGCGATCCCCGCCCTCACTGCGGACCCCTCGGAGGTCCGCGGTGGCGAGGGTCTCGTGAGCTATGTCGCGCCGCTGATCTTCGGCACGCTGTACTCCTCGATCATCGCGCTGGTCATCGCCTTCCCGCTCTCCATCGGGATCGCCCTCTTCATCACGCACTACGCACCGCGCAGGCTCGCAGCGGGGCTCGGCTACATCGTCGACCTGCTCGCCGCGGTCCCCTCGATCATCTTCGGCCTGTGGGGCCTGCAGATCGCCAGCAGCATCGTCCCGACCTTCGGGTGGCTCAACGAGACGCTCGGCTGGTTCCCGCCCTTCGGCGGCAACGTCACGGTGACCGGCCGGACGATGCTCATGATCGGCATCGTCCTCGCGATCATGATCCTGCCGATCATGACGGCGGTGAACCGCGAGGTCTTCCTCCAGACCCCGCGGCTGCACGAGGAGGCCTCGCTGGCCCTCGGTGCCACCCGCTGGGAGATGATCACACAGGCGGTCATCCCCTTCGGCAAGTCCGGCGTCATCTCCGGTGCCATGCTCGGCCTCGGCCGCGCGCTCGGCGAGACGATGGCGGTCGCGATCGTCCTCTCCTCCAGCGGCTCGGTCATCTCCTGGGAACTGCTCACCTCCCGGGCCTCCGGGACGATCGCCGGTGACATCGCGCTGAACTTCCCGGAGTCCTTCGGGGTCGAGCGCAGCACGCTCTTCGTGTCCGGCCTGGCCCTCTTCGCCGTGACGCTGCTCGTCAACATGTTTGCCCGGTGGATCATCTCCCGCCGGTCCGAGTTCTCGGGAGCCAACTGATGACTGACATCGAGGACAAGGCGCCCGACAGCGCCCCTCTGACCTCCGGCCAGACGACGACCGGTTCTGCCGGGGTCGGCGCGGGCCCGCGGGCCGGCGCCCTGCGCCAGCCGGTGCGCTGGGCGATCCTCGCCGGCTCGATCCTCGTCGGCGCCGCGCTCGTGACCCTCCTGTGGGGCTTCAGCGTCCTGCCGCTCATCATCGTCGCAGCGACCATCTACTGCATCGCGATCTACCTCGCGTCTCGCGTGACCGAAGGACCGAGGCACGCGACCGACCGCCTCGTGACCGGGGTCGTGACGACGATGTTCCTCCTCGCGCTCACGCCGCTCCTCTCGGTCATCTGGACGATCGTCTCCAAGGGCCTCAACCGTTTCGACGCCGAGTTCTTCACGTACTCGATGCGCGGCGTCGGGGCCGGGGAGATCGGTGGCGCCTACCACGCAATCATCGGCACGCTCATCGTCACGAGCCTCGCCGCGATCATCTCCATCCCCATCGGGATCTTCTCGGCCATCTACCTCGTGGAGTACGGCGGCAAAAGCCGGCTCGCCAAGGGGCTGACCTTCTTCGTCGACGTCATGACGGGTATCCCCTCGATCGTCGCCGGCCTCTTCGCGATCTCGCTCTTCACGCTCTTCTTCGGTCCGGCCTACCAGTCCGGCATCGTCGGCGCGGTCGCCCTGTCGGTCCTCATGATCCCGGTCGTCGTCCGCAGCACCGAAGAGATGCTCCGCCTCGTGCCCAACGAGCTGCGGGAGGCGAGCTACGCGCTCGGCGTCCCGAGGTGGCTGACGATCACAAAGGTCGTCCTCCCCACGGCGATCGCCGGCATCGCCACCGGCGTCACCCTGGCGATCGCCCGGGTCATGGGCGAGACGGCGCCGCTGCTCATCACCATGGGCGCGGCCAAGGGCGTGAACTTCAACCCCTTCGAGGGCTCGATGTCCGCGCTCCCGCTCTTCGCCTACAGCTCCTACTCGAGCCCCGGCCTCAACAAGCAGGACAGCCTCGACCTGGCCTGGACCGCGGCGTTGACACTCATGGCGATCGTCATGATCCTCAACATCGTCGCCCGGCTCATCAGCAAGTACTTCGCCCCCAAGACCGGCCGCTGACCGGCCTGAAGAGGAAGACAACCGACGTGTCCAAGCGCATCGACATCAAGAACCTCGACATCTTCTACGGTGACTTCAAGGCCGTGGCCGAGGTCAACATGGTCATCCAGCCCCGCAGCGTCACCGCGATGATCGGCCCCTCGGGCTGTGGCAAGTCCACCGTGCTCCGCTCACTCAACCGCATGCACGAGGTCATCCCCGGCGCCTACGTCGACGGCGAGGTCCTCATGGACGGCGAGAACCTCTACGGCAAGGGCGTCGACCCGGTGAACGTGCGCCGGAAGATCGGCATGGTCTTCCAGCGCCCGAACCCCTTCCCGACGATGTCTATCCGCGAGAACGTCCTCGCAGGGGTGAAGCTCAACAACAAGAAGATCAAGAAAGCCGACGCCGACGACCTCGTCGAGTCCAGCCTCCGCGGCGCCAACCTGTGGAACGAGGTCAAGGACCGCCTCGACAAGCCCGGCTCGGGGCTCTCCGGCGGTCAGCAGCAGCGTCTCTGCATCGCCCGGACGATCGCGGTCAAGCCCGACGTCGTCCTGATGGACGAGCCTTGCTCGGCGCTAGACCCGATCTCGACTCTGGCGATCGAGGACCTCATCCACGAGCTCAAGGACGAGTACACGATCGTCATCGTCACGCACAACATGCAGCAGGCCGCCCGGGTATCCGACATGACCGGCTTCTTCAACCTCGAGGCGACCGGCAAGCCGGGGCAGCTCGTCGAGTTCGACGACACGAGCAAGATCTTCAACAACCCGACCGAGAAGGCGACCGAGGACTACATCTCGGGCCGTTTCGGCTGACCCCGGGACGGGGGACGGGCCGAGGCCGGGAGCAGCGACAGGGGGCTGCTCCCGGCCTCTTCGTGTGCCGTGGCTGGGTCAGTGCCCGGCGAAGGGGGTGAGCGGCGGCGTCAGAGGAAGGCGGCCTGGCCGATGAGCATCATGACGGCGGCCGAGATGCCGGCGCCGGGGAAGGTGAAGATCCAGGCTCCGACGATGTTCTTCGCGACCCCCCACCGGACGGCCTTGAGGCTCTTCGTCGCCCCGACGCCCATGATCGCCGAGGTGATGGCGTGGGTCGTCGAGATCGGCGCCTTGAGGGCGGTCGCGACGTAGAGGATGCACGCGGCGGTCAGCTCGGCCGCGAAGCCCTGGGGCGGGTCGAGGTGGATGATCCGGCGGCCGAGGGTCCGCATGATGCGCCACCCGCCGGCGTAGGTGCCGAGGCTGATGACGACGGCGCTCATGACGAGCACCCACATCGGGATGCTCTCGTCACCCGAGTCCTGGTAGCCGCCGACGGTGAGCGCGAGGACGACGACGCCGGCGGTCTTCGCGGCGTCCTGCATGCCGTGACCGAAGGCCATCGCAGCGGCGGACATCGTCTGCGCTAGGCGGAAGCCGCGCTGCACGCGACCGGGGTGGGCCCGGCGGAAGATCCAGAGGATCGCGGTCATGACGAGGTAGCCGACGATGAGACCGACGATCGGGCTGGCGATCATCGGCAGGATGACCTTCTCCAGCACTCCCTGCCACTGGACCCCCGCACCGGCGGCGAGCGCCGCCCCACCGAGGCCCCCGATGAGGGCGTGCGAGGAGGACGAGGGGAGCCCGAACCACCACGTGAGCATGTTCCACGCGATGGCACCGATGAGCGCGGCGCCGCAGATGACCATCCCGGTGTGACCTGCGGGCGCGTCGATGATCCCCGTCCCGACGGTCTTGGCGACCTTCGTGCCGAAGAACGCCCCGACGAGGTTCGCGACCGCGGCCATCGCCAGGGCTGCCCGCGGGGTGAGGGCTCGCGTCGAGACCGACGTGGCGATGGCGTTCGCCGCGTCGTGGAAGCCGTTGGTGTAGTTGAAGCCCATCGCCAGGCACACGACGATGATGACGGGGAGCAGCTCCACGAGCGTCAGGACTCCTTGACCGCGATGCTCTCGACCCGGTGCGCGACGCTCTCGAAGGCGTCGGCTGCGCTCTCGAGCCCGGCGATGACGTCCTTGTGCTTGAGCACCTCGATCGGGTCGGTCACCGCACCGTTGAAGAGCCCGGCGACGAGCTCGCGGTAGATCCGGTCCGCCTGGTTCTCGAGGCGGTTGATCTCGATCCAGTACTCGTCGAGGTCCTTCATGGAGCGCAGGCGGGGCATGGCCGCGGCGGTGAGCTCGGCCATCCGGCTGATGACGTCCACCTGCTTGGTGACGCCGGGGAGCAGCTCGTCGACCCGGTAGAGGACGATCATCCCGCCGACGGCGTCCATCGCGTCGACGCAGTCGTCGAGGGCCGCAGCCAGCTCGACGATGTCGATGTGGTCGAAGGGAGTGATGAAGGAGCTGTTGACCTTGCGGATGATCTCGTGCGTCGCCTCGTCGGCGGCGTGCTCGATGTCACCGAGGCGCTTCGCGATCTCTTCGCGCTCGGCGGGCTCGGCTGCGAGGAGCGCGGTGAGCTGCTCGGCCCCCTCGACCCCCTTGCCGGCGGAGCGAGCGAGGAGGTCGAAGAAGGTGTTGTCCTGAGGGGTGATGCGCAAGCCCACAGCAGATCGCTCCGTGACGAAGGGGGATGGCCAGGGAACAGGGTAGGGCTATCGGCAACCGGGCGGAAACCGCGTGGTCGCCTGCTGGCTGCCGGGTGTTCATCCGCTGGGTCGTGTGCGCCGGGCCGGGAGCGCCTCTCGGCACGTGGCCGCTCGTAGCGGCTGAATTTGGGACCCGGGGCTACCGCGGCCCGGCGCACGATCGAGGGTAACGCCTCGGGCGGGGGAGGCATTCCCTGGCGGTCTCCCGTGCGTGGTCGTGCCTCAGACGAGGTCGCCCGCCCGCCAGAGCCCCGCGCACGCGGCAAGGTCCTCGGCGGTCGAGGACAGGGCGGCTGCCGACGAGGCGTCGGCAGCGTCGTCGTGGGCCCGGCCGGTGGCCGTGACGAGACAGAAGGCAGCGGCACGCTCGAGGGCCACGGCCAGGTCTCCGTCGAAGGCCCCGGCGAGGACGGCGTCGATCATCGCGAGGACGTCGTCCGGTCCCGGCGGCTCGGCGACACCGGCGACGACGTGGTGGACAGGGGCGGCGAGCATCCCGGCCGCGTACTCGCGGCTGGCGTCCTCTGGTCGGCGTCGGACCCACTCGCGGACGAGGTAGAGCCGCCACAGGGCGCCGGGGAGGCTGCGCGGCGGCCGGCCCGACCAGAGCTCGGCGAGGGTGTCCAGGCCTACCTCGTCGACGAGCCCGACGAACCGCGCGGTGACCTCGGGCCCGGCCCCTGCGCGCCCTGCGGCGACGACGAGGGAGGCCGCGGCGTGGGCGGCCTCTGCCACCTCCGCCGGAC
>JBHWMJ010000189.1:0-3855 GCA_043423105.1 Marihabitans sp.
CCCTGCGCTCGTCGACGAGGACGAGGCTGCGACGGCCCGGGCCCAGGCCCGCGCCGAGCGGGTCGCGGCGCTCACAGGCGCGGGCGTCTCCGCCCCTTCGTCGGCCGAGGTGCGCGCGACGCGCCTCGAGGCCACGCCGGAGGCCACGACGCCGGACACCACGTTGCTCGAGGTCACCGGTGACCCGGAGCGGGCCCGCAAGGGCGCCGGCATCGGCGGCACCCTCTCCTGGCTCGGCACTGGCCTGCTCGTCGTCTCGGTCCTGCTGCGCGGCCTCTCCGTCGAGCGGGCCCCGCTCGGCAACCTCTTCGAGTTCTCCGTGGCGGGTGCCGCCGTCGCGATGCTCATCTTCTGCCTCGGCCCGCTGCGCCAGGGCATGCACTGGCTCGGGCTCTTCATCCTCGCCCCGATCTCGATGCTGCTGTGGGTCGCCGGGACGCTCTGGTACACCGAGGCCGCGGAGCTCGTGCCGAGCCTCGACTCCTACTGGCTCGTCATCCACGTCTCGACGGCCGTGCTCGCGACCGGCCTCTCGATCGTCGGCGGTGTCCTCGCCGCCCTCTTCCTCGTTCGGGACAAGGCCGCCCAGGGCTCCTTCTGGACCAAGCTCCCCGACGCCCCGCGGCTCGAGCGGCTCTCCTACGGCATGCACGTCGTCGCCTTCCCGCTGTGGACCTTCGCCCTCATCACCGGGGCGATATGGGCCCGCCAGGCCTGGAGCTCCTACTGGAACTGGGACCCCAAGGAGGTGTGGACCTTCGTCATCTGGATCGTCTACGCCGCCTACCTGCACGCCCGGGTGACGAAGAACGCCAACCGCCGCACCGTCGCGTGGATCGCGATCGCCGGCCTGGCATGCATCGTCATCAACTACACGATCGTCAACTTCTACTTCGTGGGTCAGCACAGCTACGCGGGCGTCGGCTGATGCTGCGCTACTCCCTGCTGCGCCTGCTGATCTTCTTCGCGTGCCTCGCGGCGCTGTGGCTCGCCGGGCTGCGTGACCGCAACGAGCAGCCCTGGCTCGTCGTCGGCGCGGCGCTGCTGTCGATGATCGTCTCGTTCTTCGTCCTGCGCCCCTTCCGCGACGACGCGGTGCGCTCCATCGAGGAGCGCCAGTCGGCTCGCCTGCAGCGCAAGGCGTCCCAGCGCGAGGAGCAGCGCGCCCAGCAGTCCGACGAGGCCGCCGAGGACGAGAGCTTCCGCTGAGCCTGGTCAGCCTGCGGGCGTGATCCGCAGGACCTTGTCGTCGTCGCCGTTGCTCGTCGTGACGTAGAGCGCCCCGTCCGGGCCGGTGCGCGCGGCTCGCAGCCGGCCGTGCTCGTCGACGAGGTCCTCGGGGATCTCCACCTCCGTGACCGAGTCGCCGTCGAGGCGCAGCAGCAGGAGCTTGGCGCCCTTGAGCGCCGTGATCGCGAGCATCCCCTCGCGCTCGCCCCACGCCTCGCCCTCGAGGAAGGCCGCCCCGCAGATCGCCTCGGTCGTCTCGCCCGAGCTCCACGCGGCCTCGACCGCGTCGGGGTAGCGCTCCGTGTCGGTCATGGGCACCGACTCGTCGTAGCTGCTCTCCTCGCCGCCCTGAGCCGGGTCCCAGCCGTAGTTGGCCCCGGCCGTGATGAGGTTGACCTCGTCGTCGAAGGAGGGTCCGTGCTCGGCCGTCCAGATCTCGTCGGTGCCGGGCCTGACGGCGACGCCCTGGACGTTGCGGTGCCCGTAGGAGTAGACGAGCTGCTCGCGGGCGTCGTCGGCATCGGCGAAGGGGTTGCCCTCCGCGGCCTCGCCTGTCGCCGGGTCGAGGCGCAGGACCTTGCCGCCGAGGTTGCCTCGGTCCTGCGGTGCGGCGGGGTCCGCTGAGTCCCCGGTGCCGACGTAGAGCAGCCCGTCGTCGCCGAGCGTCGGGCGGCACCCTGAGTGCCTCCCGTTGTCGGCGGTCGGCAGGCCCGTCACGAGGTCACGGTCGCGGGTGGCCCGCCGGTTGTCGACGTCGAGGGTGAGCTCGACGAGGCGCACGTCCACGGCCTGCCCACCCTCGCCATGGTTGAGGCAGACGATGACCTTCGGCTGGTCCCAGCCGTCCCCGGCGTCCTCGGCTGGTGGGAGGACCGCCAGACCCATGAGCCCCCCTTCGCCCTGGGCATAGACGTCGTCGAGACCCGCCGCGAGCTCGACCGGCTCGGTCCCGGGGTCGAGCGAAGGGAGGTAGGAGAGCCGTCCGTCACGCTCGGTGACGACGGCCCCCTTGTCGAGGAAGCCGATGTCCCACGGGTTGCTCAGCCCGTCGGCGACGACCTCGACCGAGATCCCGGTGCTCTCGCCGGACAGGGTCTGGGTGCTGGGTTGCTGGGTGCCCGGTGACTGCTGCGATGTGCTGTCCGGGCCCTCGCTGGCGGTGCCGGAGCACGCGGACAGCCCGAGCGCGGAGGCGGCGAGCAGGGCAGCGGCGCGGGAGGTCATGCCTCATCCTGCCGCGCCGGCGACAGGTGGGCGGCCCTTAACCCCGGGCGAGCGGCCAGATGAGCAGGATCGCCCAGGCGAGCTCGGCGAGGCCGGTGGAGGCGATCGCGGGGATGAGGTGGCGGCCCTGGGCCCCACCGATGACGGCCTTGAGGCCGGGCGCGAGGAGGAGCAGGCCGAGCAGGGCGATCGGGGCGAAGGGGTGCCAGATCGCCATCGCGACGGTGCAGACCACCGCCACGCCGACGAGCACGACGAAGAGCGTGCGCGTGCCGCCGTCCCCGAGCCGCACCGCGAGAGTCTGCTTGCCGGTGACCGAGTCCGTGGGGATGTCACGCAGGTTGTTCGCGACGAGGATCGCGCTCGAGAGGGCGCCCGCGGCGACGGCGCCGAGCACGCCGACGACGGTGATGCGGTGCGCCTGGGTGTAGAGCGTGCCGAGCGTCGCCATGAGCCCGAAGAAGACGAAGACGTAGACCTCGCCGAGTCCCCGGTAGCCGTAGGGGTTGTCGCCGCCGGTGTACCGCCACGCGGCGACGATCGCGAGGAGGCCGAGCGGGATGAGGATCCAGGTCTGTGCGAGCGCCACGAGCGCGAGCCCGGCGAGGGCACCGACGCCGAACCACAGGAAGGCCATGAGCTTGACGTTCTCGGGGTTGGCCAGCCGCTGACCGACGAGCCGGATCGGCCCGACCCGCTCCTCGTCCGTGCCGCGCACGCCGTCGCTGTAGTCGTTGGCGTAGTTGACGCCGATCTGCAGGCTCACCGCGACGATGGCGGCCAGCAGGGCGAGGAAGGTCTGACGCTCACCGATCGCGGTGGCGGCGGCAGTGCCGACGACGACGGGGGCGATCGCGGTGGGCAGGGTGCGCGGGCGGGCGCCGGCGACCCACTGGGCAAGCGTTGCCATGGGGCTCTTTCAGGCGGAGGGGTGTACCCGGTGATTCTACGGACGTCGTGGCACCCACGGTCGTCGAGGTGCGAGCTTGCGAGCCTCGAGACGCCTCAGCCGAGCATCCGCACCGCTGCGTCGCGGTCGGGCTTGCCCGGTCCACGGGTCGGGAGGGCGTCGACGACGTGGACACGCTGCGGCAGTGCGTGCGCCGGCAGATGCGCGCGGAGCATGTCGCGGATCTGACCGACCCCTTCGTCCGGGACTCGCCCCACCGGCGGACCCTGGGGCGAGGTGACGACGAGGAGGCCGACCCCTTCGCCCCAGCGCTCGTGGGGGACACCGACGGCGACCGCCGCGGTGATCGCCGGGACGTGCGCGAGCACGGCCTCCTCGACGATCCGGGGCGCGACCTTGAGCCCGCCGGAGTTGATGAGGTCGTCGGCCCGGCCGAGGACGCTGACCTTGCCTCGCTCGTCGACGGCGCCGAGGTCGTTCGTGCGGAACCA
>JBHWMJ010000200.1:0-4462 GCA_043423105.1 Marihabitans sp.
CGGTGCGGCTCGTCGTCCCGCTCCCCGGGCTGGGCCACGACGACCACCGGCACCCCGAGCAGCCGGGCGAGCATGGTGACCTCGACCGACACGTCGACGACGAGCACGTCCGGCCGGACCCGCTCCACCCAGGCGGCGATCGCGGCTCCCCGCGCCCGAAGTCCATTGTGCCGCAAGGGCACCCAGTGCAGACGACCCCCAGCGGCGACGTCGTCACGGTGAGGGTCCACCCCTTCGTCGTCCATCGGCAGCTCGACCCTCCCGAACTGCGGACCGGCATCGCCGAGCCGCGAGCCGATGAGGGTGACCTCGTGCCCGCGACCGGCGAGGACCGACCCGACGACGGTCGCCCGGGTGAGGTGGCCGGCGCCGGAGTGATGGACGTACCACCCGACCTGCACGCTCAGCCGACCCGGATCGTGCTGACGCTGGCGAGCCCGTCGAGCAGCTCCGCGAAGACCTCGAGGTACTCGCGCACCATCCGGTCGTGACCGAGCTGCTCCTCGGCGTGAGCGCGGACGGCCCGACGGTCGAGGGCCGCCGCACGGGGCACGGCCGCGGCGAGGTCGTCGGCGAGCGCTGCCTCCGCCCGTCCGAGGTCCGGCACAAGGACCCCGGACCGGCGGCTCACGACCTCCGGCAGGCCCCCGCGACGCAGCGCGACCACGGGGGTGCCGCACATCATCGCCTCGGCCGCCACCAGCCCGAAGGGCTCCTCCCACCGCGGCGTCACGAGGCTGACCGCGCTCGACCCGACCACCTCGGCGGTCTCCTGGTTGGTGAGGTGGCCGAGGTGCTCGATGTTGCCACCGAGGAGCGGCTGCACATGATGCTCGAAGTAGCGCCGGTCGCTCACCGGGCCGACGACGCGCAGCGGGAGCCCGGCCTCGCGGGCGGCGCGGATCGCGAGATCCGTGCCCTTCTCCGGCGTGATCCGCCCGACCCACACGAGCCCCTCGCCGCCAGCCCCGAACGGGAAGGCGGAGGGGTCGATCCCGTTGAGGACCACCCGGGGCCGGGTCGGGAGCATGGACCACTGTGCGGCCGAGGACATGCTCACCGCGACGTACCGCACCGACGGGCCCGCGAGCGCCACCCCGACCTCCATCCACGGGAAGGGTGGGCAGTGCAGCGTGGTCACCATCGGGCTCGGCAGCGCCGCGCTCATCGCGAGCGGGAGGTGGTGCAGGCTTTGGTTGTGCACGACGTCCACCGGACGCCGGGCCAGGTCGGACATCGCCCAGGCCATCGCCGTCTCGTCGCGCAGGAAGTCCGGCTCGGGCAGGTGCAGGTCGAGCTCAGAGATCCGGCTGAGCACGGGTGGGACGGGGTAGGCGGCCAGCTCGTCGCACAGGTCGAGGTCGGTCCCGTCGCGCGCGTAGAGCCGGATCGTGTGACCGGCCCGACGCATCCCCCGGAGCACCGCGGCGGTCTGCGCCTCCTGCCCACCGGCGAAGGGCTGGGTCAGCGGGTTGCGGGTCGTGGCGATGACGGCGATGCGCATCAGCCCACCTCACTCTCGAGGTCGGCGAGGTAGTCGGCGAAGCCGCCGGCGCACCGTGCCTCGGACCGGGTCGAGGTGCTGACCCGAAGTCGATCGGTCGCGATGACCTGCACGGAGCTGTCGCACCGCGCCCGCTGGACGAGGTCGGCGTCCTCGTGCAGCGCGAGCGGCGCGAAGCCACCGAGCCGGACGTATGTCGAGGCCCTCATCCCGAGGTTCGCTCCATGGACGTGCATGTGCCCCTCACGCAGGTCGTGGCGTGCCCACCAGGCCGCACGGATCCCTTCGCCCATGAGTCCCAGCGGCTCCACGGTCCCGACGACGACGTCGGCACCGGAGTCCGCGAGCGCCAGCTGCTCTGCCAGCCAGTGGGTCGGGACGACCGAGTCGGCGTCGGTGCACGCGATCCACGTGCTGTCGTGCCGATGACGGCGCAGCAGTGCAGAGACCCCGAGGTGCCGCACCGCGCCGACGCGACCGAGGTCGCACGCCAGTGCGTGGGCTCCGTGCTGGGCGACGACCGTGGCGGACCCGTCCCGGCAGCCGTCGAGGACGACGAGGACCTCGACAGTGACGCGCCGCCGGCCGCGGCGCAGCTCGCTCACGGCGTGCTCGATGCTGCGCAGGCACCGCGGCAGCAGCTCCTCCTCGTCGCGGGCGGGGACGACGACCGCCACGTGCGTGATCACGACTGCCCCCGCGGGTCCAGCGACAGGCCGCCATGGACGGTGAGGAGGAAGTCGTCGTCCTCGAGCCGCACCCGCAGCGGCAGGTCGAGCATCGCGATCGCCTGCTCGGTGGCGAGCCGTCCGTCGAGGGGGATCTCGCGCGTCGGGTGACGCCAGTGCACGAGCACGAGCTCCCCGCCCTCAGCGAGGAGGCGCCGGGCGCCGCGCAGGGTGGTCAGCCACTCGTCGCCCCTCAGGAAGTAACCGACCTCCGAGATCACGACGAGGTCGAAGAGAGGTCCGCCCACCTCGTCGAGGACGCCGGGGAGCTCACCGTGGTGGAGGTCCACCCCTTCGCCCGGGACGCGCGCACGCGTCCGCTCGAGGGCCACGGCGCTGACGTCGACGCCGACGACCTGCTCGGCGCGCTGCGCCAGGAGCGCCGTGAGATCGCCCGTGCCGCAACCGATGTCTAGGACCCGGCGATAGCGCTCGCGACGCAGGGCCGCGGTCACCACCGCGCGCTTGCGCCGCTCGTACCAGCCATCGAGCTGCCACGGGTCGCCCGCGCTCAGGTCGTCGAACGTCGCCTGGCGCTCCGATGCTCGGGGCAGCGGCACGGGGTCATCGGCGCCCACCACGTAGGTCTCGACCAGCCGCTCGAAGCGGGCCCGCACGTGCGCCCCGACGAGCGGACGGTCGCCGGGCCCCGGGCCCAGCGCACCGACCTGGCTGCCATGGGCGTCGATGGCCAGGCGCTTCGTCGCGACGAGGCCGACGTCGAGCGGCACCTGACGCAGCCGCTCCCACGGGAGGTCGTCCGGGCCTCCCCAGTGCCAGGCCCACAGCGGGTACTCCCAGAGCCGTGCGCCCAGCCGTGCGGCCACCCGCCCGACGGCCTCGTGGTCCGGGTGCCCGTCCGAGCGCCAGGGGGCGAGGACGACAGTCGCAGGACCGACGAAGGGGCGCGCTGCCGTGAGGAGGTCGTCCTCGTGGTGCGCGACCTGGCCGTCGGGCAGACCGAGCAGGTGGAGCGTCGCTGCCGGGCCCAGCTGCTCGGTGGCGACAGCCGCCTCGGCCCGGCGGGCCGCACGGAGATGGTCGGCGGACCACGCGGTGGCGTGCGGGTGCGAGCGCTCGCCGTCGGTGGCGACGATGACGCGCAGAGGTAGCCCGGCGCGTCCGGCGGCCGCGACCACGCCACCGCAGCCGAGGCTCTCGTCGTCGGGGTGGGCAGCGAGCACGAGCACGTCCGACACCTCGTCGAGCAGCTGCTCGGGCGGGACGGCAGGCACGTCGTCCCACCGGCCGTCGAGCAGCCACGTGTCCTCGCGCGTCCCGAGATCGGCGGCGTCGAAGGTGCGGGTGATCGTCATGCGTCCTCACCCCCGCCGAGCAGGAGGGAGCCGAGCCGCGCGAGGTCACGCTCGGCGTGGTGCTGGCGAACGTAGACGGTGAGGTCGGCGACCCGGCGCGCGTGCTCCTCGTCCGCGGTCAGCGGGCCCGGGCCCAGTGCGTGTCCCACGATCGCGACGAGGCCCTCCGCGGTTCCGGCGCAGGAGGCCCGGACGCGGTGGGCGAGGACGGCGCCCTGGGAGCCGACGGCCGCGCCCGCGCCGATCGCGCCGGCGGCGGCGTCGAGCACCGACAGCGAGCCGTGCACCAGCGAGTCGGCCCGACCGAGGTGGGCGAGGGCGATCTGGTCCGGAGGACGTCGCTCCGCCGCCGCCCGCAGGGTCGCCAGCAGCGCCTGCGCTGCGCCCAGCCACACGGCGGCGACCCCGATCCCGCCCCACGCGAAACCTGGGCGCTCGAGGTACCAGCCGTCCTCCCCAAGCGGGGTGCCCGGCACCCCGTCGAGCTCGAGCGTGGTCGAGCGGACGCGCGTCAGCCCGCGGGAGACCCAGTCCTGCTCGGGGTGCCGCACGCCGGGGTGACCGAGCGCGACGGCGAAGGCGCGGGTGGTCTCCGGGCCGGTGTGCGCCGTGATGACGGCGTGGCCGAGCTCGGCCGCGAGGGAGCACCAGGGCTTGCGGCCGGTGAGCAGCCAGCCCTCGCCCTCTTCGGTGGCCGCGAGGTGATGGCCGGGACTGTGCGCGGCATAGACCCCCCAGACGCCGTCACCCGGCGGCGGGGCCGCCTCGCCCTCCGCGGCGGCCTGGGCGCTGATCGCCATGGCGTCGAGGTGCGGCTCGACCACCCGAGCGACGGTGAGGTCGCCGGCCCCGAGCGACAGCAGGGTCCCGAGGTACCCGACTGGGTCGTCGCCGATCGCGGCGCCGACCTGGCC
>JBHWMJ010000207.1:0-14153 GCA_043423105.1 Marihabitans sp.
GATCTCCTACGGGAGCTCAAGCGGCGGCTCATGGTGTCAGCCATCTCCATCGTCGCGGGCGCCATCGTCGGGTGGATCTACTACGAGCGGGTCTACCGCCACCTCTCGCAGCCCTTCCGCGACTACAAGACGCAGAACCCAGAGAGCATCGTCGCGCTGAACTTCGCCAACCCCACCGCCGCGTTCAGCCAGCAGGTCTCGATCTCCCTCTTCGTCGGCCTGCTGATGTCGAGCCCGATCTGGATCTACCAGATCTGGGCCTTCATCATGCCGGGGCTCACGAAGCGGGAGAAGAAGATCTCCCTGGGCTTCTTCGCCGCGACGGTCCCGCTCTTCGCGGCCGGTTGCTGGTTCGCCTACGTCACGCTGCCCAAGGCCCTGCTCATCCTCTACGGCTTCACCCCCGATGAAGACACGAGCAGCAACATCCAGCAGACGAGCGACTACTTCACCTTCGTCATGCGCTTCATCTTCGCCTTCGGCGCAGCGTGGCTCCTGCCGGTCGTGCTCGTGGCGCTGAGTGCTCTGGGGATCGTCACCGGTCGGCAGCTGCTCAAGGGCTGGCGGCCCGCCGTCCTGCTGATCTTCATCGCCTCGGCGATCATCACCCCCACCCCTGACCCGGTGACGATGTTCCTGCTCGCCGGGCCCCTCGTCCTCCTCTACTTCGGTGCCGTCGGCATCGCGATGCTCATCGGCAAGAAGCGCCAGGAGGCTCGGCCTGCCTGGCTCGACACGCCCGACGACCAGGCCTCCGTCCTCGACTGACCTCGACCGATCGCAAGGAGCCCAGGTGCAACGTCGCATCGGACTGCTCGTCAACCCCACCGCCGGCAAGAACGCCGGCGCCCGGGTCGGTACCCGGGTCGCCGACCTGCTCGAGAGCGGGGGAGCGGAGGTCGTCGACCTCACCGGCCTCGACGCTGCCCGCGCGGAGGCGAAGGCCCGCCGCGCGGTCTCGGAGGGCGCGATCGACGCGCTTGTCGTCGCCGGGGGAGACGGCGCTGTGCACCTCGGCGTCAACATCTGCGCGCAGACCGACGTCCCCCTGGGGATCGTGGCCGTCGGGACCGGCAACGACAACGCCCGCGAGGTCGGGCTCCCCGTCAAGGACGTCGAGACCGCCGCCGAGCGGATTCTCCACGGGCAGCCGCGCCCCTTCGACCTCGGCAGGGTCCGGTCGGTCGACGGGACGCAGGAGCGGTGGTTCCTCGGTGTCCTGTGCGGGGGCTTCGACGCCGTCGTCAACGAGCGAGCCAACCAGATGCGCTGGCCCCGTGGACCGGCGCGCTACAACTTCGCGATCGCCCGCGAGCTGCCCGTCTTCGCCCCGATCCCGTACACCCTCACCCTCGACGGCGAGGAGACCCGCGCGCGAGCCATGCTCACATGCGTCGGCAACGGGCGTGCCTACGGCGGCGGGATGAAGGTCACCCCCGACGCCGACATGACCGACGGCCTGCTCGACGTCCTCATCGTCGATGAGATCGGGATCCCCGAGTTCCTCCGCGTCTTCCCCAAGGTCTTCAAGGGCGCCCACACGAGCCACCCCCGGGTGAGCGTGCGCCGCGCCCGCACCGTGCGGCTCGACGCGGCCGGCATCGTCGCCTACGCCGACGGTGAGCGCCTCTTCCCGCTCCCGCTCGACGTCGAGGTCGTACCCGGCGCCATCCAGATCCTCCTGTGAGCCGCCCGCGCGGTTAGCCTGGCCGGTATGTCAGCAGCCGTGCAGGAGTTCGCCTCCGGCCTGTCCTTCCCGCTCGACGACTTCCAGGAGCAGGGGTGCGAGGCGATCGCCGCGGGGCACGGCGTCCTGGTCGCGGCGCCGACCGGTGCCGGCAAGACGGTCGTCGGCGAGTTCGCCGTCCACCTCGCGCTCCAGCGCGGGCAGAAGGCCTTCTACACCACCCCGATCAAGGCGCTCTCGAACCAGAAGTACCACGAGCTCGCCGCCCGTCACGGGCACGACAAGGTCGGCCTGCTCACCGGCGACAGCTCGATCAACGGCGAGGCGCCGGTCGTCGTCATGACGACCGAGGTGCTCCGCAACATGATCTACGCGGGCAGCCGCACTCTCGACCAGCTCGGGTTCGTCGTCATGGACGAGGTGCACTACCTCGCCGACCGCTTCCGTGGGGCGGTGTGGGAAGAGGTCATCATCCACCTCCCGCAGTCGGTGCAGCTCGTCTCGCTGTCGGCGACGGTGAGCAACGCCGAGGAGTTCGGCGCGTGGCTCGCGGAGGTCCGGGGCGGCAACGAGATCGTCGTCTCGGAGGTGCGGCCGGTCCCGTTGTGGCAGCACATGCAGGTCGGTGAGGAGATCTACGACCTCTTCGTCGACGGGACGACGCCCGACGCGCTCCAGGACCGGGTCCGAGTCAACCCGCACCTCATGGACGCGGTCCGCCGGCGCGTGCGCTCGGCCGAGGAGGTGGCCGGGCAGGGCCGTGGTCGCGGTGGGCCGCGGGACCGCCGGGGCGGAGGGCGAAGGGGGAGCACGGAACGTTTCGGGGGCGGGGCGTCCCGGACCCAGGTCATCACCCAGCTCGACCGTGAGGGTCTGCTCCCGGCGATCACCTTCATCTTCAGCCGGGTCGGGTGCGAGGGGGCCGTGGGGCAGCTGCTCGCCAACGACGTCCGGCTCGTCAGCACGGCCGAGGGGGAGCGCAACCGGCGCACCCTCGAGGAGCGCTCGATCGTCCTCGAGGGGGAGGACCTCAGCGTCCTCGGCTACCACCAGCTGGTCGCCGGGCTCGAGCGCGGCTACGCGCCTCACCACGCCGGGATGCTGCCGATCTTCCGCGAGGTCGTCGAGGAGCTCTTCACGGCGGGACGGCTCAAGGCCGTCTTCGCCACCGAGACCCTCGCGCTGGGGATCAACATGCCTGCGCGCACGGTCGTCCTTGAGAAGCTCGTGAAGTTCAACGGCGAGGCCCACGTCGAGGTGACGCCCGCCGAGTACACGCAGCTCACGGGGCGTGCGGGCCGACGGGGCATCGACGTCGAGGGTCACGCGGTCGTCGTCTGGTCGCGCGGTCTCGACCCGCTCTCGGTCGCCGGGCTCGCCTCGACGCGGACCTACCCGCTGCGCAGTTCCTTCGCGCCGACGTACAACATGGCAGTCAACCTCGTCGCGACGGTCGGTCGGGCCACCGCGCGCGAGATCCTCGAGAGCTCGTTCGCCCAGTTCCAGGCCGACCGTTCGGTCGTCGGGCTCGCGCAGAAGGTCCGGTCCATGCAGGAGTCCCTCGACGGCTACGCCGAGGCGATGCACTGCGACCGGGGCGACTTCCGGGAGTACGCCGAGATCCGGCACAAGATCACCGAGCTCGAGAAGAAGGGCCGCAAGCAGCGCTCCGCGGCCCGGCGCGCGCAGACCGCCGTATCCCTCGAGGACCTCGTGGTCGGCGACATCGTCCGCATCGGCGGACGGCGCAGCGGGCTGGCCGTCGTCGTCCAGGTGAGCAAGACCTACAAGGGTCAGACGAGCGAGCCGACCGTGCTCACCGAGCACAAGCAGGTCCGCCGGCTCAGCCCCGGCGACCTTGACGGTCCGGTCCACCCCTTCGGCCGGCTGGACGTGCCCCGCTCCTTCAACCCACGCTCGGCCAAGCACCGCACCGACCTCGCGACGACCCTGCGGATCAAGGCGCCTGCCGAGGGTGCCACCTCCATCCGCCAGGAGGCGAAGGAGGCAGCGGCCGGGGACGACGGGCGGGTCCGCCGGCTTCGGGATCAGCTCAAGGCGCACCCCTGCCACGCCTGTCCCGACCGCGAGGAGCACGCCCGCTGGTCGGAGCGGTGGTGGCGCCTCAAGCGTGAGCAGACCCAGCTGCAGCGCACCGTCGACTCACGGACCGGGTCGGTGGCGGCCCGCTTCGACCGGATCGTCGCTGTGCTGCTCGACCTCGGCTACCTCGCCGACGACGGCGACGCCGTGACCGAAGAGGGGGCGCGGCTGCGGCGGATCTACTCGGACAAGGACCTGCTCGCCGCCGAGTGCCTGCGCGCCGGCTCGTGGAAGCGGCTCACGCCAGCCGAGCTCGCCGCGGTCGTCTCGATGCTCATCCACGAGGCGCGCCGAGACGAGGCCGACCTCGTGCCCCGGATCCCCACGGACGAGGTTGCGATCGCATGGGAGGACATGCAGCAACGGAGGCGTGAGATCGAAGCGCGCGAGGAGCGCGCCGGGCTCGAGGTCACCGGGTACCCCGACGCCGGGATCTCCTGGGCAGTGCATCGGTGGGCAAGCGGGCGACGGCTCGACGAGGTCCTCGACGGCAGCGAGCTCACCGCCGGGGACTTCGTGCGCCGCTGCAAGCAGATCGTCGACCTGCTCGACCAGGTGGCCAAGGCCAGCCAGGACGAGCGGATGCGCACCACCGCCCGCAAGGCCATCGATGGTGTGATGCGGGGCGTCGTCGCTGCCGACCGCATCGACTGAATGGACCGGCTGGGCGAATCGCCGCAGACGCGTCAGCCGGCGGGGTAGAGCGCGGCCGCGGCCCGTCCGAGAGGGCCCGCGATGCCGTGGTCGAGCGCCAGTCGGCTCATCCCGACGGGGTCGGGGAGGTCGGCGCCGATCTCGAGGTCGACGTCGGTGACCGGGACGTCGAGCGCCACCCGGACGACAGCCGGGGCTGCGTCGAGGTAGGCAGAACCCGCCTCGAGCCGGGTCCGCTGAGCCCCCTTGATCGACGGGTCGCCGCCGTCCACTGCTGCTCGGATACCGGCGAGCGAGCCGTGCGTGGCCAGGAGCCGAGCAGCGGTCTTCTCCCCGATGCCGGCGACCCCAGGGAGCCCGTCGCTGGTGTCGCCGCGCAGCACCGCCATGTCGGCGTAGGCATCTCCCGTTGAGACCCCGTACTTCTGCTCGAGGTACGCCAGGTCGACGAGGTCTGGGTCTCGGACGCCTCCGCGGGCGGTGTAGACCACCCGGGTCTGCGAGGCGTCGTCGACGAGCTGGAAGAGGTCGCGGTCCCCGGTGACGACGTCGACCGGCATGCGACCGCGGTAGTGGTGCGCCAGGGTGCCGATGACATCGTCCGCCTCGTAGGTCGCCGCCCCGACGCGAGGGATGCCGAGTACCTCGAGGCACTCGGCGATGACCGGAACCTGCGGGCTCAGCTCGTCGGGGACCTCCTCACCCTCACCCGGGTCGTCCGCGACCCGGTGGGCCTTGTACGTGGGGATCGCGTCGACCCGCCACTGCGGGCGCCAGTCGTCGTCCCAGCAGGCGGCCACATGCGTGGGGGAGTAGCGGGAGACGAGGGTGGCGATCATGTCGACGAAGCCGGCGATCGCGTTCGTCGGGATGCCGGACGGGGCCGCAGCGCGAGGCGGGACGCCGTAGAAGGCCCGGAAGTAGAGGCTGGCCGAGTCCAGCAGGAGCAGACGTGGTGCGGTGGTCGGCATGACGCGCAGCCTATTGCCCCTCGCCCCTCCCGCCCTTCGCCTATCGTCCTGGGCATGGAAGACCCGGACCGGCGGATCGTCGAGCTGCTCATCGAGGACGGCCGGATGAGCTACACCGACCTCGGCAGGGCCATCGGCATGTCGACCTCGGCGGTCCACCAGCGGGTCCGCCGGCTCGAGGAGCGCGGGGTGATCAAGGGCTTCACCGCCAGGGTCGACCACGCCGACCTCGGCCGCCCGCTCACGGCCTTCATCGCGGTGGAGCCGCTCGACCACCGGGCGCCGGACGACATCCCGGAGCGGCTGCGCGACGTCGAGGGCGTCGTCTCCTGCTACAGCGTCGCGGGTGACGCCAACTACCTGCTCAAGGTCCGGGTCGGGACGCCGCAGGCCCTCGAAGAGCTCATCGCGACGATCCGGGCACGGGCAGAGGTCTCCACCCGCACCACCGTCGTCCTCTCCACCCCGTGGGAGGCCTGAGGGACTCACCCCGCTCCCAGACCGGCGGGTTAGGATCCAGGCGTGCCTGAACCGACCCCCTTCGCCACCCCGATGTGGCGGCGCGTCGTGCTGTCGGTCTGCGGCGGGCTGCTCGTGTGGCTGTCCTTCCCAGACCGCAACCTGCACGTCGCGGCGATCGTCGGCATGGCGCTGCTCGGGGTCGCCCTGTGGGGGGTCTCGGTCCGCGCCGGGGCAGCTCTTGGCCTCCTTGCGGGGTGGGCGATGTTCCTGCCGACGCTGCGCTGGAGCGGGATCTTCGTCGGCAGCTTCCCGTGGATCGCCCTCTCCACCCTCGAAGCGCTGTACGTCGCAGGCTTCGGGGCGGTCGTCGCCCTCGTCCAGCGCCCGCTGATCCGCGCCGGCCGCGTGGTGCCGGCCGCCCTGGTACTCCCGCCCGCGTGGGTGATCCAGGAGCTGCTGCGAGGCACGACGCCCTTCGGCGGCTTCCCATGGGCGCGGCTCGCCTTCGGCCAGGCCGACAGCCCGCTCGCCCGGCTGGCCTACCTCGGCGGCGCACCTCTCGTGAGCCTCGCCGTCACGCTCCTCGCGGTCCCGGTCGTCCTCGTCGTCGTGCGCAGCCAGCGTGCTGCCCTCGCCTCGGCCGGCCTGGCGGCGCTCCTTGTCGGGGGGTCCCTCGTCGTCCCCCTCCGTGCCGAGGCTCCGGAGGGCTCCGTCCCCGCCCGGCTCGCGCTCATCCAGGGCAACGTGCCGCGCGCCGGCCTCGACTTCAACGCCGAGCGGCGCAAGGTGCTCGACAACCACGTCGTCGGCACCGAGGCGGTCGCGGGGGAGGACCTCGACCTCGTCGTCTGGCCGGAGAACTCCAGCGACATCGATCCTCTCCGCAACCTCGACGCCGGCGCCCAGGTCCGCCGGGCCGTCGACGCGGTCGGCGTCCCGGTCGTCGTCGGCGCGATCCTCGACGAGCCGAGCCCCGAGGTGAGCAACGCGAGCCTGCTCTACGAGCCCGGCCAGGACGAGCCCACCGCCCGCTACGTCAAGCAGCACCCCGTCCCCTTCGCCGAGTACGTCCCGTACCGCGACTTCTTCCGGATCTTCTCCGACAAGGTCGACCTCGTCCGGGTGGGCTTCGCGAAGGGGCCCGCCCCCGCCTCCTTCGACGTCACCGGGGCCGCCGGCCCCTTCGCCGTCGTGCCGACGATCTGCTTCGAGGTGGCCTACGACGGGCTGATGCGCGAGGCCGTCCACCACGCCGAGGACAGCGGCAGCCCGAGCATCCTGCTCGTGCAGACCAACAACGCGACCTTCGGATACACCGACGAGTCGACCCAGCAGCTCGCGATCTCCCGGATCCGCGCCATCGAGCACGGGCGCCCCGTCGCCCACGTCTCGACGGTCGGGGTCTCGGCCGTCATCGCGCCGGACGGCAGCGTGTCGCAGCCGACCGAGCTCTTCACCGCCGCCCAGATCGTCGAGACCCTCGACGCCCGGGCGGGCCTGACTCCCTCAGACCGGCTCGGCCCGTGGGTGGAGTGGGTGAGCGGGATCGCGCTCCTCGCCCTCGTGGCGGTGGGGCGAAGGGGGTCCCGCCGGGCTAGGGTCGTGCCCTCACCGACCACCGAGCTGGAGACCACCGCTCGTGCCTGAGACCGCCGCACGCCCGCCGATCGAGCGGGTCGCCGTCCTCATCCCGACGTACAACGAGCGGGAGAACCTCCCGCGCATCGTGGCGCGGGTCCGCGAGAGCGTCCCCGAGGCGGACGTCGTCGTGCTCGACGACAACAGCCCGGACGGCACCGGGGAGGCCGCCGACGAGCTGGCCGCCGCCGACCCGCAGGTCAGCGTGATCCACCGTCAGGGCAAGGAGGGTCTCGGCGCCGCGTACCTCGCCGGCTTCCGCTGGGCCCTCGACGCGGGCTACGACGCCGTCGTCGAGATGGACGCCGACGGCTCGCACCGGCCCGAGGACCTGCCCGCGATGCTCGCGGCAGCGCAGGACGCCGACCTCGTCATCGGCTCCCGCTACGTCCGGGGCGGCGAGATCGTCAACTGGCCGCTCTCGCGCAAGGCGATCTCGATGGGCGGCAACCTCTACATCCGCGCGATCCTCGGCATGCCGGTCAACGACGCCACGGCCGGCTACCGCGTCTACCGCACCGACACCCTGCGCCAGATCGGCCTCGACGAGGTCGAGAGCGCCGGCTACGTCTTCCAGACCGACCTCACCGTCCGGACCGTGCGTGCCGGGCTGCGGGTCGTCGAGGTGCCGATCACGTTCATCGAGCGCGAGATCGGCGAGTCGAAGATGGACGGCGACGTCGTCAAGGAGTCGATGCGCCGCATCACCGGTTGGGGCCTGGAGCACCGGCGCCGGCAGGCCGAGCAGATCCTGCGACGCGACCGGCGGTGGCACGCGCTGTGAGGCAGGTCCAGGGCGCACCGGGGCGCCGACGCCGGAGACTCCTGCCGTGGGTGCCCCTCGTGCTCCTGGCAGCGGTCGTCGTCGAGCTCGCCGTGATCATCCTCGTCGGGCGCCAGGTCGGCGTGCTGTGGACCCTCGTCGCGCTCGTCGGGATGTCGGTGCTCGGGCTCTGGCTCCTCCGGCGCGAAGGGGGGCGCGCCTGGCGGGCGCTGCGGACGGCCGCGCGGGCGGGGGAGATGCCTTCGCGGCAGCTCGCGGACGGCATCCTCGTCCTGCTCGGAGGGATCCTGCTCATCCTGCCGGGCTTCGTCAGCGATCTCCTCGGGATCGCGCTCCTGCTCCCACTGACCCGGCCTTTGGCCCGTCCGCTGCTCGAGGCGGCCATCAGCCGTCGCGTGTTCTTCGACCTCGGTGTCGTCACGGTCACCGAGACCCGACGCCGTGGCCCGCACGACCCCAACGGCCCTCCGGACGTCGTCGAGGGCGAGATCGTCGAGTAGCACGCCGAAGGGGGCCATCCGAGATAACTCGGACGGCCCCCTTCGCTGTGTCTCAGGCGGTGCGCTTGCGCGTCTTCTCACCACGGCTCTCGCGGAGCAGCGCCAGGCGCTCCTCGAGGAGCTCCTCGAGCTCCGGGATGGAGCGACGCTCGAGCAGCATGTCCCAGTGCGTACGAGCCGGCTTGGTCGGCTTGAGCTCGGGCTCGGGGCCGTCGAGCAGCTTGCCGAGGAGGCCGCAGCGGCACTCCCAGGTGCTGGGGATCTCGGCCTCGACCGAGAAGGGCAGCTCGGTGCGGTGCCCGTCGTCGCAGACGTAGGTCGTGATCTGGCGCTCGCTGGGGACGACGTTGGCGGTCGTCTCCATGCTGAAGGACACCATCCGGGTGCCGCGAAGCGTGCGCTCTGCCATGGTCTGTACTCCTCGATCGTCGTGATGGTGCCTGTGGCCCCTGTCCTGGCACCACTCGTGACAACGCCGTTCAGCGTTCTCTTGTTCCGACGCTCCGGGGGGCGCGAAGCGCTGCATCCGCGGCGCACGTCACATCGACGCTGATGGACGAAGGGGTGTGCGGGCGAGGGTGGTCCGCTGCGTCGGCAAACCATCAGGTTAGCGGCAAAGCACCTTGTCTCGCACATCCGACCCCGGTGCGACGGTACGGTCCCCGTGTGACGCACGAGAGCAACGCCGTTACCCCCGCCGACCTGCCGTTGGCCCCCGTCGGCTCGGCCCTGGAGCACGGCGGGTCCGGGAGCCGCAAGAAGGTCATCTCCTGGGCGATGTGGGACTGGGGGAGCCAGCCGTACAACACGGTGATCATCACCTTCGTCTTCGCGGTCTACATCACGAGCTCGAGCTTCGGGGACACCAACTCGACGTCGACCGCCCTGGCGATCGCGACCGGCCTGTCCGGCCTCCTTGTCGCCGTGCTGGCGCCCGTCCTCGGCCAGAACGCGGACCGCACCGGTCGGACGGTGCGCAACCTGCGTTGGCAGACCTGGCTCATGGCGCTGCTGGCCGCGGCGCTGTTCTTCGTCAAGCCGGAGCCCGAGTACCTCGTGCTCGGGCTCGTCCTGCTCGGCGTCGGCTCGATCATCTCCGAGATCGCCGGGGTGACGTACAACGCGACGATCGAGCAGGTCGCCTCCCCGGCGAACGTGGGGCGCGTCTCCGGCTTCGGGTGGGGGATGGGCTACCTCGGCGGCATCGTCGTGCTGCTCCTGCTCAACTTCGCCTTCATCGCCCCGGCGGGCGCGGACAAGCCCGGCGCTGCAGGACTCTTCGGCGTAACCGACACCGATGCCATGCACATCCGGGTGTCCATGCTCATCTGCGGCCTGTGGATCCTGCTCTTCACCATCCCCGCGTTCCTCGCGCTCAAGGACGAGCCGCGCGAGAAGGCCCCGCGAGTGGGCGTCGTCGACTCCTACCGGATGCTCTTCGCCTCGATCCGCGCGCTCTGGGGCACCTCCCGGCACACCGTCTACTTCCTCATGGCCTCGGCGCTCTTCCGTGACGGGCTGGCGGGCGTCTTCGCCTTCGGCGCGGTGCTGGCGGCGGGCACCTTCGGTCTGAGCGCCGGCGAGGTCATCATCTTCGGCGCCGTGGCGAACGTCGTGGCCGGGTTGAGCACGATGGCCATGGGCATGCTCGACGACCGCATCGGCCCCAAGCGGGTCATCATGATCAGCCTCGTCGCGCTCGTCGTCATCGGGCTGCTGATCTTCTTCCTCCACGACGGCGGCAAGCCGGTCTTCTGGAGCCTGGGACTCGTCATGACCGCGTTCGTCGGTCCGGCGCAGGCAGCCTCGCGCAGCTTCCTCGCGCGCCTCATCCCCGAGGGCAAGGCCGGCGAGATCTTCGGCCTCTACGCGACGACCGGGCGGGCGATCTCGTTCCTCAGCCCGCTGGCCTTCGGCGCCTTCATCGCCATCGGCGCTGCGGTCACCGGCAGCGAGAACACGCAGTACTGGGGCATTCTCGGCATCGCCCTGATCCTCCTCGCTGGCCTGCTCGTGCTGATCCCCGTCAAGAGCCACGAGGAGCAGCAGATCGGCTGACCGGCCGCACCGGGCTCGGCAGAGCCACCGGTGCCAGGGTCAGCCCGCGAACTCCCAGTGCCACGGCTCCGGCAGCGAGCCACCAGCCTGGGCCCATGACGGGTGGAACCACCCGTAGAGCGGGGCGTTCTGCTGCATCCAGGCGTGGGCGGCAGATCCGAAGCTGTTGATGCCGCCGCAGAGGTCGAGGGCGACGCCGAAGCCGTGGTTCGACGTCCCCGGCGCGGCCGCCCACCCACCGCGCTGCTGCTTGACGATGACCTGCTCGGCGTACGAGCGGTAGCTGTCGGTGACACAGATCGCCTGGCCGGTGTCCCGGGCGTACGCCTTCGACATCGCGTTGAAGGCGGCCGCGGCGCGTGGACGGAGGCCCTCGCCGCTGGCGCCGATGAGGGGGCACAGCGCACTGGGCGGGAGCTGGCCGTTGGGGTAAGGGGACTCGTTGTCCGAGCACGGCTTGCCACCCTCGAAGGCGGACACATCCTGGCCGGCCTCCTCCATGGCGGACGTGAGGGCCTCCTGGGCGCGTTGCGCGTCCGGGCCGGCCATGCCGAAGAGCGACTGGACGAGCGGCCCCGCCTCCTGGAGCTCCTTCGCGTACTCGGTGCGAAGGGTCTCGAGGGTCGCCTTGCGGTCCTTGATGATGGCGTCGTGGTCCTTGCGGGCCTTGTCGGCCTTGGCCTTCTGCTCCTCGGCGCGCTTCTCGGCACGCTCGGCCTTGCGGGCCAGCGTGGCCTGGTCGACGGTCTTCTCACGGACGAGGTCGACGCTGTGGATCCGCTCGTCGGTGAGGTAGGTGAGGTCGCCCGCCGAGTCACCGGCCTGGCTGGGCTCCTTCGTCATGATGTTGAGGAAGGCCATCGTGTCCGAGTAGCCGCCTGCCTCGGTGTACGTGCCGAAGGCCCAGTCGCGCAGGTCCTTGCGCCCTGCCTCGAGCCGGTTCCTGAGGGCCTCGGCGGCGCGCCGTGCCTCCGTCGCCTCCGCCTCAGCGGCCTCGTACTCCTTCTTCGCCGTGGAGTACTTCTGGAGCAAGGTATTGGCCTTCTTCGAGTCCCGCTGGAGGGTCTTGACGAGGCTGGAGATTTCCTTGTTGCTCTGGAGGATTCGCGCGGCGAGGGCGTCGGCCTCCTTGATCTGGGCGGACACCTCCTCCGAGGAGAGGCTGGCGTAGGGCTGGGCCGCCGGCCCGTTGTAGACGAAGGGGTCGTCGCTCGGCTCGGTGCCGCCTGGCGGCTGGCTGGTGCCTGCCGTCGACGACGTCTGAGCCGGGTCGGTGGGGGAGGGGAGAGGTTCGGCCATCGCCTGAGGCGCCATGAGCGCTCCGGCAGCGGCGAGTACGAGGGCGGCGTGCACCCTCCGCAACGATGTGGTCCCCACCAGGTGTGTCCTCTTGACAGGTCGACGAGTCAGCAGTTCCGGACATCATACGCCCGGATGCGCCAGATCCGGGCGTCGTTCGTCAGACGTGTGGATGGCGCTCCAGGAGGAGCAGGACCTCGCAGTGCGCCGTCTGGGGGAACATGTCGATCAGCCGGGCACGGAGCGGTCGGTACGACGGCATCCGAACCAGATCCCGGGCGAGCGAATCGATATTGCAGCTCGAGTAGAGGACCCATCGGGCGCGACTGCCCTCGAGCGCGCTCGTGAGGTCGCCGATCCCGCGCCGGGGCGGGTTGACGACGACGAGGTCCGCCTGCGCTGCGGCTGTCACGGCGTCGCCGGTGCTGAATGTTACGTCGAGATTGAGGTCTGCGGCGGTCGAGACGGCTGACGCGACGGCCTCGGCAGCGATCTCCACACCGTGCACCGGCACTCCCGGCATCGCAGTGGCCGCGGTGAGCGCGAACCCGCCCACGCCGCAGTAGAGGTCGAGGACGGAGTTCGCTCCCGTGGTGCCGATCCAGCGCCCGGCGGTCTCGTAGAGCGCGGCCGCTGCCTGCGTGTTCGTCTGGAAGAAGCTGTTCGGGCGCAGGCGCAACGGGAGCCCGGCGACGCGCATGACGAGGTGGTCGTCGTCGGTGAGCACCTCCTCGACAGGCCCTTCGATGACGGCCTTGTGCTCCGGCTGGAGGTTGACGGTCAGCGCCCGCAGCCCGGGCAGCATGCCGATGAGCCGGGGGAGATCGTCACGCAGCCTCTCGACGTGGCGGTCGCTGCGCAGGACGAGCCGCACCATGAGCTCGTCGTCCGGGCTGGACGTGACGATGACGTGCTTGAGCTCACCGCGGCGGCGGGGCACGTCGTAGGGCGGGACCTGGAGCCGGTCGAGCCAGGCCTTGATCGGCGCGAAAGCATCCGCCAGTCCGGCGGGGTAGAGGCCGCACCCCTGCAGGTCCACGCCATGCTGCTCGTGGTCGAGGATCCCCAGCGTGAGGTCGCCCGGGCGTCCGCCGGCCACGAGCTTGGCCTTGTTGCGGAACCCGCTCTCGGGTGAGGCGAAGGGCGGCTTCCACTCGACGTCAGGCGCCACGTGAGCGAGCCGGGCGGCGACCCGCGCCTGCTTGTCCGCGAGCTGGTCGGGGTAGGGGACGCCCATGAGGGTGCACGAGCGGCACACGCCGCTGTCGAAGTAGTCGCACCGCACCGGCTCATGGTGCCACTCGCCGTCCACAGGCCCTCCGTGGCGTCGTGGTCGATCCCCAAGAGATTGCCGCCGCGCCCAGGGGCGAGGCATCGCGAGCAGCCTGGCTCGCAGCTCAAGGATAGGAGACGTTATGTCAGGTAAGAGGGCGGCGGCCCAAGCCGCCGCAGGGGAGGACCGGAACGAGGTCATCCTCGTCGGGCGAGTCAGCGGTGGACCAGCGGTCAAGGAGATGCCGAGCGGTGACAGCCTCGTCACCTTGCGACTCGTCGTCGGGCGGGCGAAGGGCGATCCGGTCGACACCATCGACCTGGCGTGCTGGTCGGCGTCTGCCCGGCGCTCCGCGGAGCGGCTCGGCGACGGTGACCGCGCAGAGGTTCACGGTGCGCTGCGACGGCGCTTCTTCCGCACAGCGACGGGAGCGGCCAGTCGCTACGAGGTCGAGGTCATGCGCCTGCGCCGGGTCGCGCGGGCGACATGAGGAAGGCGATCCAGGCCTGTAGACCGATCCGTCTACACGCCTCTAGGATGTGCCCATGAGCACGACGACCACGATCCGCATCAGTCGGGAGACGCATGCTCAGGTGACTCGGCTGGCCGCCGCACGTCACGAGACGATCGACGTGACCGTCAGCAACGCTCTCCGCGCGCTCCGGCAGGACGCCATGGCGCGCGACCTCGCCGCCGAGCTGAGCGACGACGAGATCGCCTGGCT
>JBHWMJ010000208.1:0-7993 GCA_043423105.1 Marihabitans sp.
ACCGAGGCGGGCTACCAGCCGGAGATCGCCTACTTCGAGGTGCTCCACGAGCTCAAGCTCATCGTCGACCTCATGTGGGAGGGCGGCATCGCCAAGCAGCGCTGGTCGATCTCGGACACCGCCGAGTACGGCGACTACGTCTCCGGCCCGCGGGTCATCGACGCCGGTGTCAAGGAGCGGATGCAGGGCGTGCTCGCCGACATCCAGGACGGCTCCTTCGCCAAGCGCTTCATCGACGACCAGGACAACGGCGCCAAGGAGTTCCAGGAGCTGCGCGACAAGGAGGCCGGCCACCCGATCGAGGCGACCGGCAAGGAGCTGCGCTCGCACTTCTCGTGGCAGCAGACCGACGACGACTACACCGAGGGCTCCGCCGCCCGCTGAGGATCCGAACTTCCTTACGCAAGTGCAGTCCGCTCAGGAACGTTCCTGAGCGGACTGCCGCATTCCTGAGCGGATTCGGTGTGGATACGCAGGCCCTGCAGGGATCCCACCACCGCCCGCCTACCCTGGTCCGGTGGAGGAGATGCTCGAGAGCTGGCCGTTCTGGGCCGCCTTCGGCTTCCTCTTCCTCGGCGCGGTCGTCCGGGGGAGCGTCACCTACGCGATCGGTCGCGGAGCCCGCGGGGCTGCGGAGCGTCGCCTGGCGAAGGGGGAGAGCCGGCACGAGAGGCGAGCCCTCCTCGCGCAGGGCGAGCGGATGGTCCGTCGGATCGGGCCACCGGCGGTCAGCCTGGGCTTCCTCACTGTCGGGCTGCAGACCGCGATCAACCTCAGCGCCGGGGCGCTGCGGATGCCATGGACACACTTCGGGCCGGCGCTCGTCGTCGGCGCGACCCTCTGGGCGACGGTCTACACGACGATCGGCTTCGCCGTGCTCGAGGCGGCACTCGGCGGGCTGCCGTGGTGGTGGGCGCTCGTCGCGCTCGGAGTCGTCGCGGCCATCGTCCTGCTCTCGCGTCGCCTCTCCCGCGACACCTGAGGCGCCGAGCTCGCGTCTGCCGTGGCAGACGCGAGAGTTGTCCCAGCATGTGGTCAAGGGGTCCGGGGAGTGGACATCTCGCACGTACCGTAGGGGCAGGCGATGTCGGGACGGCTCGCGGTGACCCTGCGGCCGGCCCCCTGCTCACCCCCACCGGGGTCGATGCCGTCGCCGCACACCTCCCGACGAAGGAGCATCGTCATGAGCGACGAGGCACAGGAGGCGCGCCGCGCTCTCCAGGAGTCCATGGACCGCCGCGACCAGGGCAGCAACGACTGATCCCTCCGGTCCCGCCGCGCAGCCGCCACGTCCGACGTGGCGGCTGCGGCCGTTCCCCCTCGAGGCTCGTCGCAGAGCTCCTCGCACCTCGGGGGTCACGTCAGCGGGACACCCCTTCGCCCCGAACACCCCGAGAACTAGGTTGATCCCATGCCCGAGCTGAGATCCCGCACCACGACCCACGGACGCAACATGGCTGGCGCCCGCGCCCTTTGGCGCGCGACGGGCATGGGCGAAGGGGACTTCGGCAAGCCGATAATCGCGATCGCCAACTCCTTCACCCAGTTCGTGCCCGGTCACGTCCACCTCAAGGACATGGGCCAGCTCGTCGCGGGCGCGATCCAGGAGGCCGGGGGAGTCGGCAAGGAGTTCAACACCATCGCCGTCGACGACGGCATCGCCATGGGCCACGCCGGGATGCTCTACAGCCTCCCCAGCCGCGAGGTCATCGCGGACGCCGTCGAGTACATGGTCCAGGCGCATTGCGCCGACGCGCTCGTGTGCATCTCGAACTGCGACAAGATCACACCGGGCATGCTGCTCGCCGCGCTTCGGCTCAACATCCCGACCGTCTTTGTCAGCGGCGGGCCGATGGAGGCGGGCAAGGCGATCATCGGCGAGGACGGGACGGCGGCGACGCGGCTCGACCTCATCGACGCGATGATCAAGTCCGTCGACGACACCGTCTCCGACGAGGAGATCACGACGATCGAGCAGTCCGCCTGCCCGACGTGCGGCTCGTGCTCGGGGATGTTCACCGCCAACTCGATGAACTGCCTCACCGAGGCGCTCGGCCTCTCCCTGCCGGGCAACGGCTCGACGCTGGCCACGGCTGCGGCCCGCCGCGAGCTCTTCCTCGACGCCGGCCGGCTCGTCGTCGACCTGTGCCGCGACTACTACGAGGGCGACGACGACTCGGTGCTGCCCCGCTCGATCGCGACCAAGCCCGCCTTCGCCAACGCCATGCGCCTCGATATCGCGATGGGTGGCTCGACGAACACGATCCTTCACCTGCTCGCCGCTGCCCAGGAGGCCGGCGTCGACTTCGGCCAGAGCGACATCGACGCGCTGAGCCGGGTCACTCCGTGCCTCGTCAAGGTCGCCCCGAACTCGACTGACTACTACATGGAGGACGTCCACCGGGCTGGCGGCGTCCCCGCGATCCTCGGCGAGCTGCACCGCGGCGGGATGCTCGACGCGTCGGTGCGCTCCGTCCACTCGACCTCGCTCGAGCAGTGGCTCGCGGACTGGGACATCCGATCCGGCACCGCGACCGAGAAGGCGACCGAGCTCTTCCACGCGGCACCCGGCGGAGTCCGCACCACCGAGGCCTTCTCCTCGACCAACCGCTGGCAGAGCCTCGACATCGACGGCGAGGCGGGGTGCATCCGCAGCGTCGAGCACGCCTTCACCACCGAAGGGGGGCTGGCCGTCCTCAGCGGCAACCTCGCCCCGGACGGGTGCATCGTCAAGACCGCGGGCGTGCCGGAGCACCAGTGGTCCTTCAGCGGGCCGGCGCGCGTCGCCGAGAGCCAGGAGCAGGCGGTCGAGATGATCCTCGGCGGTCAGGTCCAGGCCGGGGACGTCGTCGTCGTCCGGTACGAGGGCCCGAAGGGTGGCCCGGGGATGCAGGAGATGCTCTACCCGACCTCCTACCTCAAGGGCGTCGGCCTCGGCCCGAAGTGCGCGCTCATCACGGACGGTCGCTTCAGCGGCGGCTCGTCGGGCCTGTCCGTCGGGCACGTCTCCCCTGAGGCGGCCTCGGGCGGACCGATCGGGCTGGTCCGCGACGGCGACGTGATCGAGTTCGACATCCCGAACCGTCGAGTCAACCTCCTCGTCGACGACGAGGAGCTCGTCCGGCGGCGGGCCGAGCAGGACGCGAAGGGGTGGGAGCCGGTCGACCGGGATCGTCCCGTCTCGGCCGCGCTGAAGATCTTCGCCCGCTTCGCCCAGTCGGCGGACAAGGGCGCGGCGCGCAAGGTCGACTGACTGACCCCCAACGTGCGCGTGGATGCGCGAACGAGCGTCCCGAGATGCGGAACTGGGTTCTCACATCTCGGACGGCGGTCCTAGCATCGCGGGTATGACGACCACCGCGCTCGACACCGCCTCGCCTGCCTCGAAGACCACCTTCGACATCGCCGTCATCGGTGGCGACGGGATCGGCCCCGAGGTCGTCGCCGAGGGGCTCAAGGTCCTCGGCGCACTCGGCGCGGACGTCGAGATCAGCACGACCGAGTACGACCTCGGCGCGAAGCGCTGGCACGCCACCGGCGAGACCCTGCCGGACTCCGTCGTCGAGGAGCTCCGCGGGCACGACGGCATCCTGCTCGGCGCGATCGGCGACCCGAGCGTGCCGAGCGGCGTCCTCGAGCGCGGCGTCCTGCTGCCCCTGCGCTTCGCACTCGACCACTACGTCAACCTGCGTCCGGCCAAGCTCTACCCGGGCGTGACGAGCCCGCTCGCTGAGCACGTCACGAGCAAGGGCCTCGACTTCGTCGTCGTCCGCGAGGGCACCGAGGGCCCCTACGTGGGCAACGGCGGTGCGCTGCGCGTCGGCACCCCGCAGGAGATCGCGACCGAGACGAGCGTCAACACCCGCTTCGGTGTCGAGCGCGTCGTCCGCGACGCCTTCGCCCGCGCCCAGGCCCGGCCGCGCAAGCACCTCACGCTCGTCCACAAGCACAACGTCCTCGTCAACGCCGGCCACCTGTGGCGCCGCACCGTCGAGGAGGTCGCTGCCGAGTTCCCCGACGTCCAGACCGCCTACCAGCACGTCGACGCCGCGACGATCTTCCTCGCGACCGATCCGGCCCGCTTCGACGTCATCGTCACCGACAACCTCTTCGGCGACATCATCACTGACATCGCCGCGGCGGTCGCCGGCGGCATCGGCCTCGCCGCGAGCGGCAACATCAACCCCTCCGGTGCCGCGCCGAGCATGTTCGAGCCGGTGCACGGATCGGCCCCCGACATCGCCGGCCAGGGTAAGGCCGACCCGACCGCCGCGATCCTCTCGGCGTCGATGCTCCTGGCTCACCTCGGGCTCGATGCCCAGGCCGAGCGGGTCGAGGCGGCCGTCGCCGCCGACCTCGCTGAGCGCGGCGACGCCGTACGCAGCACGTCCGAGATCGGCGACGCGATCGCCGGCCGCCTCTGAGCGACGCCACCACCCGAAGGGGGTGAGCCGACCGGAGAGGTCGGCTCACCCCCTTCGTGGTCGTGAGGCTCCTCGCAGAGCTCGTCGCACCTCGACCAACAACGCGGCCCGCCTCGACCCGACGGGGAGCGGGCTACCCTGCAACCACCGCATGCCAGACCACAGGAGCCGACGATGACGTTGTCCTACACCCGCACCACGAACCCCAGCCCGACGAGCCTGGAGCAGCGCGAGCAGATCCTCGCCAACCCCGGCTTCGGCACGCACATGACCGACCACATGGTCACGGCGACGTGGCGGGTCGACGAGGGGTGGACCGGTGCCGAGCTGACCCCCTACGGGGACATCACGATCAGCCCGGCAGCCTCGGTGCTGCACTACGCGCAGGAGATCTTCGAGGGGCTCAAGGCGTACCGCCACGAGGACGGCTCGGTGTGGACCTTCCGCCCCGAGAAGAACGGGGAGCGCCTCATCGCGAGCGCCCGCCGGATGGCCCTGCCAGAGCTGCCGGTCGACGACTTCGTCGAGTCGCTCAAGGTGCTCGTCGAGGCCGACGAGGCGTGGGTCCCCGCCTTCGGCGACGGCGAGAAGAGCCTCTACCTGCGACCCTTCATGTACGGCTCCGCGGCCTTCCTCGGCCTGCGTCCGAGCAGCGAGGTGAAGTACTCGGTCATCGCCAGCCCCGCCGCCTCGATCTTCACCGGCGGCCCGAAGCCGGTCACCCTGTGGGTCGCGGAGAACTTCGCCCGCGCCGGGGCCGGCGGCACCGGCGCCGCGAAGTGCGGTGGCAACTACGCCTCCGCGCTCGCCGGCCAGATCGAGGGTGCCCAGAACGGCTGCGACCAGGCGGTCTTCCTCGACTCCGCGACGCACACCTACGTCGACGAGCTCGGCGGCATGAACGTCTTCTTCGTCATGAAGGACGGCACCCTCGTCACGCCCGAGCTCACCGGCACGATCCTGCCCGGCATCACCCGCATGTCCGTCCTCGAGCTCGCCCACGAGTTCGGCCTCACGCCGGTCGAGCGCAAGGTCGAGATCGCGGAGTGGAAGGCCGGTGTCGCCAGCGGCGAGATCCTCGAGGTCTTCGCCTGCGGCACCGCGGCGATCATCACCCCGATCGGCGAGCTGCGCTGGGACGGCGGCGGCAGCGCCCCGTCGACCGCGGGGGAGAGCGGCGGCGAGGTGACCCGCGGGCTGCGTGAGCGGCTGCTCTCGATGCAGCAGGGCCGCTCTGAGGACACCTACGGCTGGATGACCCGGCTGGTGTGAGGGGCGAAGGGGTGAGCGCGCCACGGCTCGTCGCGACGGACCTCGACGGCACGCTGCTGCGCTCGGACGGCTCCGTCTCGGAGCGGAGCGTCCAGGCGCTCCGGGCCGCCGCGGACGCCGGGATCGAGACGGTGCTCGTCACCGCCCGGCCACCCCGGTGGCTCGACGACCTCGCGCACGTCGTCGGGGCGCGAGGGATCGCCCTGTGCGGCAACGGCGCCTTCCGCTACGACGTCGCCCAGAGGCGGGTCTTCGCCGAGCGGACGATCGACCCGGAGGTCGTCGCCGAGGTCGTCGCCGACCTGCGCTCCGAGCTGCCGGGGACGGGTTTCGCTGCCGAGCGGAGCACGGGCCTGGCAGCCGAGCGGATGTTCGCCGCGATCCACGACCACCCGGAGGACCTCGTCTGCACCGACCGGATCGAGGCCCTGCAGGACGCACGCGCGGGCAAGCTGCTGGCGCGCAACCCGCACCTCACCGACGACGAGTTCCTCGTCTGCGCCGCCGAGGTCGTCGCGGAGCGGGTCGTGCTCTCCTATTCGGGCGCCGGCGGGCTCGCCGAGATGTCCGCGCCGGGAGTCACCAAGGCCGCTGCCCTCCAGGCGTGGTGCGACGAGCTCGGCATCGACCCGGCGGAGGTGTGGACCTTCGGCGACATGCCCAACGACCTGCCGATGCTCACCTGGTCGGGGCGCTCCTTCGCCGTCGCCAACGCCCACCCCGAGGTCCGGGCCGCCGCGACCGACACGACCGGATCCAACGACGACGACGGGGTCGCCGCCGTCCTCGAGGCCCTCCTGCAGTGACCACGATGCGGACACCCCGTTCGTCCCGTGGATGCCGGTGGGAGGGTGGCTGACGTGATGCCCGAGATGACTGCCGCCGCTACCGCGGCGCTGCTCATTATCTAGGCGCGACGAGCCCCGCTCGTCGCGCAGACCTCCCGTACCCGGGGGGTCTTTCGCTTGTCTCGGGCGGAGCAGGGAGCGCCCGACGGCAGCGAAGGGGAGTCCAGGCCCACCCTCAGCCTGGTCCCGGCGCGACGAGCGGGTTCACCCCCTTCGCCCGGCTGCCAGGAAGTGCGAGATGACCACGACGTTCCACGTCTACGACACGACGATGCGCGACGGCGCGCAGCAGGAGGGGATCAACCTCTCCGTCGCGGACAAGCTGACGATCGCCCGTCACCTCGACGACCTCGGCGTCACTCACATCGAAGGGGGATGGCCGGGGGCCAACCCGAACGACACGGAGTTCTTCCGGCGGGCGCAGACGGAGCTCAGCCTGCACAATGCGACCCTCGCCGCCTTCGGCGCGACCCGCAAGGCGGGCACGACCGCCGCCGAGGACCCGCAGGTCCAGGCGCTCCTCGACTCCGGGGCGAGCGTCATCACCCTCGTCGCGAAGTCTCACCCCGGGCACGTCGAGCGGGCGCTGCGCACGACCCGCGAGGAGAACCTCGCGATGATCACCGACACCGTCAGCCACCTCGTCGCCCAGGGGCGCACCGTCGTCGTCGACACCGAGCACTTCTTCGACGGGTACCTCCTCGACCGCGAGTACGCGCTCGCCTGCGTCCAGGCCGCTGTCGACGCCGGTGCGGAGGTCGTCGCGCTGTGCGACACCAACGGGGGGATGCTGCCCGGCCAGGTCCACGCCGCCGTCTCAGACGTCATCGCCACGACCGGGGCCCGCGTCGGCATCCACTGCCACAACGACACCGGCTGCGCCGTGGCCAACACGATGGCGGCGGTCGAGGCTGGCGCCGACCACGTGCAGGGGACGATCAACGGCTACGGCGAGCGCACCGGCAACGCCGACCTCATCACCGTCCTCGCCAACCTCCAGCTCAAGCTCGGCATGGACCTCGTCGAGCCCTACCGACTGCAGGACGCGACCCGGATCGCGCACGCGATCAGCGAGGTGACGAACTACCCGCCGTTCTCGCGGCAGCCCTACGTCGGCGCGGGAGCCTTCGCGCACAAGGCGGGTCTGCACGCGAGCGCGATCAAGGTCGACCCCGATCTCTACCAGCACATCGAGCCCAAGGACGTCGGCAACGACATGCGGATGCTCGTCTCCGACATGGCGGGCAGGGCCACCGTCGAGCTCAAGAGCCGCGAGTTCGGCGTCGACCTCTCCGGCGACGGTGACGTCCTCGCCAGGGTCCTCGCCCGCGTCAAGAGCCTCGAGCAGCAGGGGTACACCTTCGACGCGGCGGACGCGTCCTTCGAGCTGCTGCTGCGGCGCGAGGTCGACCCGAGCATGCCGGTCTATGCACAGATCGAGTCCTGGCG
>JBHWMJ010000209.1:0-13895 GCA_043423105.1 Marihabitans sp.
ATGCCGGCGAACCGGTGGCCCCCCTCCCCGACGGTGTGCGCGCGACTGTCCTCGACCCCGTCGACGACGACCGGTCCCGCGACCGTGCGGTAGGAGATGTTCTCGTGGCCTTCGCCCTCAGGAATGTCCGGGTTGCCGCTCTGATCCTCACCGGGCGTGGCGCCGACGGGACCGGCAAGACCCAAGCCCCCCGGCGACCCGCCACCGCGGTCCTCCGAGACCCGCTCCTGGTCCTGCGCCTGCACCCGCAGCTCCTCCACGAGCCGGCGCAGGCCGTCCTCGACGAGCACGAGGTGACGCTCGGCGCTCCCCCACCGTCGCTGGAAGTCCGAGGAGTCCTGTCCTTGCCAGGCCTGGGCCAACCGGGCCGCAGATGGCCGCGTCTCAAGCCGCGCGACCTCGATGGCCCGCACCTGCCCGAGCACCGCGCGCTCGCTCGCCCGCACCCGCTCGACAACCATCCCCTCGCTGACGCTCATGGCTGCCCCTTCGCTCGTGCTACCGGTCGACCTCACGGTAGGTCAGCGGGGAGGTCCAGGCGATGGGGGGCACTCCCCTGCCCCGGATCCTCCTCCACGGCTGCGGATGGTGATCCCGACCCGCCCGCGGACGCCGAGCTTGTCCGCGATGGTGCACACCTGGTTGCGTACCGTCTTCTCGCTGATGCGCAGCGTCCGGGCGATCTCGGAGTTCGTCGCCCCCTCGGCGACGAGAGCGGCGACCCGCCGCTCTCTCGGGCTCAGGCCGGCGAAGGGGTCGAGGACAGTCGCGCGCACACCGTCGGGGAGGGGGGCCACCGGTTCGCCGGCATGGACAGCCCGCACCGTGTCGACGATCGTCTCTGGGGGCGCGTCCTTGGCCAGGCAGCAGATGGCGCCGGCGCGCATTGCCGCTGCGGCGGTCCGGGCGTCGAGCTCCATGGTGAGCACGAGCGACCGGCACCCTGGCGCGCGGGCGGTCAGGGTGTCCAGGACCGCCAGCCCGTCTCCGTCGGGCAGTCGCAGGTCGACGACGGCGAGGTCGAAGGGGTGACGGTTGGCGGCGACGGTCGCGTCGGCGACGGTCGCGGCCTCGTGCACCGCGCCGACCCACTCCTGGGCCTCGAGCAACGCCGTCAGGCCGCGGCGAACCACCGGGTGATCGTCGACGACGAGGACGAGCGCAGGCACGCTCACGGCTGCTCACCTGCGCGGGGGATCCGCACCCGGACCGTGGCGCCTTCGGCGCTCCGAACGAAGTCGAACGCTCCGCCGAGCTCCTCGGCGCGTACCCGCATGCTGGCCTGCCCCAGGCCGGTGCTGCGTCTGACCGTTCGGTCCGACCTGTGCGGTCGGCCGTCGTCGCAGACCTCGAGGACGACCTCCGTCTCGGTGGCCGCGAGGCTCATCGTGCACCGGGTCGCTCCGGCGTGCAGCGCGACGTTGGTCAGCGCCTCGGTGGCGATGCGCAGCAGCGCGACCTCCGTCGCCGCGGGAAGCCGCTCGGGCACGTCGAGGTCGAGGGCGACGACGTGACCCGGCAGCAGGCGGTGGGCGGTCTGCTCGATCGCGGTGTCGAGACCCTCGTCGAGAGAGCTGGGGCGCAGCGCCTGGACGATCTCGCGCACCGACTCGCTCGCTCCTTCCAGGTCGGCGGCGACCGCCGCAGCAAGCGAGCGCGCGGTGGTCGCGTCTGCGGTGACGGTCGCAGCGAGCTGCATCCGGGCTCCTGCGATCACCGGGCCGAGGCCGTCGTGCAGGTCTCTGCGCAGACGGAGGCGCTCGTCCTCGCGGGCCCGGACCAGGTGCTCCCGGGCGTGCTGGACCTCCAGCGCAAGGCGGTGGGAGTGCGCCACCGCTGCCGCATGGCTGGCGAAGGCCTCGACGATGTCCCTCTCGGTCGGCGTCAGGCCCTCCCCGCGGCGCCGCGGAGAGACCTCGAGCGTGCCCAGCACGCGATCCCCGTGGGTGAGCGGGATCGTGCTGGGCTCGACCAGCCGCCGACCGTGCTCGGCCTGCAGCGTCGCCTGCCCACCGATGTCGACCTCGAGCCGGGCGTAGGGCAGCCGGAGGGCATCGGCGAGCACCCCGGGCGCGCGGCGCAGCGCCTCGACAGGGTTGCCCGCCGCCCCCAGGAGGCGGCCGACATCGCGCACGACGTCCAGTGGTTCGTCGCGCAACCCGTAGACCCAGCGTTCGGCGGCGTGCACGACGCGCCGGTGCGCTGCCGCGAGCGCCAGGACCACCGCGGTGGCGATCAAAACCGGCACCGCGGAGCCGCTCCCGCCCGTCGCGGGCAGCACGAGGGAGAGGAGCGCCGCGCACAGCACGGCACCGGTCAGCCACACCCCGAGGACGAGCAGGCGGCGGTTGGACACGACGTCGAGGTCGGCCCACCGTCCCTCGAAGACGGCGACGACCATCCCGACGGGCAGCGCCACGATGGCGGCAGTGCTGAGGTATCCGCCGATCGGGTTGCCCGAGCCCACGAGCGCGGAGCCACCGTCGAGCACCGCCCCGGTGGCCAGGAGCGCCCCAGCCGGCACGAGGGACGCGTACGCCCACCGATCGCCCGGGTCGACCTGCCGCGCCGAGCGGATGAGCATGATCGAGGTCACTGCCGCGACCACGAGCAGCGCGAAGGACGACCCGGCGGCGAGCAGCACGAGCAGGTGGCTCGTCGGCCTCGCCGGGCCCATCGGGTCGGTCAGGATGGTGTGGGGGGCTGGCGCCGCTGCGACGGCGACGGCGAGGGTTGCGACGAGACCGGCCGCGGCCGCCGCCCGCTCGAGCCGGCCACGGCCCAACGTGAAGCAGCCGTGCGGGAAGCGGACCAGCGCGACCGTCAGGAAAGCCCAGGGTGGGACGAGCAGCCATTGGGCGGCCCAGACCGCGGGCCGGCTCGCCTCCACCCCTTGGGCGGCGACCCCTGAGACGAGCAGCCAGGCCACGGCGCAGGCTCCGGCGAGCAGCACCGGCCTGCTGACCGGGTGTCGCGGGGCGTGCCGCAGGAGCAGCAGCCCGGTCGGGAGGAAGCCGGCCGCGAACGCGACCATCGCCACGCCCGGCCCGGAAAGCTCAGCCGAAGGCGGCATGGGCGAGGTTGTGCCAGAAGCCTCCCTTGGTCGACACCCTTGGCCGGCCCGGGTCGGACTGCGGCACCGGGTCGGCGAAGAACCGCATGAGGTCAGCCAGATCGCCGTCCAGGGTTCCGATCTGGCCCAGCCCGAGCTGGACGTCCTGGCGCCCCGACCCGAGGTCCCGTGAGCGTGCCAGCTCGACCAGCCGGGCAGCGGTGTCGAGCACCCGCCTGCGCACCTCCTCGGCGTCGTGCTTGCCGGCCACCACGAGGTACGCCCGCTCGCCGGTGCCGCGCTGCTCCAGCAGGTTCGCGTCCTGGTCGATGAGGTCGACCTCCTCGACGTCCCAGGCCCGGTGGCTCGCCAGCTGCTGGGCCGGCATGACGTGCAGGCACGGACGATCTCGCCCGAGCGCCATCGCCAGCTGGTCAGGTCCGAGGACCTGCCCGTCGTCCTTGATCCTGGTCTTCCCTGTCATTCCTGCTCCTTCGCTCGGACCCCCATGGCATGAGAGTGCTCCTCCTGCCGGTCTTTGGGAAGAGCGGAAGGGAAGGGGACCGGCACGCTGCCTGGCCCCCTTCCCTCCTCCCCCCGGGCCGCGCTCACGCGCGGCGGTCTCGAAGCTGCCCGGACCGGTCGCCATAGGGGTGCCAGCGATTCCCCGCGACCCACAGCGCGACCAGGCGGGGGGCAGCGGGCGCCCACCGGTCGGTCTCGTGCCGAGCGACGGTGAAGAGGCACAGCCCTGGCCGGCTGGTCCGGACCCGCACCGACCGCTCGGTCACGGTCGCGGTGCAGACCCCCGGGGTCTTCTCCGCGACGACCACCGTGTGCCGCGGACCTCTCCCGCCGATGGTGTAATCGACGCTCCGACCCGCGCGGGTGAGCCATGGTCCGTTCACGCGCACGCTCTGGCGCGCCTTGACCGCCCGGACGGTGCGCTCCTGCTCCGCGGCGAGGTAGCGCTCGTCGCCGGAGTACTCGGCGCGGTAGGTCAGGGTCCCTGCCTCGGCAGCGGTGGTCACGCACCGGGCGCGACCACGGCGAAGGGGGATGTTCTGGCAGCCGCGCACCGGTGAGCCGTCGCGGGTGATGTCGATCGTCCCGGTCGGTCGTCCGCTGCTTCCGTCGACCCGGGTCTGCAGGGTGACCCGCCGCCCGACATTCACCCTTGACGGGGTGGCCCGCAGGGAGATCGTCGGCGCCACCCGCTCGGGCTCCGGCTCGGCCTCGTCCTTCTCCAGCACGAGCTCGAGCCCGGTGACCTCGGGCGGGATGCGCCACACCTGGGTGGTCAGGATCTCCTCGTCGGTCCCGGGTACGTGGTGGCCCGGGGCGGAGACCCGCAGCCGGTAGTAGCCCTGCGCAACGTCCCACCGGAACGCGCCACTGGCATCGGTCGTCCACGGGTTCACCCGGTTGTCCGGGCTCATCAGCTCCGAACCCTGCGGCAGCGGCTCGAACGGCCCGTCCTCGGTCTCGGAGCGCTCCAGGACGACCCGGGCGCCCTCGACCGGCGTCCCGGAGGTGTCGAGCACCGTGCCGGACGGGTCGATGTAGACGATGTCGAAGGGAGTCTCCTGGCTCGTCCCGTCCGGGCAGGTCACCGTGACGGTCACCCGAGCCCGTTGGGCGCCGCTCGGGGCGGGCGGCAGCGTGCCGGCAAAGGCGCCCGGAGTGGTCGAGGATTCGATCAAGCGCCCGGTCAGCACCGGCCCGGCTCCGTCGGTGTCCACGGTGAAGCGCACCTGCCCGCCGGTGCAGGCGGTCATCGAGATCGGGGCCCCGGTCCCTCGCGGCACGGCCGGAAAGCGTCCGGGCGGGTCGGTCGGCTGGGTGCCGCCGACGATGATCCCCCCGGGCAGCGGGAGGAGCCGCTGGATCGTGAGGTCGGCGGTGAGGCTCCCGCCCGCCGGGAGGGTCCCGCTCCAGGTCTGCGAGGTCGCGTGGACCGGGGACGAGGCGCGCGCGGTGACCGCGCCGGCGCTGAGCCGGTCGACCCGATAGGTCCCGTCGGCGGCGGTGGTCACCGTGACGCACCGATAGCCCCGGCAGACCCACACGTGGGCATCGAGGACCGGCTCGCCCCGCTCGTCGGTGACCGTCCCGGTCACCGACCCTGCCTCCGGGTCACCGCCTGGACCGAGGGTGATGTCGAGGGTGATGTCCTCGCCGCCCGCGACCGTGAGCGGCTCATCGTAGAGGACCTCCTCGGCCGGGCTGAGGACGACGAGGCGAAGGACCGGGCCGGCCGGGTCGACGACGACCCGGTACTGCCCGTCCTCGATCGGGCTCGAGGCGACCGTCTCATCGGCCTCGTCGAGCACCCTGACGACCCCGGCAGCCGGGGAGCCGTCCTGAGCGATCACCCGCCCGCTGACGACGGCGCGGGTCTGGGCGAGGTCGAGATCGCGGGTGACCCGCTGCCCCGCCCCGAGGGTGACCTGCGTCGCGGCCCGGACGCCCCCTTCGCCGAACCACCGGGCCACCTCGAGGCGGTAGCGGCCTGCCTCCGGCACGTCGATCCCGGTGAAGGCGTACCGGCCGGTCTCGTCGATCGGCACGCACGTCCGCTCGAGGTCGTCGTTGCTCAGGCAGGCGTCCCACCCGTCCTCTCCCTGGGGGAGCCCGCTGACCCGACCGGTCAGCTCGGCGTGCTCGGTGAGGTCGATCCTCAGCTGGTTCGGGCCCGGCACGAGGGTGACCGGCCAGGTCCGCGCAAACCTCGAGCCGGGCAGGTTGACGCTGAGCTCGGCTGCCGGGAGGCTGTCGAAACGCACGCTGCCCGCGCCGTCGGTCGTGCCCTCGACCGAGCCGGAGCCTTGCGTCTCCCACGCTCCTACCGCGACCCCAGGCAGCGGCGTTCCGCCCACACCGAGCACGGCGACGGACAGCTCGGCCGGCCCGGGCGGTGGCGGTGTCGCGGCGAGGCTCGGCTCGGCCGCGCCATGCGGCGCGAGCAGCAGGCCTGAGCCGCCGAGGAGGAGCGCCAGGAGCGCGACGATGGTGATGATGGTCCCTGCCCGTTGTCCGCTCCGGCGCGCCATGGCTGCCCCGCTCTCTGCTCACGTGGGTCGCCGCTCGGCGACCACGACCAGATTCGCGGCGGCCCGTGGTGGCCGCGAGGGACAATGTCCCGCCGCGTCATGGCTACCGGGCTGAGTGCAGCAGCAGCGCGCGGGCATCGGTGAGCGAGGCGACCTGGTCGACGACGACGCGCAGCCGGGCCGCGTCGTCCGGAGCAGCAGCGAGGTCGGGCAGGAGGTCGGGGTCGAGCCGCTGCTCCGGCTCCGCGGCGAACCACCGGACCAGGTCCGCGACGACCTGACGCTGGTCGGCGTAGAGGACCGACCGGCTCTCGGCGCGCATGACGTAGTGGGCAGCGACGGCCTTGAGCACCGCCACCTCCGCACGGCTCTCGTCGGGCACGACGAGCGAGGCGTCGTAGCGTGCGAGGTCGTCGGGTCCGTGCACCTCACGGGTCGCGGCCTCGGCTGCCTGCACGAACCGGCCGATGAGCCGGCTCGTCATGTCCTTGAGGCCGGCCAGGGCGACCCTGGAGCCGTCGTACCCGGCGGGCACCGCGCCGGTCGCGAGCAGCCGCTCCAGCCCCGCCCCCAGCGCGTCCGCGGTGAGGTCGGGCGCATAGGCCGACCGGGCGACCTCGATGACGTGTGCGGACTCCCCTTCGTCCCGGAGGACCCGCAGGTCGAGGTTGCCGGAGGCGACGGCGTCCTCGACGTCGTGGACGGAGTAGGCGACGTCGTCGGACCAGTCCATGACGTCCGCCTCGAGACAGCGCGCGATGGCCGGCAGGTCGGCGGGCTTGCCGTCGCGGACCCAGGCGAAGGCGGGGAGGTCGTCCTCGTACACGCCGAACTTCCACGTGGGCCACGGAGCCTCGCCCCGCCGCCACGGGTACTTCGTCGCCGCGTCCAGGCTGGCCCGGGTGAGGTTGAGCCCGGCGGGCCGACCGTCGGCGTGGGCCCGCTTCGGCTCCAACCGGGTGAGGATCCGGAAGGTCTGGGCGTTGCCCTCGAAGCCCCCGATCTCGGCGGCGATCTCGTCGAGCGCGCTCTCACCGTTGTGGCCGAAGGGGGGATGCCCGAGGTCGTGGGCCAGGCAGGCGACCTCGACGACGTCACCGTCGCAGCCGAGCGCTCCGCCGAACTCGCGGCCGATCTGGGCGACCTCCAGGCTGTGCGTCAGCCGGTTGCGGACGAAGTCGTCGCTGCTCGGCTGGAGCACCTGGGTCTTGGCGGAGAGCCGTCGCAGGGCAGACGAGTGGACGATCCGTCCACGGTCACGGGCGAAGTCGTCGCGATCGGCCCGCTTGTGCACCGGGTCCTCACGCAGCCAACGCTCGCGGTCTCGCTCTGTGTAACCCACCCGATGCACTCTAGGCGCGCACGTGCCGCGTCCCGAGCCGGGGAACGCGAGGTCAGCCGTCGCTCGCGGTCGCTAGGGTCGGACAACCGTCGAGAAGGGACCTCAGATGTTCGAGAAGATCCTCGTCGCCAACCGTGGTGAGATCGCCATCCGCGCCTTCCGCGCGGCGACCGAGCTGGGCGCGACCACCGTCGCCGTCTACCCGTACGAGGACCGCACCTCCGAGCACCGGATGAAGGCGGACGAGGCCTACCAGATCGGCGAGGAGGGGCACCCGGTCCGCTCCTACCTCGACCACGAGGACATCGTCCGGGTCGCCGTCGAGGCCGGCGCGGACGCGATCTACCCCGGCTACGGCTTCCTCTCGGAGAACCCTGACCTCGCGGAGGCGTGCGTCGCGGCCGGCATCACCTTCATCGGTCCCCCGTCGGAGGTGCTGCACCTCACCGGCAACAAGGCGCGGGCCATCGCGGCCGCGCGTGACGCCGGGCTGCCGACACTGCGCGGCGCCGAGCCGACGACCGACCTGGACGCCCTCGAGCGCGCCGCGCACGACATCGGCTTCCCGGTCTTCGTCAAGGCCGTGAGCGGCGGCGGCGGTCGCGGCATGCGCCGGGTCGAGCAGCCCGAGGAGCTCCGGTCCGCTCTCGAGGCCGCGCAGCGCGAGGCCGACGCGGCCTTCGGCGACCCGACCCTCTACCTCGAGGAGGCCGTCGTCAACCCGCGGCACATCGAGGTCCAGGTCGTGGCGGACGCCACCGGCGACGTCGTCCACCTCTTCGAGCGGGACTGCTCGGTCCAGCGCCGCCACCAGAAGGTCGTCGAGATCGCCCCTGCCCCGCACCTCGACCCGGCGACCCGCGACGCGATGTGCGCGGACGCCGTCGCCTTCGCCCGCTCGATCGGCTACGTCAACGCGGGCACCGTGGAGTTCCTCCTCGGCGAGGACGGCCGGTACGTCTTCATCGAGATGAACCCCCGGATCCAGGTCGAGCACACGGTGACCGAGGAGGTCACCGACATCGACCTCGTCGTCACCCAGCTGGAGATCGCGGCCGGCCGCACGTTGTCCGAGCTCGGCCTGCGCCAGGAGGAGATCCGGACGAAAGGGTTTGCGCTGCAGTGCCGGATCACGACCGAGGACCCGGCGAACGGCTTCCGCCCGGATGCCGGGACGATCACCGCCTACCGCTCGGCCGGCGGGTCGGGCGTGCGCCTCGACGGCGGGACGACCTTCGTCGGTGCCGAGATCAGCGCCCACTTCGACTCGATGCTCGTCAAGCTGACCTGCCGCGCGGCGTCCTTCGAGCAGGCGGTCCGGCGAGCTCGCCGGGCGTTGGCGGAGTTCCGGGTCCGCGGGGTGGCGACGAACATCGCCTTCCTCGAGGCGGTGCTGGCCGACCCGAGCTTCCAGGCCGGGCGCGTCACGACGAGCTTCATCGACGAGCGGCCAGGCCTGCTCCGCACCCCGACGGGCAAGGACCGCGCCTCCAAGCTGCTCACCTATCTCGCCGAGATGTCGGTGAACCAGCCCTACGGTCGGCGGACCACCTCCGTCCACCCGCGTGAGAAGCTTCCCGCCCTGCCGACCGGACCGCTGCCCGAGGGCACCCGGGACCGCCTCCGCAGGCTCGGGCCGAAGGGCTTCGCAGTGGACCTGCGGGCACGCACCGACGTCCCCGTGACCGACACGACCTTCCGCGACGCTCACCAGTCGCTCCTGGCCACCCGGATGCGCACCCGCGACCTGCTCCACGTGGCGGGTCACGTCGCGCACCTCACGCCGCAGCTGCTCTCGATGGAGGCCTGGGGCGGCGCGACGTACGACGTGGCGCTCCGGTTCCTCAACGAGGACCCGTGGGAGCGCCTCAGCGCCCTCCACGAGGCGATGCCGAACATCCCGCTCCAGATGCTGCTGCGGGGACGCAACACGGTCGGCTACACCCCATACCCGACGAGCGTGACCGACGCCTTCGTCGCCGAGGCGGCCCGCAGCGGGCTCGACATCTTCCGGATCTTCGACTCGCTCAACGACGTGAGCCAGATGCGACCCGCCGTGGAGGCAGTGCTGTCCACCGACACCGCGGTGGCCGAGGTCGCCCTCTGCTACACCGGCAACCTGCTCGACCCGGCCGAGGAGCTCTACACCCTCGACTACTACCTGCGCCTCGCCGAGCAGATCGTGGAGTCCGGGGCGCACGTCCTGGCGATCAAGGACATGGCCGGGCTGCTCCGGGCCCCCGCTGCGGCCCGGCTGGTCCGCGCCCTGCGGGAGCGCTTCGACCTGCCCGTGCACCTCCACACGCACGACACGGCGGGTGGCCAGATCGGCACCCTCCTGGCGGCGATCGACGCCGGGGTCGACGCCGTGGACGCCGCCACGGCGACGATGGCGGGGACCACCTCGCAGCCCTCGCTCTCGGCCCTCGTGGCCGCGACCGACGGAACCGACCGCCCCACCGGGCTCGACATCGACCAGGTCTTCGCCCTCGAGCCGTACTGGGAGGCTGTGCGCCGCCTCTACGCGCCCTTCGAGTCGGGTCTCGACTCCCCGACCGGGCGCGTGTACCGCCACGAGATCCCGGGCGGTCAGCTCTCCAACCTGCGTCAGCAGGCCATCGCCCTCGGTCTCGGTGACCGCTTCGAGGCGGTCGAGGACATGTACGCGGCCGCCAACTCGATGCTCGGCAACATCGTCAAGGTCACGCCGAGCAGCAAGGTCGTCGGCGACCTCGCGCTCGCCCTCGTCGGGACGAACGCCGACCCGGCGGAGTTCGAGGCCGACCCGGCGCGGTTCGACATCCCGGACTCCGTCGTGGGCTTCCTCTCGGGCGACCTCGGCGACCCGCCCGGCGGCTGGCCCGAGCCCTTCCGGACCAAGGCGCTGCAGGGCCGCACGGTCCGTCAGCCGGTCACCGAGCTCACCATCGAGCAGCAGGAGGCCCTCGCCGACAACCCTCGGGGCACCCTCAACGAGCTCCTCTTCCCCGGTCCGACCCAGGAGATGCGCACCGCGCGGGAGCAGTACGGCGACACCTCGGTCCTCGGGACGGGCGCCTTCCTCCACGGGCTCGACCAGGGCGAGGAGTACGACGTCGAGATCGAACCGGGCAAGACGTTGACCTTCGGCATCAGCTCGGTGAGCGAGCCGGACGAGCAGGGGATGCGCACGGTCATGGGCACCGTCAACGGACAGCTGCGTCCGGTCCGGGTCCGCGACACCCATGTCGAGGCTGACGTCGTCGCGGCCGAGAAGGCTGACGCGAGCGTCCCCGGCCAGGTGGCTGCCCCCTTCGCCGGCGTCGTCACTCTCCAGGTCGCCGAAGGAGACGAGGTCGAGGCCGGGGCGACCGTCGCGACCATCGAGGCCATGAAGATGGAGGCGGGCATCACCACCCCGGTCGCCGGACGCGTGGTCCGGGCCGCCATCGGCACCCATCAGCAGGTCGAGGGCGGCGACCTGCTCGTCGTCGTCGAGGGCTGAGGGTCAGCCCCCGCTGACGGAGAGCTCGGCCTGGGCGACCTGCGCGGCCTGTGCCTCGTCGAGCTCGCGGCTGCGCAACCAGTTCTCGGGGAGCGCGACGACGCGCGGCGACCCGGCGCGTCCGCGCGGTCCCTCCGCCGCCCCCTGCGGCCACGGCACGTCCGGATCGAGGGTCGCGATGAGCGCGTCGAGCGCGGCGAGGCTGTCGACGAGGGCGAGCTGGTGACGCACGGTCGACCCAGCGGGGAATCCCTTGAGGTACCAGGCGATGTGCTTGCGGATGTCGCGGCAGGCCCGCAGCTCGTCGCCGCCGTAGAAGTCGGTGAGGTTCTCGGCGTGCTGGCGCAGGGTCTCCGTCACCTCGCCGAGGGTCGGGCGCACCCGCTCGGACGAGCCGGCGAAGGCCGCCGCGAGGTCGGTGAAGAGCCACGGCCGCCCGAGGCAGCCGCGACCGACGACGACCCCGTCGCACCCGGTCTCGGCGACCATGCGCAGGGCGTCATCGGCCGACCAGATGTCGCCGTTGCCGAGCACGGGGACGGTGGTGATCGTCTCCTTGAGCAGCCGGATCGCCGACCAGTCGGCCTGCCCGGAGTAGGCCTGGGCCGCCGTGCGGCCGTGCAGGGCGACCGCGGCGACCCCTTCGTCGACGGCGATCTGGGCCGCCTCGAGGTAGGTGAGGTGCTCGTCGTCGATGCCCTTGCGCATCTTGATCGTCACCGGGATGTCGCGCTTCGCGCCCTCCTCGACGGCGGCGCCGACGATCGCACGGAAGAGGTCCCGCTTCCACGGCAGGGCCGCTCCCCCGCCCTTGCGGGTCACCTTGGGCACCGGGCAGCCGAAGTTGAGGTCGATGTGGTCAGCCCGGTCCTCCGTCGCGATGATCCGGGCCGCGAGCCGAGTGGCCGTGGGGTCGACGCTGTAGAGCTGGACGCTGCGCGGGTGCTCGTCGGCGTCGTGCTCGAGCAGCCGCATCGTCTCCGGGGACCGTTCGACGACGGCGCGTGAGGTGACCATCTCGTTGACGTAGAGGCTCGTGGCGCCGTTCGCACCGCCGGCGGCGTGCCCCGCCGCGCCGTAGCGGCGGCAAAGCCGGCGGAAGGCGAGGTTGGTGATGCCGGCCATCGGGGCAAGCACGACGGGTGAGGTGATCGTGTGCCGTCCGAGGCGAAGGGGTGGGAGCACCGGGGGCGCAGCGGGCAGAGCAGTCATGACCCGCCCATGGTCCCACGCGCCGACCCGTGCGGTGCTCAGAGCGACGAGACGGCGCTCGCCATCACCCCCGGGCTCAGATCGGCCGCGGCGCTGGGAAGCCCGACGACCTCGCAGCTGGTCCTGCGGGCCCCACCCGAGCGGCTGCGGCCCGCCGTTGTACGTCCCGTCGGGCGGGGGCACCAGCAGTCGGGTGCGGGGGGACGCGTCGACCCGAACCGGTTAGATGCCCTGGTACGCGCCGTCCGTCCCCCTCTGGTCCGACGGGTCGTGCCCCGGGTGACGTCGACGACGACGGCACCGGGCTGGACGACGGGTCGTTCGGTGCAGTCCTCGAAGTACCTCAGGACGATGACCGCCCGCGTCCCGGTAGAGGATGCGGCGGGCGTACGCGGTCGGGTTCTCCCTGTGGAGGGTGGGCCAGCGCGCGGCGACCTTGATGGGTCGGCCCCAGTGGGACCGATGCAAGGTCAGCCTTGGGCGACAGATCGCGTCTCGTGCGACCACTATGTCCCTGTGACTGCACCCCTGTCTGCTCCCTCGGACCGATCGCGCCTGGCGCGGTTCGCGTGGCTGGCGATCGCGGCTGCCCTCCTGACGATCGCCCTCAAGACCGGGGCCTGGCTCGTCACCGACTCCGTGGGCCTGCTCTCCGACGCGGCCGAGTCGGTCGTCAACCTCGTCGCCGCCGTCGGGGCGCTCATCGCGCTCAAGGTGGCCGCCGCGCCAGCGGACGAGACGCACCACTTCGGCCACGCGAAGGCCGAGTACTTCTCGGCGGCCGTCGAGGGGGCGATGATCGCGGTCGCCGCGCTCGTCATCATCTGGCAGTCGGTGCTGCGCCTGCTCGACCCGCGACCGCTGCAGGACGTCGGCGTCGGGCTGGCCATATCGGTGCTGGCCTCGGTGGTCAACGGCCTCGTGGCGCTCGTGCTCATAAGGGCCGGACGGGCGCACCGTTCGATCACCCTCACCGCCGACGGCAAGCACCTCATGACCGACGTCGTCACCTCGGTCGGTGTCGTCGTCGGGGTCGGGCTCGTCTGGGCCACCGGCCTCCAGTGGTTGGACCCGGTCGTGGCCCTGCTCGTCGCGGTCAACATCCTCTGGGCCGGGTGGGGGCTCGTCAACGACTCGGCCCACGGTCTCATGGACCACACGATGACCGACGAGGACAACGCCGACATCGCCGCGACGCTCGAGCGCTTCACCACCGACGAGGTGCACTTCCATGGCCTGCGGACGCGCATCGCCGGGCACCGCTCCTTCGCCGAGGTGCATGTCCTCGTCCCCGGCGCCTGGAGCGTGCGCCGCGGCCACGACCTCATCGAGGACGTCGAGGACGCCCTGCACGAGCGCTTCCCCGACCTCACCCTCTCGACCCATCTCGAGCCGCGCGAGGACCCGCGTGCCTACGAGGACTTCGAGGCCGAGGTCCCGGTCGGCGATCCTGCAAGTGACGTCCCACCCACCACGACCCCCGAGGAGTCCCTATGAGCGCGCTCATCACCCCCGAGGAGCTCGCCGCCGAGCTCGACGGGGTGCTCTCCCTGCGGCCCGCCGTCCTCGACGTCCAGTACGAGCTCGGTGGCACCCCGTCGGCCGAGCTCTACGCGGCGGCCCACATCCCCGGTGCGGCTCCGCTCGACCTCGACGGCGCTCTCGCCGGACCGCCCGGGCCCGACGGTCGGCACCCCCTGCCGGACCCCGGGGTGCTCCAGGCCGCCCTCCGCGCCGCGGGGGTCGAAGAAT
>JBHWMJ010000220.1:0-15571 GCA_043423105.1 Marihabitans sp.
GTGGTCACCAACGGCCAGTCCTACCGCATGCGCGAAGCCCGTCAACGTCGAGGAGGTGAGCACCTGAGTCAGTGATCAAACCCGCAGAGGGTGGGGACTTCCGCCTGGCCAAAAACGGGGACTTTTGCCTGGCCGTTGACAGCTTGACTCAACCGAGGCTGACACGGGCCACCGACACCCCTCAGATGGTCCAGCCAGAGGACGACGGCCCTCCAGTGAGGGGTGGGTCAGCCGCACTCAGTCCGCAGCCAGTCCGCAAGACGTCCAATTTCGCTCCGCTATGGCCAACGACCTCCATCAACATGGAGACGCCGAGAGGCCCGAAATATCAAGGGTTTCGGCGATATCCGTCGACAGCCATCAACGCCCAGCAAACCCGGGGGAAGAACCCGGCTTACAGGCTGGCTCATCCCCCTTCGGGGTCCATCCCGTGGCGCGCCGTGTGGCGCACCCACCCGATGACCGCGCCGACGACCAGGACGACCACGCCGGCGGCGACGCTGCGCCACGGCAGGCTCCACGCGACGGCGAGGCACCCGAGCAGCCCCAGCGCCGGCACCACCCGCCCGACCACCCCGGCGGGGAGGGTGAGCGCGCTGGCGTTGGCGATGGCGTAGTACGCCAGGATGCAGAAGCTCGAGAACCCGATGACCGCCCGGACGTCGAAGAGCACGACGAGCACGGCCACGACGACCGCGACGGTGATCTCGGCACGAGCAGGCACGCCGCGCTCGTCGATGCGCGAGAGCGCCCTCGGTAGGTGGTGGTCACGGGCCATCGCCAGGACGGTCCGCGAGACGCCCAGGACGAGCGCGAGGAGCGCGCCGGAGGCGGCGATGCCGGCGACGACCCGGATGACCGGTCCGAGCCACGGGACACCAGAGATCTCGGCCGCCTCGGCGAGCGGCGAGACCCGTGCGCTGAGCCACTCTGCTCCCACCCCGCGCAGCAGCACGAGGGCCAGCGCGAGGTAGAGCGCCGCGACGATCGAGAGAGCGACGAGGATCGCGCGCGGGAGGGTCCGGACCGGGTCGCGGACCTCCTCGCCGAGGGTGGCGATGCGCGCGTAGCCAGCAAGGGCGAAGAAGAGGAACCCGGCACCCTGCAGCACCCCGGCCGGACCCGGGGTGGGCCCGGGGTCCAGGGCATCCTGAAGGCTGACCGGAGGGGCGAGGAGCATGACCGCGACGAAGGCCACGAGGGTCACCAGCACAAGAGCGACGATCGCCGTCGCGACCCGGGCGCTGCGCTGGATGCCGACGAGGTTGAGCGCGAGGACCAGGCCGATCGCCGCGAGGGCGACGAGGGACTGCGCCTGGGGGAAGAGGTAGACGCCGACGGTCAGCGCCATCGCAGCGCACGAGGCCGTCTTGCCGGTGATGAAGGCCCACCCGGCCAGGTGGCCCCACGGCATCCCGAGCCGCTCGCGGCCATAGACGTACGCGCCGCCCGACTCCGGGTAGAGCGCAGCGAGCCGGGCCGAGCTGTGCGCGTTGGCGGCCGCGACGAGGACTGCCACGAGCAGGGCGAGGAGGAGCAGGTCGCCGGCGGCCCGGGCCGCGGGGGCGAAGGCGACGAAGACCCCGGCGCCGAGCATGGCGGCGAGCCCGACCGAGACGGCGCCGGTCAGCCCGACCCGTCGCTGGAGCGCCCCGTCGTCGGCGGCGGTGGTGGCCATGGATCCACCATGCCTTACCGAGGGCTTCTCGGAGGGGACCTCAGCCCCGGGCGGCGAGGTAGGCGGCCCCGATGATGCCGGCCTTGTTCTTCAGCTTGGCGGGGACGATCGGCGTGCGGATGTCGAGGAGCGGCAGGAAGGAGTCGGCCTGCTTGCTCACCCCGCCCCCGACGACGAAGAGATCGGGCCAGAAGAGGTCCTCCACGTGCCGGTAGTACCTCGTGAGTCGCTCGGCCCACTCCGGCCAGCTCAGCTCCTCACGCTCGCGCGCACTCGATGCGGCGCGGCTCTCGGCGTCGTGACCGTCGAGCTCGAGGTGGCCCAGCTCGGTGTTCGGCACGAGAACTCCGTCGACGAGCATCGCCGAGCCGATCCCCGTCCCGAGCGTGGTGAGTATGACGAGGCCGTCCTGCTTGCGGGCGGCGCCGTACTGCCGCTCGGCGACGCCGGCGGCGTCAGCATCGTTGAGGATCGTCACGTCCCTCCCGAGCCGTCCCTCGAAGAGGTCCTCCGCGTGGCAGCCGATCCACGACTCGTCGATGTTGGCGGCGCTGCGGGCGACGCCGTGGGTGACGACGGCGGGCAGGGTGATCCCCACCGGGGTGCTCTTGCCGAGGTTGAACTGGCCGGCGATCTCGGCCACGACGTCGCAGACGGCCTCGGGGGTGGCGACGTCGGGCGTCGGGATGCGCAGCCGGTCGTCGGCGAAGGCACCCTTGTCCAGGTCGACCGGCGCGCCCTTGATGCCGGTGCCACCGACATCGATACCCAGTGCGATCGTGCTCTTGCCCATCTGCTCTCGCCTCTTTCAAGCCTGCTGTCAGGGAAGGGTGAGGATCTCGTTGCCATCATCGGTGATGAGGATGGTGTGCTCGAACTGCGCCGAGCGACGGAGGTCCTTCGTCACCACGGTCCAGTCGTCGTCCCACATCGTCCACTCGTGCGTGCCGAGGTTGAGCATCGGCTCGATGGTGAAGGTCATGCCGGGCTCGATGACGGTGTCGTACGAGGGCGCGGCGTCGTAGTGGGGGACGATGAGCCCGGAGTGGAAGGCCGTGCCGATGCCGTGCCCGGTGAAGTCGCGCACCGCGCCGTAGCCGAAGCGGCTGGCGTACTTCTCGATGACCCGGCCGATGATGTTGATCTGCCGGCCGGGCAGGGCCGCCTTGATGCCTCGCATCATCGCCTCGTGGGTGCGCTCGACGAGCAGACGCGACTCTTCGTCGACCTCCCCGACGAGGTACGTCGCGTCGGTGTCGCCGTGGACGCCGTCGAGGTAGGCGGTGATGTCGATGTTGACGATGTCGCCGTCCTCGAGCGGACGGTCGTCGGGGATCCCGTGGCAGATCACCTCGTTGACGCTCGTGCACAGCGACTTGGGGAAGCTGCGGTAGCCGAGCGTCGAGGGGTAGGCGCCGTGGTCGAGGAGGAACTCGTGCCCCACGCGGTCGATCTCGTCGGTCGTCACCCCGGGTGCGATGACCTCAGCCGCGGCCGCCATCGCCTGAGCTGCGACCCGGCCGGCGACGCGCATCCGCTCGATCGTCTCGGCGTCTTTGACCTCCGGGCCCGTGTAGGGCTGCGGGGCTGGTCGGTCGACGTACTCGGGGCGTCGGATTCCCGTCGGGACCTGGCGACGCGGTGAGACCCTTCCTGGCCTCACCCGCGTGTCGGGACCTGCTGCTGCTCCGGGCATACGGTGGAGTCTAGGCATCGCGCCGACCGGACGTCGGCGGGGTGGATCCGAACCAACGGGAAGGAATCAGCGCGATGGTCTTCTGGTACAACATCGAGTCCGGCCAGGTCGAGCCCGACGAGACGAAGTCGGCGGGCGAGAACCTCATGGGTCCCTACGACACCGAGGAGGAGGCGCGCAACGCCCTCCAGACGGCGGCGGAGAGGACCGCCGCGTGGGACGAGGAGGACCGGGCCTACGAGGAAGAGGGCTTCGAGTCCTGACCCTCAGGCGGGCTGCTCTCAGGCGGGCCTGAGGACAGCGAGGCAGTACGAGCCGTCGCCCGGCCACCGCTCGCCGTCCCAGCCCGCATGGCGCCGCACGAGCGAGAGGCCGGCGCCGAACGCCGCCCGCTCGAAGGCCTCCACCGAGACCTGGGCGGCCCCCTCGGGCTCGTGCCCCGGCAGCGACCAGCCCGCGACGAGCCGGCCGTCGGGGGTGAGGTGTGCCCGCAGGCGGCGCAAGGTGGGCACGAGCGTCCCGTCCGCGAGGAACGGGACGACGTTGCCGGCGAGGAGCACGACGTCGAAGGTCTGCCCGCGCAGGGCGAGCGTGGCCAGGTCCGCGTGGACGAAGCGGGTGGCGTCGTCGCGCTCCCGTGCCACGTCGATCATGTCGCCGTCGGCGTCGACCCCGACGACGTCGTGGCCGAGCCGGGTCAGCTCGGTGGCCACCCGGCCGGTGCCGCAGCCGGCATCGAGCACACGGATGGGGGCGGGCATGAGCCCGTTGACGAAGCGCGCCTCGCCGTGGATGTCCACCCCACGCTCGAGGAGCTCGTCGAACCGGCGCTGGTAGGCGTTGGCGGCGTCGATGCCGCCGCTCACCTCGGACCAGCGGGTCCGGATCTCGGGCAGGTTGTCGGGTGCCATCACGACTCGAAGGAGTGCTCGACGGCCGGGAAGCTCCCGTCCTTGACCTCGCGGACGTAGTCGGCGGCGGCCCGGGAGAGCTCGCCCCGCAGGTCCGCGTACTTCTTGACGAAGCGGGGTGCCTTGCCCGCGCGCAGCCCCGCCATGTCCTGCCACACGAGCACCTGGGCGTCGCAGTCCGGGCCGGCGCCGATGCCGACGGTGGAGATGCGCAGCTCGTCGGTGATCTGACGGGCGACCGGGGCGGGGACCATCTCCATGACGACGGCGAAGGCCCCGGCGTCCTCGACGGCGTGGGCGTCGGCGAGGGTCTTGCTCGCGGCGTCGCCCCGGCCCTGGACGCGGTAGCCGCCGAGCGTGTGCTCGCTCTGCGGGGTGAACCCGATGTGGGCGCAGACCGGGATCCCGCCCTTGACGAGGCGCTCGATGGTCGGTGCCATCTCGGCCCCGCCCTCGAGCTTGACGGCGTGGGCGAGGCCCTCCTTCATGAAGCGGGCCGCGGTCTCGTACGCCTGCTCGGGGGAGGCCTGGTAGCTGCCGAAGGGGAGGTCGGCCAGGACGAGCGCGCGACGCGCGGCCGTGGCGACGGCCCGGGTCAGCGGGATCATCTGGTCGACCGTCACCGGCAGCGTGGTCTCGTACCCGTAGACGTTGTTGCCGGCGGAGTCCCCGACAAGCAGAACCTCGACCCCGGCCTCGTCGAAGACCTCGGTGGCGTACATGTCGTAGGCGGTGAGCATCGTCCAGCGCTCACCGGCGTCCGCCATCGCCTGCAGGTGCGGGATGCGGATGCGCTTCGGGGGTGCGGCCGCGCCGGGCGAAGGGGTGCCCGCCCCGCTGCCGTAGGGGGCAGCGGTCTCACCGGAAGAGGTCTGGGCGGGGTCCTGGGCAGGCTGCGACATGCCTAGAGCCTAGGTGCTCGGGGTCCTCGTGCCCTCGATTCAGGGATCGTCCAGCAACGGGTAAGGGTTTGTTAAAGGTCTTCCCCGATGCCTTCCGTGCTGCCTGGTCAGAGGCGTTGACTGCCGCCACCGCTGCGGCTTGAGCCGCGACACGTCACGAAGAACGAAAGAAGTTCCCCTGTGAAGAGACGCCACACTGCACTGGCGGGGATCGCGACATCCGCGCTCCTCCTCGCCCTTGTCCCCGCTACATCGGCCACCGCCGGCTCCACCCCCGCACCGCCCCAGGGCGAGCCCACGGGCTCCCTGGCCAAGGTCGACGACAAGTCGCACCCGCTCGGCGACGCCCAGCGTGCGCTGCGCGAGGCGGCCGTCGACAAGCTCGTCTCCGGCGACGCCGAGGTGACGACGAAGAACGGCAAGCGGGTCATCGAGCTCAAGGCCGGCAAGGGCAAGAAGGGCAAGGGCAGGCACAAGAACAAGTACGTCCAGTACGACGTCAACCGCGAGGCCAACCTCTTCACGATCCTCACCGACTTCGGCGAGGAGACCATGCCGGTCCAGGGCGGCGACCCGGGCCCGATGCACAACGAGATCGCCGAGCCCGACCGCGTGTGGGACGGCGACGCGACCGACAACAACTCGACGATGTGGCGCGCCGACTTCGACCGCGACCACTACATGGACCTGATGTTCGGGGAGAAGGAGTCGATGCGCGACTTCTACCTCAAGCAGTCCAACGGCCGCTTCTTCGTCAAGGGCGACGTCTCCGAGTGGGTCAAGGTCCCATACAACGAGGCGCGCTACGGCCACAACCCGGTCGAGGGCGACGGCACGAGCGAGGCCGAGGGTTACTGGAGCTACATCCGGGACACGGCCCAGGCCTGGTACGACGACCAGGTCGCGCAGGGCAAGTCCCTCGACGAGATCAAGTCCTACCTCAGCCAGTTCGACGTCTGGGACCGCTACGACCACGACGGTGACGGCGACTTCGACGAGCCGGACGGCTACATCGACCACTTCCAGGCGATCCACGCCGGTGAGGGCGAGGACGCCGGCGGCGGCGCCCAGGGCGAGGACGCCATCTGGTCGCACCGGTGGTACGCCTTCGCGAACGAGATCGGCAAGACCGGCCCGAGCACCAACAAGCTCGGCGGCGTGCCGCTCGGCGACACCGGCATCTGGATCGGTGACTACACGACGGAGCCGGAGAACGGTGGCCTCGGAGTCTTCGCGCACGAGTTCGCCCACGACCTGGGCCTGCCGGACCTGTACGACACCTCCGGCGGCGACAACGGCACGGGCTTCTGGACGCTCATGTCCGCCGGCTCGTTGCTCGGCCACAGCAAGGAGGACATCGGCACGAGCCCCGGCTACATGGGCGCGTGGGAGAAGCTCCAGCTCGGCTGGTCGGACGTCAAGGTCGTCGCGAGCAACCAGAAGACGACGACGGGCCTCGGCCCGGCCGACCGTGACCACAAGAAGCTCCCCCAGGCCCTTGCGGTGACGCTCCCGAACAAGACGATCACCACGGAGTACAACACCCCGCACTCGGGCACCAGCGAGTGGTGGACCGGCTCCGGCGACAACCTCAACAACACGCTGACCCGCGCGGTGGACCTCACCGGCAAGAGCAGCGCCTCCATCTCGGCCTGGGTCGACACGGAGATCGAGGCGGAGTACGACAACCTCTGGATCGAGGCCAGCACCGACGGTGGGGCCAACTGGACCCAGCTCGGTGACCCGATCACCGGTGGCGAGCTCGGCTCCTGGACCCAGGAGACCCGCGACCTCACCCCCTTCGCCGGTCAGGCCATCCAGGTCCGCTTCCGGTACAGCACCGACGGTGGCCTCGCTCCCGCGGGCGGCTTCATCGACGACATCACGATCACGGCGGACGGCGCCACGCTGCTGTCCGACGACGTGGAGTCCGGTGAGAACGGCTGGACCGCCAAGGGCTTCACCATCTCCAGCGGCACGACCGAGGAAGAGGTCTCGCACTACTACCTCGCGGAGAACCGCGTCTACCAGGGCTACGACAAGAACCTCAAGACGGGCCCGTACAACTTCGGCTTCGCGAACACGCGGCCGGACTGGGTGGAGCGCTTCCCGTACCAGAACGGCATGCTCGTCTGGTACATCAACAACGAGTACTCGGACAACAACACCCGGGTCCACCCGGGCGCCGGGCAGGTCCTGCCGGTCGACGCTCGTCCGAAGCCGGTCACCTTCGCCGACGGGGCGCTGCTCGGCAACCGTCGTCAGCCCTTCGACGCCACCTTCGGCCTCGAGCGGACCGACAAGGTGACCTTCCACCGCAACGGCGTCCCGACGACGGTCCCGTCGCAGCGGGCGATGCCGACCTTCGACGACTCCGACCCGGAGCGTTACTGGTCCGCGGCCAACCCGTGGAGCTCGGTGAAGGTCGCCGGGACGGGCACGAAGATCCAGGTGCTCTCGGGCACCGGTGACACGATGAACGTGCGGGTCCAGCCCCGCCGCTGATCGCGGTCGCAGCACCACCGACGAAGGCCCCGGAGCTCACGCTCCGGGGCCTTCGTCCATCCCGTCGCCGACTACGGCAGGATGAGTCCATGGATCGTCAGCAGGAGTTCGTCCTTCGCACCATCGAGGAGCGGGACATCCGCTTCGTCCGGCTCTGGTTCACCGACGTCCTCGGGACCCTGAAGTCCGTCGGGATCGCCCCCGCGGAGCTCGAGGGTGCCTTCACCGAGGGCATCGGCTTCGACGGCAGCGCGATCGAGGGCTTCACCCGCGTCTACGAGGCGGACATGCTCGCCAAGCCCGACCCGTCGACCTTCCAGGTGCTGCCCTGGCGTGGGGAGCGGCCGGGGACCGCGCGGATGTTCTGCGACATCACCCTGCCCGACGGCAACCCGGCGCTCGCCGACGCGCGGTACGTCCTGCGGCGCACGCTGAGCCGCGCCGCGGACATGGGCTTCTCCTTCTACACCCACCCCGAGATCGAGTTCTTCCTGCTCAAGCAGGGCACCCCCAAGCACGCGCCCGAGCCGGTCGACGAGGGCGGCTACTTCGACCACGTCCCGAAGGGGACGGCCCACGACTTCCGCCGGGCCGCCATCACGATGCTCGAGCAGGTCGGGATCTCGGTGGAGTTCAGCCACCACGAGGGCGCGCCGGGGCAGAACGAGATCGACCTCCGCTACGCCGACGCGCTGTCGACGGCGGACAACATCATGACCTTCCGCACGGTCATCAAGGAGGTCGCCCTCGAGCAGGGCGTCTACGCGACCTTCATGCCGAAGGTCTTCGCCGACCACCCGGGGTCCGGCATGCACACGCACATGTCGCTCTTCGAGGGTGACACGAACGCGTTCTACGAGCCGGGTGCCCCGTACTCGCTGAGCAAGACCGGACGCCAGTTCATCGCCGGGCTGCTGACGCACGGGCGCGAGTTCACGCTCATCACCAACCAGTGGGTCAACAGCTACAAGCGGCTCTGGGGCGGGGGAGAGGCGCCGGCGCACCTCACGTGGGGCCACAACAACCGCTCCGCGATGGTCCGGGTGCCGATGTACAAGCCGAACAAGGCGAACAGCAGCCGGGTCGAGCTGCGGACCATCGACCCGGCGTGCAACCCCTACCTCGCCTTCTCCGTGATGCTCGCGGCCGGCCTCAAGGGGATCGAGGAGGGTTACGAGCTCCCGCCCGAGACCGAGGACGACGTCTGGCAGCTCACCGACCGTGAGCGTCGCGCCATGGGGATCAAGCCGCTGCCGGCGTCACTCTCCGAGGCCATCGACGCGATGGAGTCCAGCGAGCTCGTCGCCGAGACCCTCGGCGAGCACGTCTTCGACTTCGTGCTGCGCAACAAGAAGCAGGAGTGGAACGACTACCGGCACCAGGTGACCCCCTTCGAGCTCGAGCACCTGCTGCCCCGTCTCTGATGGCGAGCGCACCCGGACAAGGGGACCTGGCTCGGCGCGGTTTCGTCGACCCGGCCCGCGCCGAGCGGCTTCTCGCCGACCATGTGCTCGACGGGCTTGCCGAGTGCCGGGCAGAGCTGCTCGACGCGCTCGCCCGGAGCGCCGATCCCGACGGCGCGCTCCTCGGGACGGTCCGGCTCCTCGAGTCGGCGGACGACGCGGGGGAGCGGGCCGAGCTGACCGCGGGGCTGAGCGGCTCCGACCGCTCCCGACGAAGGCTCGTCGGCGTGCTCGGGGCATCCACGGCGCTGACCGACCATCTCGTCGCGCACCCGGAGCACTGGCGGGCCGCGGCAGACGCGCAGCCGCTCGAGCCCGCTGCCCGGACCGAGCGGATGATCTCCGCCGTCCGCGCGGCGGGCGACCTCGAGCCCCAGGACGCGCTGCGCGTCGAGTACCGGCGACAGCTCGTCGAGATCGCAGCGCTCGACGTCACCGCCGAGGACCCGGTCGCTACCCTCCCGGAGACGGCTGCGGCGCTCGCCGACCTCGCCGGCGCGGCGCTCGAGGCCGCCCTCGTCATCGCGCAGGACGAGCTCGGCGAGGAGGCAGCGACCACGCGGCTGACCGTCATCGGCATGGGCAAGTGCGGCGGACGCGAGCTCAACTACATCTCCGACGTCGACGTCATCTTCGCCGCCGAGGCCGCCGAGGGTCACGACGAGGAGACCGCGCTCGCCGCGGCGACCAGGCTGGCCACCCGCGTGATGTCGGTCTGCGGCGCCCACACCGGGCACGGCACCCTCTGGGAGGTCGACGCAGCGCTGCGGCCCGAGGGCAAGCAGGGTCAGCTCGTCCGCACGGTCGCCAGCCACCGGACGTACTACGAGCGGTGGGCCAAGACCTGGGAGTTCCAGGCGCTGCTCAAGGCCCGTCCTGTCGCCGGCGACGTCGAGGTCGGTCAGGCCTACCTCGAGGCGATCCGCCCCTTCGTCTGGCAGGCCGCCTCCCGCGAGGACTTCGTCGACGACGTCCAGGCCATGCGTCGCCGCGTCGAGGACCACATCCCCGCCGCCGAGGCGAAGCGGCAGCTCAAGCTCGGCCCCGGCGGTCTGCGTGACGTCGAGTTCAGCGTCCAGCTCCTCCAGCTGGTCCACGGTCGCGCCGACGAGCAGCTCCGCATGGCGACCACCCTCGAGGCTCTGGCCGCGCTGTCTGCCGGCGGTTACGTCGGCCGCGAGGACGCCGCAACCCTGGACCGTGCGTACCGCACCCTGCGGACCCTCGAGCACCGGATCCAGCTGCGGCGGATGCGCCGCACCCACCTCATGCCCACGGCACCGGCCGAGCTGCGGCACCTCGGTCGCGGGATGCTGCTGCTCGCCGACCCCGAGCGCGCGGTGACCGCGCTGCGAGCCGAGATGTCAGTCGAGGTCCGGCGGCTGCACGAGCGTCTCTTCTACCGTCCGCTGCTCTCCGCCGTCGCCAGGCTCTCCACCGACGACGTGCGGCTCTCGCCGGATGCGGCCAAGGAGCGGCTGCTGGCACTGGGCTACCGCGACCCGGCCGGAGCCCTTCGCCACCTCGAGGCCCTCACGGATGGCGTCGCGCGGTCTGCGGCGATCCAGCGGCAGCTCCTGCCCGTCATGCTCGGCTGGTTCGCCGACGAGGCTGACCCGGACGCAGGCCTGCTGGGCTTCCGCAAGGTGAGCGAGTCGCTCGGGACGACGCACTGGTACCTGCGGCTGCTCCGGGACGAGGGGACCGCCGCGCACACCCTGGCCAAGGTGCTCGCGGCCAGCCGCTTCGCCTCCGAGCTGCTTCTCGCCAGCCCCGAGGCCGTCCAGATGCTGGGCGACAGCCAGGGCCTCGTCCCGCGGTCGCGGGAGGACATCCTGCGGCGCATGCGTGCGGCCGCCGGTCGTCGGGAGGACCCGGAGGACGCTGTCGCCTCGATCCGGGCGATCCGTCGGGCCGAGTTCTTCCGCGTCGCCGTCGCGGACCTCACCGAGCAGGTCAGCCTCGTCGAGGTCGGCGAGGCGCTGACCGACCTCACCGGAGCCACGCTCGACGCGACCCTCGAGGTCGTCGTCCCGTCGGTGGAGGCCGAGCTCGGACGTGAGATCGGTACCGACCTGCTCATCGTCGGGATGGGTCGGCTCGGCGGGCGCGAGGTCGGCTACGCCAGCGACGCCGACGTGCTCTTCGTCCACGACCCTCACGAGGGCGTCGACGACCAGCCCGCCCAGGAGGCCGCCACAGCCGTCATCACCCGGCTCCGAGCGCTCCTCGGGACGCCCGGCTCGGACCCGCCGCTCGGGCTGGACGCCGACCTGCGACCTGAGGGCAAGGCGGGACCGCTCGTCCGCAACCTCGCCTCCTACCGCGCCTACTACGACCGGTGGTCCGAGCCCTGGGAGGCGCAGGCCCTCCTGCGCGCCGCGCCCACCGCCGGTGACCCCGACCTGGGGGAGCGCTTCCTCGAGCTCATCGACCCGCTGCGCTGGCCCGAGGGTGGGCTGACCGTGGACGCGGTCCGTCAGGTCCGCCGGCTCAAGGCCCGCATGGAGGGCGAGCGACTGCCTCGTGGCGCCGACCGCCGGACCCACTTCAAGCTCGGGTACGGCGGCCTGTCCGACGTCGAGTGGACCGTCCAGCTCATCCAGATGCAGCACGCCCACGAGGTCCCGGGGCTGAGGACGACGCAGACCCTGCCGGCGATGGCCGAGGCGGTCTCGGCCGGACTGCTCGAGGAGAGCGACGCCCAAGCGCTGCGGGAGGCGTGGTCGATGGCCTCGCGTCTGCGCAACGCCGGCATGCTGCTGCGCGGCCGGCCGGTGGACTCCGTGCCCTCGAACGTCCGGGAGGCAGACGGCGTCGGCCGGATCGTCGGGCTGCCCCCGCTCTCCGGGACGGCACTCTCGGAGTCGTACCGGCGCAGTGCCCGGCACGCCCGGACGGTCACGGACCGGGTGTTCTACGGCGAAGGGTGATCGCGTCACCCCTTCGTCCGGTGAGACCAGGCGAAGGGGGAGGCGCGACGAAACCTAGGATGGGGGCATGCTCTCGACGACTGACCTGCGTGGCACCGCCCTGTCGGTGACCGAGCTGCGCGCCGTTCTGCCGCGCGCCGAGTACGACGTCGAGGCCGCTCTCCATGCCGTGACCCCGATCGTCGAGGACGTCGCCGAGCGTGGGGCCGATGCCCTGCTCGACCTCGCGGAGCGTTTCGACGGCGTGCGGCCCACGCGGCTGCGCGTCCCCGCGGAGGTCCTCGAGCTCGCCCTCGAGCAGCTCGACGCCGATGTCCGGCGCGCGCTCGAGGTCTCCATCGAGCGGGCCCGGATCGTGCACGACGACCAGACCCGGACCGACCGCACGACCCAGGTGACCCGTGGCGGCACCGTCACCGAGCGGTGGGTCCCCGTCGACCGGGTCGGTCTGTACGTGCCCGGTGGACTCGCGGTCTACCCGTCTTCCGTCGTCATGAACGTCGTGCCGGCGCAGATCGCGCAGGTCGGCTCGCTGGCCGTCGCCAGCCCGCCGCAGAAGGAGAACCAGGGCGAGCTCGCGGGCTACCCGCACCCGACGATCCTCGCCGCGTGCGCGCTCCTCGGCGTCGACGAGGTCTACGCCATGGGTGGCGCTCAGGCCGTCGCGGCCTTCGCCCACGGGTTCGACGACACGACCGCTGCGCCGGCCACCGGCGTGGCCGCGCCGCGCTGCGAGCCGGTCAGCCTCGTCACGGGCCCGGGCAACGTCTTCGTGGCGGCCGCCAAGCGCAAGCTCAAGGGGCTCATCGGCATCGACGCCGAGGCTGGACCGACCGAGATCGCTGTCCTCGCCGACGCGACCGCCGACCCCGAGCTTGTCGCCTCCGACCTCATCAGCCAGGCCGAGCACGACCCGCTCGCCGCGTCGGTCCTCGTCACCGACAGCGTCGAGCTGGCCGAGGCCGTCGACGCCGCTGTCGCCCGGCGGGCCGCCGCGACGAAGCACTCGGAGCGGGTCACCACGGCGCTCACCGGGGCCCAGTCCGGGATCGTCCTCGTCGACGATGTCGAGGCTGGCCTGGCCGTCGTCAACGCCTATGCCGCGGAGCACCTCGAGGTCATCACCGCGGACGCGGCCGCGGTCGCCGCACGGGTGCGCAACGCGGGCGCGATCTTCGTCGGGCCGTGGAGCCCGGTCTCGCTCGGTGACTACGCCGCCGGCAGCAACCACGTCCTGCCGACGGGTGGGTGCGCCTGCCACAGCAGCGGGCTGTCCGTGCAGTCCTTCCTGCGCGGGATCCACGTTGTCGAGTACGACGAGGCGGCGCTGGCCGAGGTCGGACCCCACGTCGTGACGCTCGCCGAGGCCGAGGATCTGCCGGCGCACGGCGAGGCCGTCACCGCCCGGACCGGCCAGGGCCGGTCATGAGCGAGGCGATCCAGGCCGCGCTCCGCCCGGACCTGCGCGGCCGGACCGCCTACGGCGCCCCGCAGCTCGACGTCGCGGTCCAGCTCAACACCAACGAGAGCAGCTACCCCGTCCCGCCCGAGGTGGTCGACGACGTCCTCGAGCGGCTCCGCCGTGACCTCAGCGGCCTCAACCGCTACCCGCACCGTGAGTTCACCGGCCTGCGCAAGGCGCTCGTCGACTACCTGGCGCTCCAGTCCGGGGTGTCGCTGCGGCCCGAGCAGCTGTGGGCGGGCAACGGCAGCAACGAGGTGCTCCAGCACCTCGTCCAGGCCTTCGGCGGCCAGGGACGGACCGCGCTCGGCTTCACCCCCGCCTACTCGATGCACCCGATCATCGTCGAGACCCTGGGCACCCGGTGGGTCGACGGGCAGCGTGAGGCCGGCACCTTCGACCTCGAGGTCGGCTCCGCGGTGGAGCAGGCCCGGGCGGCCGATCCCGACCTCGTCTTCCTCTGCTCGCCGAACAACCCCACCGGCACCGCGCTACCCTTCGAGGCGATCGAGGCGGTGCTCGCCGCCGCGCCGCGGGCGATCGTCGTCGTCGACGAGGCGTACGCCGAGTTCGCCCGGCCCGGTACCCCGAGCGCTCTCGAGCTGCTCGACCGGCACGACCGGCTCGTCGTCACCCGCACGATGAGCAAGGCCTTCACGCTCGCAGGCGCACGCCTGGGGTACCTCGCGGCGCACCCCGCGCTCGTCGACGCGCTCCGGCTCGTCCGGCTGCCGTACCACCTCTCGACCCCGACGCAGACGATCGCCGAGGTCGCCCTGGCCCATGCCGAGCGACTGCTCTCGACCGTCGAGGCCATCAAGGAGCAGCGCGACCGGCTCGTCACCGAGCTCACCGCGATGGGCACCCACCCCGTGCCGAGCGACGCCAACTTCGTCCTCTTCGGCGGTCTCGCCGATGCCCCGGCGACCTGGCAGGCTCTCCTCGACGCGGGCGTCCTCGTCCGGGACGTCGGGATCCCCGGGCACCTGCGGGTCACCGCCGGCACCCCCGACGAGACCACCGCCTTCCTCACCGCGCTCGCCGAGCTGTTGCCCGAGCACCTCGCGACGCCAGACCGCAGCACAGCACGACGACAAGGAGTCACGACGTGACGACGAGCGAGCAGACGAGCCCAGCGAGCGGCTCGCGGGCGGCGACCATCCGCCGAGCCACCTCCGAGAGCTCGGTCGAGCTGACGATCGACCTCGACGGCACCGGGCGCAGCTCGGTCGAGACGGGCGTGCGCTTCTACGACCACATGCTCGCCTCGCTGGCCAAGCACAGCCTCATCGACATCGATGTCCGGGCCACCGGCGACGTCGACGTCGACGCCCACCACACCGTCGAGGACGTCGCGATCTGCCTCGGTGACGCGCTGCGCGAGGCTCTCGGCGACAAGTCGGGGATCTCCCGTTTCGGCGATGCCACGGTCCCGCTCGACGAGGCGCTCGTCCACGCGGTCGTCGACGTGGCCGGCCGGCCGTACGTCGTCCACACCGGCGAGCCCGCCGGGCAGGAGTACGTCATCATCGGCGGCTCGTACGTCGGCTCGCTCACCCGGCACGTCTTCGAGTCCCTCGCGCACCACGCCGGCATCGCGCTGCACGTCCGGGTCCTCTCTGGCCGTGACCCCCACCACATCGTCGAGGCGCAGTTCAAGGCGGTCGCCCGAGCCCTGCGCGCCGCCGTGGCGAAGGACCCGCGCGTCGTCGGGATCCCCAGCGCCAAGGGCGCGCTCTAAGGGCCTGGCCGCACCGCGTGACTGCCCTCGTTCTCGTCTCCGTGCCGCCTGCGTCTGCGATGACGTGGGTGCGACGCGGCGTCGTGGCGTGCCAGGTCGCCGAGGTGCAGGACTGGACCATGGTGACGAGCGTCGCCGGCCGGACGGCGGCCGCCGAACCGTACGACGACCCGACGGCCGTCCTCCTGGCCAGGCCCGCAAGCCTGCGCTCAGGACCGACGGTCGGTGTCGGCGTCGTCGGCGACCGCGCGGTCGTCGTCGCCCAGCCGGCGGGCTGGCG
>JBHWMJ010000229.1:0-8132 GCA_043423105.1 Marihabitans sp.
ATGCCCTGCTGGGCGGGTCTCAGTAGTGCAGACCCTTGGCAGCGAGCCACGCCCGGGGGCTCACCGGGGCGCCACCGCCGGGGTGAACCTCGAGGTGGAGGTGCGGGCCGGTCGAGCGGCCGGTGTTGCCGGAGAGGCCGACGTTCTGCCCGGTCGAGACCTGCTGACCGGTCGAGACGCTGATCGAGCTCATGTGCGCGTAGCGAACGACGGTGCCGTCGCTGTGGGTGATGTCGACCATCGTGCCGTAGCCGCTCTGGACCCCGGCGAAGGTCACCGTGCCGTTGCTCATGGCGCGGAGGGGGGTACCCACGGCGGCGCCGAAGTCGTCACCGGCGTGCAGGCGGCCCCACCGCTGGCCGAAGCCAGAGGTGTGGACCGGGTTGGCCAGCGGCAGGACCCAGGTGCCCTCGGCGATCTCGGCGTTGCCCTGGGCGTCGACCTGGACGCTGTCGGCGGAGACGCCGAGCTCCTGCGCGGCCTTCTTCTTCGCGGCCTCGCGCTTGGCAGCGGCGATCTGCTTGCGCTTCTTGTCGCGAGCGATGCGCTGACGCTCCTGCTGACGACCCTGGCCCTCGGCGACGGAGAGGTTGCTCTCCTGGCGCCGCTCGGCGAGGTCGCTGTACGTCGCGACGGTCTGGGCGACCTCGGACTTCGAGCGCTCGGCCAGTGCAGGGTCGGCCAGGGCGACCTGACCCTTCGCCTGCGGGGCGGCGAAGGCGCTGAGCTGCGTGCCGTCGATGCCGTTCGCCAGCGCGCTCGACTGGGCAGCGGTGGCGCCGCCCGCGGAGAGCACGAGCGTGGCGGCAGCCGCGGTGGGGAGCGCGTAGCCGGTGGTCAGTGCCTTCGGCAGACGGCGCCGGCCTTCAAGGGCACGGCGCTCTGCTCGGGTCGGCGGGCGGTGTCGCCCGACGTAGTTCGACATGAAGATGGGTCCTCGGCAGGGGGTCTCGGACAAATCTCGGAGAGCGTAGCGTGACCAGTTCGTTACACAAAATCCGAGATGGGGAAGGCCCACCACCGCGTCTAGATGTGCATCGCCCGGCGTCGTCGACAGGTTGCGCGGTGACTGGCCACCTGCCAGGCAACCGAAGAAAGGGCGTCCAGGCGACCCCTTCGCGACAACCGTGACCGACCTCACGGGGCCCCCGAGCCCTGCGCGGCGTCGAACTGTGGGCCGAGGCGCAGGCCGGCTCAGCGGGTGATCGAGGTGACCGAGGCGGTCGGTTCGCCCTCGTGGTCGAGCTGGGTCAGGCTCGTGCAGATCTGGTGCGTGATGCTCGGGAGGATGGGCAGCGAGAGGTGGCCGACCCCGGTGAGCTCGACGTTGGTGACGTTGAGGTCGGGGTGGCGCAGCTCGGCGTAGTGGGCGGGGAAGATCGCCTCGTCGACATCGGACCAGAAGCAGAGGAAGCGGGTCCGGCAGCCGGGCGCCGGCTGCGCGAGCTCGCGCAGCAGCGGGCTGCCGGGACAGAGCTGCCGGGTGATCGGCAGCGGCAGGAGACGGGCGAGGTGGGTGCCGTGGTGCGGCGAGCCGAGGGTCACGACCGTGTGGACGCGCTCGTCCCCGCCGAGCCGGGTGACGTAGTAGCGGCTGATGACCCCGCCGAGACTGTGCGCGATGACGTGGATCCGCTCGTAGTCGGTCTCCTCGCAGATCGCCTCGATCTCTCGGGCCAGCTGGGCGGCCGCGGTCCGGACGTCCTGGGTCACCGGGGAGTAGTTCATCGAGTAGACCCTGCTGAAGCCACGTCGCTGCAGGCCGCGTCGCAGCAGCGCGAAGATCGAGTGGTTGTCGGCCATGCCGTGCAGCAGCAGGATCGGCGTCCCGCTCTCGGCGACCCCGGTGACGACCCGTCCGCGCTGCATGGGGGAGAGGTGCTCGATCCGGTAGCGATGACCTGCGCTGCCGCGCTTGGGTGCCATGGCGCCGAGCGGGTAGAGCGTGATGTGGCTCAGACCCCAGACCGCCTCGATGACCGAGCCGAGCACCGCGTGCGGTGTCGCCAGCGCCCGGGCCCGCTCGAGAAGCATGGAGCTCAGGCCCTCGAATCTTTCCTCGACCGGAGGGTCCGGCAGCGGCAGGCGGATCGGCAAACGTGACATGACCTCTCGACAGTAGCCCGCCGGGCGGACGGGTGGGCCCGGTTGTCGAGGGTTCCGACCGTTGAGGGAGATCACGGTCCCGTCTGACGGTCCGGGTGTGCCCCGCTGCCGTGCCGCGGTCTAGGCTCGCGGGTACACCTGTGGGGCCGGACGCCACCGTGACGGTCCTGTGTCGAGAAAGAGGACGGATAACGCTCGTGGATCTCTTCGAGTACCAAGCACGTGACGTGTTCGAGAAGCATGGTGTCCCGGTCCTGGCCGGCGCCGTCGCCACCACCCCGGCCGAGGCGCGTGCCGCTGCCGAGGAGATCGGTGCCAAGAGCGGCGGGGTCACCGTCGTCAAGGCGCAGGTCAAGACCGGCGGCCGAGGCAAGGCCGGCGGCGTCAAGGTCGCCAAGACGGCTGACGAGGCCGAGCAGCACGCCGAGGCGATCCTCGGTATGGACATCAAGGGCCACACCGTCCACCGGGTGATGATCGCCCAGGGTGCGCAGATCGCCGAGGAGTACTACTTCTCGATCCTGCTCGACCGCGCGAACCGCAGCTACCTGGCCATGTGCTCCGTCGAGGGCGGCATGGACATCGAGCAGCTCGCCGAGGAGCGCCCCGAGGCGCTCGCGAAGGTCGAGGTCGACCCCAACGTCGGCATCGACGACGCCAAGGCCCAGGAGATCGTCGAGCAGGCCGGCTTCGACGCCGAGACCGCAGCGAAGGTCGCCCCGGTCCTCAAGACCCTGTGGACCGTGTACTCCGAGGAGGACGCGACCCTCGTCGAGGTCAACCCGCTCGTCAAGACCGAGGCTGGCGACATCCTCGCGCTCGACGGCAAGGTCACGCTCGACGCGAACGCCGACTTCCGTCAGCCCGGTCACGCCGAGCTCGAGGACGAGGCCTCGGCCGACCCGCTCGAGGCCAAGGCCAAGGGCATGGGTCTGAACTACGTCAAGCTCGACGGCAACGTCGGCATCATCGGTAACGGCGCAGGCCTGGTCATGAGCACCCTCGACGTCGTCGCCTACGCGGGCGAGGACCACACCGGTGGCGTGAGCAAGCCGGCCAACTTCCTCGACATCGGCGGCGGCGCCTCGGCCGAGGTCATGGCCAACGGCCTCGACGTCATCCTGGGCGACGAGCAGGTCAAGTCCGTCTTCGTCAACGTCTTCGGCGGCATCACCGCCTGCGACGCGGTCGCCAACGGCATCGTCGGCGCGCTCAAGACCCTCGGCGACGACGCGACCAAGCCGCTCGTCGTCCGCCTCGACGGCAACAACGTGGTCGAGGGCCGTCAGATCCTCAGCGACTACAACCACCCGCTGGTGACCATCGAAGACACCATGGACGGCGCTGCCCGCAAGGCCGCCGAGCTGGCCGCGAAGTAAGGGACGGACGAGACAACAATGGCAATCTTCCTCAACGAGAACAGCAAGGTCATCGTCCAGGGCATGACCGGCTCCGAGGGCATGAAGCACACGACGCGCATGCTCGCCTCGGGCACCAACGTCGTTGGTGGCGTCAACCCCAAGAAGGCCGGCCAGACGGTCGACTTCCCGGAGGGCAAGCAGGTCCCCGTCTTCGGCTCCGTCGCCGACGCGATGAAGGAGACCGGCGCTGACGTCTCGGTCGTCTTCGTGCCGCCTGCCTTCGCCAAGAGCGCCGTCATCGAGGCGATCGACGCGGGCATCGGCCTGGCCGTCGTCATCACCGAGGGCATCGCCGTCAAGGACACCGCGGAGTTCTACAACTACTCCAAGGGCAAGGGCACCCGGATCATCGGCCCGAACTGCCCGGGCATCATCAGCCCCGGCAAGTCCAACGCCGGCATCATCCCGGCGGACATCGCCGGCCCCGGCAAGATCGGCCTCGTCTCGAAGTCGGGCACGCTGACCTACCAGATGATGTACGAGCTGCGGGACTTCGGCTTCTCGACCGGCGTCGGCATCGGCGGTGACCCGATCATCGGCACGACGCACATCGACTGCCTCGAGGCCTTCGAGCAGGACCCCGAGACCGTCGCGATCGTCATGATCGGCGAGATCGGCGGCGACGCCGAGGAGCGGGCCGCGGCCTACATCCAGGAGAACGTCACGAAGCCGGTCGTCGGCTACGTCGCGGGCTTCATGGCTCCCGAGGGCAAGACGATGGGCCACGCCGGCGCCATCGTCTCCGGCTCCTCCGGCACCGCGCAGGCGAAGAAGGAGGCCCTCGAGGCCGCCGGGGTCAAGGTCGGCAAGACGCCGTCCGAGACCGCGGAGCTCATGCGCGAGATCATGAAGGGTCTCGAGGGCTGACGCTCTCGCCGCACCTGACGAAGGGAGGATCGCCCACCGGGCGGTCCTCCCTTCGCCTGTCCCCGGGGCGGGCCGCTCGACGGATGTGATCCAGGTTTCAACCCAATATCTGCACAACAGGTGACGTGGCATCCCCTGGGGCTTATCGTGATGAGTGCAGCGCCGACCCGGTCGACACCCCCTGCTCCCGGGTCGGCGTTGCGCTGTCCGGAGGGTCTGACTTTCGACGCTGCTCGGCGTTGCTCCCGCACCGTCGACCTGTCGTGACGGACGATGGCGGCGATGACCGTCATCGACCGGATCCGCACCGTGACCGCCGACGAGGAGGGGGGCACCCGCCCCGAGCTCGTCGCGGCAGCGCGCGGTGCCCTCACGGCGTTCGTGTCGTGGGCAGTCGTCGTCCTCGTCACCGTGCTCGCGGTCCTCACGGTCGGTGGGTCCTTCGGGACCTCCGTCGGAGCGGGCTCGGCCGTCTGGCTCGGTCTCGGCGGTGCTCGGCTCGGTCTCGGGGACGCGACCCTCGCCCTCGTCCCGCTCCTCGGTCTTGCGGGGGCGGTCGTCGTCGCTCGCCTCGGCGCCCTGCGGTCCCTCGACGAGCCGGACGGTTCCACCTTCGTCGACGGCGGGGTGCGCGACCAGCTGTCCTCGCCGGCGGTCCGGCTCGGCCTGTCCTGGCTCGGGGGCCACGCCGCGGTGGGGCTGCTCGCGTGGGCCATCAGCGCCCTGGGCCCCTTCTCCGTGCGCGTCCCGAGCGTGCTCCTGCCGGTGGTCGTCGTGCCGCTCGTCGGCCTCGTGCTGGCCCGGCCGGGCTTCGTCGAGCCGCTCGCCCATCGGGTCCCGCTCGTCGTGCGCCGTGGCCTCGGCCCCGGCCTCAAGGGCACCGCCGCGCTGCTGGTCGTCGGCTCGCTCCTCGTCCTCGGGCTCGTCGTGCTCCACCTCGGCCGGGTCCTCCACGTCCACTCCGAGCTCGGGGCCGGGCTCGGCGGAGGGGTGCTCCTCGCCCTGGCGCAGCTGCTTGCCCTACCAAACCTCGCTCTCTGGGCGGTCTCCTGGCTCGCCGGCTCCGGCTTCTCGGTCTCGCTCGGCGCGGACACGACGTGGGTGGAGTCGCAGACCTCGCTGCTGCCTATGGTGCCGGTGCTCGCCGCCCACCCCGACCCGGGTGCCTTCCCGTGGGTCGTGCGTGCCGTCGTCCTCGTGCCGGTGGCCGTCGGCGCCTGGGTCGCGCGTGACGCACTCCGTGGCCTCCCGCGGCTCTCGCGCACCTCGACGAAGGCCTCGGCAGTCGCCTCCGCTGTCGGGGTGGCGGCTGTGACGCTCGGTCTGCTCGACGCCCTCGGTGGCGGCTCGCTCGGGGCTGATCGCCTCGCTGACATCGGTGCCCCGGCGTTGCGGATGGTCCTCGCCCTGATCGTCACCCTCGGGATCGGCGCCGCCGTGATGCTCGTGCGCGACTGGTGGCGGCTGCGCCGCTGACCCTGCGGGATAGATTCGCCCCGTGCGTCTCGTCGTCCTCGTCTCCGGCTCCGGCACCAACCTCCAGGCGATCCTCGACGCCTGCGAGGACCCGTCCTTCGGCTGCGAGGTCGTCGCGGTGGGCGCCGACCGCCCGGCTATCGCCGGGCTGGACCGCGGGGAGCGCAGGGGAGTCCCCACCTTCGTCGTCGCGGTTGCCGACCACCCTGACCGGGCGAGCTGGGACGCGGCCCTCGCCGACGCAATCGGGGCGCACGACCCCGACCTCGTCGTCTCGGCTGGCTTCATGAAGATCCTCGGCCCGGCGGTGCTCGAGCGCTTCGGCGGCCGGGTCATCAACACCCACCCGGCGCTGCTGCCGTCCTTCCCCGGCGCCCACGGTGTCCGCGACGCCATGGCCCACGGGGTCAAGGTGACGGGCTGCACCTGCCACTACGTCGACGCGGGCGTCGACACCGGCCCGATCATCGCTCAGCGCGCGGTGGCGGTCGAGGACGACGACACCGAGGGGAGCCTCCACGAGCGGATCAAGGTCGTCGAGCGGGAGATGCTCGTCGGCGTCCTGCGAGAGTTGGGGGAGCGGCACCGCTCGGCCTAGGCTGGTCGCATCACGACTGGCGAAGGTGGGTCACCACCGGGGAGTGGACGAAGGGTGCGCATCGCCCGCCTGGGTGCGGCCCGAGGAGTACCGCCTACCCCAGGAGCGCCCATGGCCGTCACCGTCTCCCAGCCCGGTCCCACCGATGACGTCCGCCCGGTCCGCCGCGCCCTCGTCTCGGTCTTCGACAAGTCTGGCCTCGAGGACCTCGTCCGTGGCCTCGCCAGCGAAGGGGTGGAGCTCGTCTCGACGGGCGGCTCGGCTGCCCTCATCGAGGGCCTGGGCCTGCCCGTGACGAAGGTCGAGGAGCTCACCGGCTTCCCTGAGTGCCTCGAGGGTCGGGTCAAGACCCTCCACCCGATGGTCCACGCCGGGCTGCTCGCCGACACCCGCAAGCCCGACCATCTCAGCCAGCTCGACGAGCTGGGGGTCGCCCCCTTCGACCTCGTCGTCGTCAACCTCTACCCCTTCGCCCAGACCGTCGCCTCGGGCGCCGAGCACGACCAGGTCGTCGAGAACATCGACATCGGAGGGCCCTCGATGGTCCGCGCGGCCGCCAAGAACCACCCGAGCGTCGCGGTCGTCGTCGACCCGGCCCGGTACGACGACGTCCTGAGCGCGGTCCGCTCGGGCGGCTTCACCTTCGAGCAGCGCAAGGCTCTGGCCGCCCAGGCCTTCGTCCACACCGCCGAGTACGACACCGCGGTCGCCTCGTGGATGGGCAGCCAGTACGTCGCCACCGACGACGGCACGGGCTTCCCGGCCTGGATGGGCGCGGCGTGGACCCGTCAGGACGTCCTGCGCTACGGCGAGAACCCTCACCAGTCGGCCGCGATCTACGCCACCGAGGGCGCGGCTGGTCTGGCGCAGGCCGAGCAGCTCCACGGCAAGGCGATGTCGTACAACAACTACATCGACGCTGACGCGGCCCTCCGCGCCGCCTACGACCACGGCGACCAGCCGACCGTCGCCGTCATCAAGCACGCGAACCCGTGCGGCATCGCCGTCGGCACCGACATCGCCGAGGCCCACCGCAAGGCCCACGAGTGCGACCCGGTGAGCGCCTTCGGCGGGATCATCGCGACGAACCGGCCCGTGACCAAGGCGATGGCCGACACCGTCAAGGACATCTTCACCGAGGTCGTCGTGGCTCCGGCCTTCGACGACGACGCGCTCGCGGTCCTGACGGGGAAGAAGAACATCCGCCTCATCACGTGCCCCGCCCCGACGCCGGGCGGCCTCGAGACCCGGCCGGTCTCCGGCGGTCTGCTCGTCCAGCAGCGCGACGCCATCGACGCGCAGATCGAGCGCGGCGAGGACGACAAGCCGACCCAGGGGTACGGCGACGACGCGTCGCGCTGGACCCGCGTGGCCGGTGAGGCCGCCGACGAGGCCACCCTCGCCGACCTGCAGTTCGCCTGGCGGGCGGTGCGCGCCGTGAAGTCCAACGCGATCCTCCTCGCGAAGGGCGGCGCCTCTGTCGGCATCGGCATGGGCCAGGTCAACCGGGTCGACTCCTGCCACCTCGCGGTCAACCGGGCCGGGGCGGACCGGGCGAAGGGGGCCGTCGCGGCCTCGGACGCCTTCTTCCCCTTCGCGGACGGGCTGCAGGTCCTCCTCGACGCCGGCGTCCGTGCCGTCGTCGCCCCCGGTGGCTCGATGCG
>JBHWMJ010000078.1:0-7602 GCA_043423105.1 Marihabitans sp.
CGATGCGCACATGTCATCCAACGCAGGGGGCCCGAACGGTCCGAACGTCCCTCCGCCGCCCGGTCAGGGTCCGGGCGGTTCCTACGACGGCTATCCGCAGCAGGGTCAGCCGCCCGCCTACGGCGCACCGCAGGGTCCGGGCCAGCCCAACCCGTACGGGGCGACGCCGGGCCAGCCGGAGAAGAAGAGCAAGAAGAACCTCCTCATCGGCCTTGTGGTCGGCACGGTTCTCCTCCTGCTCCTCTGCTGCGGTGGTGCCCTGCTCCTCTTCCGCGGAGACGACAACGAGACGACGTCCACGACGTCGTCCTCGACCACGACGTCATCCTCGACGACCTCCGAGACCTCGGAGCCCAGCTCCTCGACGAGCGAGACGTCGAGCGAGACGTCCGAGCCGACGAGCGAGACGTCCGAGCCGAGCGGCGACGCGGCCGGCGGCGAGGTGAACTTCCCGAAGGAGTTCGACGGCTGGAAGAAGGTCGACGTCAACGTCGAGGCCCCGGCCGGCGGCCAGGTCGCGGCCTACTCGAAGGGCGGCGAGGGCCTGTCGATCGTCGTCATGAACGACATTCCCGGGATCATGGACCAGTTCGAGGGCCTGTGGTCGAACGAACAGTCGGTCGGCGACGCCCGCTGCGGCTCGTACACCGGCCAGACCCAGTGCGCCAAGGTCGTCGACGACAAGGTGTACCTCGCCACGCACGCCGGTGACGTCGACACGACCGGTGGTCTGCTGGAGACCTTCCTCGACTCGCTCTGACCTAGCCCGTCCGACGGCCCTCGACCCATCGGGTCGGGGGCCGTCGTCGTACCCGGCGTAGGGGAGGGCGACGGCTGGTTGGCCTGTCAGCGCAGCAGCAGGGAGGTCGGTGAGCCGGTCTCGTACGAGTCGAGCAGGACCCCCGGCTCCGGGCCTCGCCAGCGCACGCGAGTCACCCGGTGGGCGCGCTCGCAGGCCACCCACAGGTCGTCGCCGTCGATGAGCAGGTCGCGCGGCCACCCGCCGTGGCTGGGGACCTCGGCGAGCGGGCGGAGCGAACCTGCCGCTGGGTCCAGCTCGAAGAGGGTCACCCGGTCGGCGCCCCGGTTGCCGATGGCGACGACGTCGCCGGCGAGCCGGATGGCGGAGGGCAGGTTGCCCACGTCGGGGTCCGACGACTCCCCGGGTCGAAGGGGGGCCAGCAGCGTCGATCGGGTGGTGATGGCGCCCCAGCCGGCGGGGGACCCGTCACGGCGGCCGACCCAGAGCTCGCTGCTCAGCTCGCCGACGACGAGCAGGATGTCGTCGACGACGACGAGATGGCGCGGGCCGAAACCGGCGGGCATGTCGACCGGTTCGAGTCTCTGGCCGAGCGATGCGTCGCGCATCGAGATCCGGTGGACGACGTCCGCGCCGAGGTCGGGGACGAGGAGGACCGGGCCGGCAGGATCGGCGTCGTCGAGGACCACCTGGTGGGGGTGCGAGCCGTCCTGCCGGTCGCGCTGCGGCCCGAGGGGCAGGCCGCGCAGGTCGATCGTCGAGACGACCTCACCCGGCCGGCCGCCCTCGAGCGCGAGCAGGGTGAGCCGCCCCGACCCGTAGTGCGCGACCGCGAGCAGGGCGGCGCCCAGGTCGTGGCTGACGACGGCGGCGTGGCAGGGCCACCCGCTGCCGGTCGGCACCGCAGCCGACGCGGGTGTCGCTCCGTCGCCCACCCAGGTCACCAGTCCGGGGTCGGCCTCGCTCACTGCGATCACCCCAGAGCCTGTGTCGACGAGCCAGCTCGGCGAGGGCGCGGTCAGGTCGAGCGGCTGCGGCTGCGACCCACCGGCGGGCAGGATGCTCACCCCGTCGCCCTGGCCCATGTCGCCGGTGTAGCTGCCGATCCACAGGGTCCTGCTCGTGCCTGGTCCGCCGTCGGTGTCGATGCTCACGATCCCGACGGTAGCCAGACCAGGGCGCCTACCCTGGCGGCATGGCCACCCCCTTCGTCACCACGACCCGCGACGGCGGCGTCGCCACCGTCCGGCTCAACCGCCCCGACAAGCTCAACGCGCTGACTCTCGACATGCTCGACGGTCTCGTCGACGCGGCCCGTGAGCTCGGCCAGGACAGGTCGCTGCGCGCCGTGATCCTTGCGGGAGAAGGGGACTCGTTCTGCGCCGGCCTCGACTTCGGCTTCGTCCTCAAGGACCCAGCCGGCATCGCGAAGGCCTTCGCCGTGCGTCCCTGGCGTGGGACGAACACCTTCCAGGAGGCATGCTGGGCCTACCGCCGCCTGCCCGTCCCGGTCGTCGCGGCGGTGCACGGCAACTGCCTCGGTGGCGGGGTGCAGATCGCGCTCGGCGCCGACTTCCGGATCACGGCTCCCGACGCCCGCTGGTCGGTGCTCGAAGGCCGCTGGGGGCTCATCCCCGACATGAGCGGGATCCAGTCGCTCTCCGAGCACGTCGGCATGGACGTCGCCAAGCGGCTGACGATGACCGGCCAGATGCTCGACGGCGAGGAGGCTGTGCGCATCGGCCTGGCGACCGAGGCGGCGGTCGACCCGCACGAGCGGGCACAGGCCTTCGTCGACGAGCTGCTCCTGCGCAGCCCGGACGCCCTCGCTGCGGCCAAGCGGCTCTTCAACGGCACCTGGCACCGCGGACCACGCTGGACCTTCGCCCGGGAGCGGATCGAGCAGCTGAGCCTGCTCGCCGCGGCCAACACCAAGCGTGCGCAGAAGGCGGCGTTCGCCAAGACCGCGGCCGAGTACGCCGAGCGGGGGCGTCGCCTCATCCCCTGACCGGGCCGATCGCGGGATGTTCCGCCAGCTGACGATCGTCGCGCGCCGGATCGCCGCAGCGATCGCGGACCCGCGACGTGCAGCGCGGCGGCGACGTCAGGCGGGCGTGACGGCTGCTGCCGTCGTGGGGGCCGTGCTCGGCGGTGGCGTGGTCGCGCGCCGCCGCTGTGTCACCCCGAGAGGTGCACATCGCGGCCCGACAGCTGGACTGCAAACCCTTTGTCCTGCACCGAGATCGAGCGCAGGCGCGTGCCCTCCGGCAGGCCCTGCACGGTGTGACGGACCGTCACGAGGTCCTCGACCGCGCCGGACACGACCGTAGAGAGCCAGTCTGGCCCGACGTCCACCGTGCGCGGCTGGATGACCAGGCGCCCGTCCTCGACCCGTACCGATCCCGTGCCCGAGAGCGTGACGTCCCGACCGGCCAGGGACACGGTGCGCGTGACGCGCACCCGGTTGCCGCCGGCGTCGGCCAGGACCACGCCTTCGCCGATCTGCTCGGCTGCCGTGGCGAAGGGGAGCGTCGCCCGGATCTCGACCGACTCTGCGCGCACCCCGTCCGGTCCGGCGCGGACACCGGTGCCCTCGCCCTCCACGTCGAGCAGCGGACCCCCGGGTGTCTCGACGAGGTCGGTCGCGAGGTCCAGCCGCGCGAACCACGTCTCGTCATCGCCGAGATCGGCGGGGGAGACCGGCGTCGGGGGTACTCCTGCCGGGATCTGTGCGGGCTCGCTCTGGTCGCCCGGCGTCGGAAGCGCGACGACGAGCAGGGCTATGGCGATCCCGAGCGTCAGGAGCGTGGCGAGCACACCGAGGGCGACGTCTCGCCAGCGGATCCCGGTCCGTCGCGTGTCGGTGCGCATGGCCCCAGTGTGGGTCCTCGCACACCGCTGCGCTCCCGGCCGCGCGCCTCCGGCTGAGAGACTGAGGCGCGTGACCCACCCTCACCCGCCCCTGCCCGTGCTCGCGGACGGTCTCGTCGCCTCGGCCCCGACCATCGATGACGTACCGGCACTCGCCGCGCTCGCCACGGCGGCCAAGCAGGCGGTCACCGGCAGCGGCTCGGTCGGCGAGGAGTCGGTAGCCATGGAGGTCACGGGGATCGGGTCCTGGACCCGGCGTCAGCTCGTCGTGCGCGCTGAAGACAACCCCGCACCGGTGGCCTGGGTCAGGGTCCACGACCGGGCAGCCGGTCGCAGCAACGTCGACCTCACCATCGCGCCCGACCTCGCCGACGGAGACCTCGTCGCCGGCGAGCTGCTCGCCTGGGCCGAGCTCGTCGCGGTCGAGATGGCGAGCCTGCGCGGCCTGGGCGGCACGCTGCTCGACGCCAGTGTCCACGCCGATGACACCCACCTGCAGCGCCGGCTCGCGGCTGCCGGCTACGCAAGCACGCGGACCTGGCTGCAGATGAGCCGCCCGGTGAGCGCGCAGGACGCGGACCTGCCCGGGCCACGCGAGGGCGTGGTCGTCCGCCGGGTCGCGACGCACGAGGACGGCACGCCCGTCGCCGAGGACCTGCAGACCGTCCACCGGATGCTCGAGGAGTCCTTCGCCGACCACTTCAACTCCTACCGCGAGTCCTTCCCCGAGTTCCTCCAGCGGCAGCGCGAGGTCCCCGGGCATCGCTGGGACCACTGGTGGATCGCCGAGGTCTCGGTCGACGAGGACGACTCGCCGACGGGGTGGCTGCCCGGCGGCGCCGTCGTCTCGTCGGTCCTGGACCCGGACGACGCGGGGATCGCCGGCAGCTACATCGACTACATCGGGGTGCACCGGCTGGCGCGCGGCCGCGGGGTGGCGAAGGCCTTGCTGCACACGGTGATCCGCGACGCGCTCGATCGGGGTCGCAACCGGGTCGCGCTCGAGGTCGACGCCGACAGCCCGACCGGGGCGGACGGCCTCTACACGTCCATGGGTTGGGAGACCCGCTACCGGACGCAGTCCTGGCACCGCCAGGTCACCGTGCCTGGCGTCGACGCCCCGGTGCCTCAGGCCCGCCCGATCGACGACTGAGCGGCCCCCTTCGCCCAACGTCCGCACGGTTCCCCCTCGGGGCAACTCTGCGGACGTTGTGAGAGGGGAACGGTCAGGTGGTCTCGAGGGTGAAGCCGAATCGCCGCAGCCGGTCGGCGAGGCGCTCCCCGAGCGCGACCGCGGGGGTGAGCACGCCGCCGCCCTCTCGGAGGTCGTCCTCGGCGAGGCTCAGCGCGGACTGGCCGAGCATGATCGCGGTCCCGTTGTAGCCGGGGTCGTAGGGGGCGGCGACGGTGGTGCGGACCTCGGTGCCCGATGTCGTCTGCGCGACGACCTCCATGACGAAGCGGCCCTTGGCGCGGTCCTCGGCGCTCGGCCCCTCGCCCGGCTCGGGCAGCGCCTTGCCGAGCAGCGCACGCGTCGGGCCGAAGGACATCCCCGCGACGAGCCCGAGCAGCCCGGCCGTCATGCCGGTCGCCATGACGGGTGCCTTGAGCGAGCGACCGAAGTCGGTGACCTCCTGGTAGCGGAAGCCGCGCCCGTACTCGTACCCGAGCAGGGCGTTGGTGCGGCGGACGACGCGGGTGTTGTACGACGCCATGACGAAGGGGCCGGTCCAGCTGCCGTCCGCGGCGCGCCGGACGGGGAGCGAACGGGCGACCTTCGAGAGGGGACCGGCGGGCGGCTTCGTCGCGGCGGCGGTCGTCCCTTCGTCCTTGCTCGGCTCAGCGGCGCGGTCGGGGGAGAGCCCGTACGGGTCGGCTACGGCGCGGCGCGCGACCTCGTCCTCGCGGGACATGATCGCCTGCTGCCGCATCGAGTCGATCGTGCCGCCGGAGAGGCCACCCTTGAGCCGGCGGACGAAGAGCGTCGTGCTCTGCAGCTCGCCGAGCCCGCGCTCCTTCGCCGCCCGCGCGGTGAGGAGCACCCCGAGGTCGGACGGCACCGAGTCGAAGCCGCACGACGGGACGATCTTCGCCCCGGTGCGCTGGGCCACCTCGTGGAAGGCCTCGGCGACGTCACGGACGAAGAGCACCTCGCCGGTGAGGTCGCAGTAGTGGGTGCCGGCCTCGGCGCACGCACGGACGACCTCGCGGCCATACCGGGCGTAGGGGCCGACGGTCGTGGCGACGACCTTGGTCCGGGCGGCGAGCTCGTCCCAGGCCGGGCCGTCGGACGCGTCGACGACGATCCGCTCCCAGTCGGTGGCCGCCCCGCCGAGCCGGTCGGCGACGGCGTCGAGCTTGGCACGGGAGCGGCCGGCGAGGGCGATCCGCAGCCCCTCGGGGGCGTGGTCGCGCAGGTGGGCAGCAGTGAGCTCACCGACGAAGCCGGTGGCGCCGAAGAGGACGACGTCGAGGTCACGGGTGGTCTGAGCCATGGTTGGACCCTACGCGCCGACATAGGGGGGAGGCTAAGCCGTCGGCGGGGCCGTCGAAGCGGTAGAACGGGGAGGCATGGTACGACCGGCCCGGGATCCGCCGGGGCGGGGCGAACGAGACGACGGAGGTACGACGATGACCCTTCCGAACGACGAGACGGTCCCCACGGACGAGAGCCTGGGCGGTGTGCCGACGACGGCCGTCGACGGTGGGGCCGGCGACGCGGGCGCTGACGGTGGCGCCGACGGCGGTGCGGGCGACGCGGGCGCCGATGGCGGTGCTGACGGCGGTGCGGGCGACGCGGGCGCTGACGGTGGTGCAGATGGTGGCGCTGACGGCGGAGCCGGTGGCGACGCAGGTGCCGACGGTGGGGCAGATGGTGGCGCTGACGGCGGAGCCGGTGGCGACGCAGGTGCCGACGGTGGTGCAGATGGCGGAGCCGGTGGCGACGGTGGCGCTGACGGTGGCGCTGACGGCGGAGCCGACCCGGCGAGCGGTGGGGCTGCTCCCGTCGAGCGCGGCCTCTGACCTTCGGTGACGTACAGCGAGGGCCAGGCCGGTCGTCCGACCGGCCTGGCCTCTCTCTTCCCTGACCGCTCCGCGCTCGAGCATCGGTGGGGGCGCGAGCCCCTGCTCGTCCGGGCGGGAGAGCGACCTTCCGGAGTCGCCGTCCTCGACCTCGACGCCGTCGACGAGCTGCTCTCGACACGCGGGCTGCGCACCCCCTTCGTCCGGGTCGCGAAGGGCGGCCGCACCCTGCCGGACCGCGCCTTTACCCGACCCGCCGGCGTCGGGGCCACGATCGGCGACCAGGTCGCCGACGACGACCTGCTCCGGCTCTTCGCGGACGGGCACACGATCGTCCTGCAGGCCCTCCACCGCACGTGGGAGCCGGTCCGGGCGCTCGTCACCGCGCTTGCCGACGACCTCGGTCACCCCGTGCAGGCCAACGCCTACGTCACCCCGCCCCAGAGCACCGGCTTCTCCGCGCACTACGACGTGCACGACGTCTTCGTCCTCCAGGTCTCCGGCGAGAAGCGGTGGCGCATCCACGCACCCGTGCACGAGCACCCGCTGCGCTCGCAGCCGTGGGGCGAGCGCGCGGACGCCGTCGCCGAGCGGGCCGAGCAGGAGCCCTACCTCGACGCGACCCTCGCGACCGGCGACCTCCTCTACCTGCCGCGCGGGTGGCTGCACTCCGCGACCGCGCTCGGCGGGGTGAGCACGCACCTCACCCTCGGCATCCACACCTGGCACGGCGAGCACGTCCTCGACGAGGTGCTCGCGACATTGCGCGGCGGCCTGCTCGCCGACCCCGCCGCGCGCCGCTCGCTCCCCCTCGGCGTGGACCTCGCGGACCCCCGCTCGTACGACGGCCGCATCGACGCGGTGCGCTCTGTGCTCGAGCGTGCCCTCGCGGATCTCGACGAGCAGGCCGTCGCCGACCGGCTCGCTGCCCGCGCCCGCAGCACACC
>JBHWMJ010000248.1:0-7263 GCA_043423105.1 Marihabitans sp.
GGCCACACCGTCGTCATCGAGGGTGAGAAGTACGCGCTGCACCTGCTGCCGTCCGGGATCCTCTCGCCCAACTGCACGCCAGTCATCGGCAACGGAGTCGTCGTCGACCTCGAGGTGCTCTTCCACGAGCTCGACGGACTGATCGCCCGCGGCGTCGACGTCAGCAAGCTCCGCGTCAGCGCCAACGCGCACGTCATCGCGCCCTACAACCGCACCCTCGACAAGGTGACCGAGCGCTTCCTCGGGTCGCGCAAGATCGGCACGACGGGGCGCGGCATCGGCCCGACCTACGCCGACAAGATGAACCGCATCGGTATCCGGGTCCAGGACATCTTCGACGAGTCGATCCTGCGCCAGAAGGTCGAGGCAGCGCTCGGCTTCAAGAACCAGGTGCTGGCCAAGGTCTACAACACCCGGGCCGTCGAGGCCGACCGGGTCGTGGCCGAGCTGCGGTCCTACGCCGAGCGCCTTGCGCCGATGGTCACCGACACCACGCTCGAGCTCGAGCAGGCGCTCGACGCCGGGCAGAACGTCCTGCTCGAGGCGGGCCAGGCGACGCTGCTCGACATCGACCACGGCACCTACCCCTTCGTCACGAGCTCGTCGGCGACCGCCGGCGGCGCGTGCACCGGCTCAGGCATCCCGCCCACCCGGGTGAGCCGGGTCATCGCGATCCTCAAGGCGTACACGACCCGCGTCGGCGAAGGCCCCTTCCCCACCGAGCTCTTCGACGACGATGGCGAGTTCCTGCGCAAGACCGGGCACGAGTACGGCACGACGACCGGACGCCCGCGGCGTTGCGGCTGGGTCGACACCGTCATCGGCCGCTACGCCACCCGGATCAACGGCGTCACCGACTTCGTTGTCACCAAGCTCGATGTGCTCACCGGTCTCGAGCGCGTGCCCATCTGCGTCGCCTACGACGTCGACGGGGTGCGGCACGACGAGATGCCGGTCAACCAGAGCGACTTCCACCACGCGAAGCCGATCTACGAGTACCTCGACGGGTGGTGGGAGGACATCACCGGCTGCCGGACCTTCGAGGACCTGCCTGCCAACGCCCAGGCGTACGTCCTGCGGGTCGAGGAGCTCATCGGGGCGCGGGTCTCGGCGATCGGCGTCGGTCCGGGCCGCGAAGAGATCATCCAGCGGCACCCACTGCTCGACGCTCGCGAAGGCTAGGTCAGGCGGCACCGGCCTTCGCCAGCGCGACGCCCAGCTGGTAGCGCGTCGTGACCCGGTGCTGCTCCATGAGCGCCGCGACCCGTCGACGCACCGTCCGCAGCGCGACCCCGAGGTGCCGGGCGATCGTCTCGTCCTTGTAGCCGAGGCCCAGGAGCTCGATGAGCCGGGTGTCGACGTCCTCGCTGCCGCCGCGTGGCGGGGAGGCCCCCCACGCCAGGTCGAACCAGGCCTGGAACGCACCCCGGATCACCGGGTTGCGGATGACGAGGTAGTCCGACCCGGCGTCGCCCCACGCCGACGGGGTGACGACCGCCGCGTCGCCGAAGATCGCGAACTCGTGCGTCAGCAGGTCCCCCACCCGCTGCTCCTGGCCGGCGCTGAGCAGGGCGTCCAGCCGGCTGACGTTCTCCGGCGACTCGAGGACGTCGGGCAGGTAGATCGTGCGCTGGCGCTGCCCCGCCCGGGCCCGTTCGATCTCGTGGCTCGCGTGCTCCGCCTCGGTGCCGGCGCCGACGTCAGCGTCGAGGAAGACGTTGTCCACGCTCTCGACCTGCGCGGCCAGCCGGTCGACGATCGGCGCAGCAAGTCCCTGGTCGAGGATCTCGATGCCTAGGCTCCGCGGTGACCCCTCCCCCTGGGCCATCTCGGCGCGGAGCATCATCATCGCGTCGCCGATCTCGGCGAGCTCGTCACGGCGCTCGTTGAGCCGCCGCATCTCGCGGGTGAGCATCCGCTCGAGACGCTGGAAGGGTGGGGCCTGGTTCGTCGGCGACATTGTGGCATGTTAGTGCCACTGTCCTATTCATGCCGCCCAGAGAGGCGAAAGGCGCCCTGACCTGGGGCAGAATAGGCGCACAGAGGGGGCGTTGGCGCCAGGAGATCAGGGGACTCCGGCGCCGACGCCCCCGATACCTTTCCCGCGGCATCCCCGCGGTGATCGTGCCCTCAGGGGGAGGCGCGAAGGGCGAAGGGCCCGGCTCCGGCCGGGCCCTTCGTCTGTGTCGTGCAGGGTCTGCTCCGGAGAGTCCGGCCGGTCAGGCGAGCAGCTCGTCCGCAGCCTCGGCGGAGGAGTCTCGGAGGAACTGCGTGCACCGCTCGTGCTCGCCGTCCTCCCCGATCTCCCCCGCAGCCCGCGCGAGTGCCGCGAGCGCCCGGAGGAACCCGCGGTTCGGCTCGTGGGACCAGGGCACCGGCCCCTGGCCGCGCCAGCCGTTGCGGCGAAGGGAGTCCAGCGCCCGGTGGTACCCGGTGCGGGCGTAGGCGTAGCCCTCGATCGTCCGGCCCTCGTCGAGGGCCGACTCGGCGAGGACCGCCCAGGCCAGCGAGGACGTCGGGTGGGCCGCGGCGACGTCCGCCGCGGCCACCCCTTCGTCCAGCCGTGCAGCGGCCGGGTCCTCCGGCAGGCGGGTCTCCGGGATCCCGAGGAGGTTGTCGTGGCTCATGCAGGTCAGGCCTTGACGCTCGTCCCCGCGCTGCGGAGGTTCTCGCAGGCCTCGACGACGCGCTTGGCCATGCCCGTCTCGGCCTCCTTGCCCCAGGCGCGCGGGTCGTACTGCTTCTTGTTGCCGACCTCACCGTCGATCTTGAGGACACCGTCGTAGTGCTGCAGCATCCACGCGGCGACCGGCCGGGTGAAGGCGTACTGGGTGTCGGTGTCGACGTTCATCTTCACGACGCCGAAGTCGACCGCGTCGGAGATCTCCTGCTCGGTCGAGCCCGAGCCGCCGTGGAAGACGAGGTCGAGCGGCTTGTCGCCCTTGTCGCTGCCGTACTTCGCGACGATCGCCTCCTGGCACTGCTTGAGGATCTCGGGGCGGAGCTTGACGTTGCCCGGCTTGTAGACGCCGTGGACGTTGCCGAAGGTCAGGGCGGCCATGTAGCGCCCCTTCTCGCCGAGACCGAGCGCCTCGACCGTCGCGAGCGCGTCCTCGGGCGTCGTGTAGAGTTGGTCGTTGATCTCGTTGGCGACGCCGTCCTCCTCGCCACCGACGACACCGATCTCGACCTCGAGGATGATGTCGGCCGCCGCGGCGAGCTCGAGCAGCTCCTGGGCGATCTGGAGGTTCTCCTCGAGCGGCACGGCCGAGCCGTCCCACATGTGCGACTGGAAGATCGGCAGGCCGGTCTTGGACTTCTGCTCGGCGGAGGCCTGGAGCAGCGGACGGACGAAGCCGTCGAGCTTGTCCTTGGGGCAGTGGTCGGTGTGCAGCGCGATGTTGACGTCGTAGTTCTTGGCGACCTCCTGCGCGTACGCGGCGAGCGCGAGGGAGCCGGTGACCATGTTCTTGACCGTCGGGCCGGAGAGGTACTCCGCGCCGCCGGTGGAGACCTGGACGATGCCGTCCGAGCCGGCCTCCGCGAAGCCACGGATCGCGGCGTTGAGGGTCTGGCTGGAGGTGACGTTGATCGCCGGGTAGGCGAAGGAACCGGCCTTCGCGCGGTCGAGCATGTCCCGGTAGACCTCGGGGGTTGCGATGGGCATGTGGGCTCTCCTTCGTGCGAGCGGGATACCTGTGCCCTTCGATCCTTCCATGCCGGCCCCGCCGCGTGCAGGGGGTCCGTCGCACAGCCCCCTGAGGTGCGACGAGCCCTGCGAGGAGCCTCGAAGGGGGTCAGCCGCCCGGTTGACCGCCGAGAACCCGCTGCAGGACCGGACCGGCCTCGACGACGTAGGCGTCTGAGCCGGTGGTGACCCCGGCGGAGTCGAAGTCCCGCAGCACCTCGCGGATCACCGCGTGCTGGGCCTCGCGCGTGTCCAGCTGGGTCGAGCCGGACCAGAATCGCAGCTCGAGCCGGACCGTGCCGTTGCCGATGCTGGTGAGGAAGGCCTCGGGGGCGGGCTCGGGCAGCACCGCCGGCAGGTCGTCCATCGCGGCCAGGGCGACCTCGCGCGCCCGGTCCAGGTCGGTGGTGCCCTCGAGGTCGACCTCGACGGTGGAGCGCACGTACTCGAAGCCGGTCTGCACAGTGACGACCTGGGAGTGGAGCAACCCGTTGGGGATGAGCACGAGCCGACCGTCGAAGCTGCGGATCGAGGTCGAGGACAGCCCCATCTGCACGACGGTGCCGCGGTGCTCGCCGCACTCGATCTGGTCTCCGATGCGGAAGCGGTCGCGGGCGAGCAGGATCATCCCCGCGAACATGTTGCCCAGCACGGTCTGGAAGGCGATACCAGCGGCGATGGAGATGACGCCGACACCGCCGAGGATGTTGACCGGCTTGACGCTGGGGAAGAGCACGGTCAGCGCGGCGGCCACTCCCAGCACGATCGCGACCCACCCTGCCAGGCGGCCGAAGACCCGGGCAGAGCTGGCCCCACGACCGCGCCAGCGCAGCAACGCGCTGATCCCTTCGCGCAGCAGCCAGGCGAGGACGATGGAGGCGGCCAGGACGCCGGCGGCGACGGCAGCTCCTTGCCAGGTCACCGCCGGCAGCTGGAGCACCTCGTCGTTCATCGCTGCTCAGCCTGCCAGGTGACGATCCGGTCCAGGGCCTCCGCGACCGCGGCGGAGCCCGCGGCGAAGGAGATCCGTACGTGCCGGTCCCCGTGGCGCCCGTCGAAGTCGGTGCCCGGCACGAGCGCGACCCCTGTCGCCTCGAGCAGCGCCGAGCAGTAGGTCGGCGAGTCCCGCCACCGGTCGAGCTGCGGGCCGAGATCCGCGTAGTAGTAGAAGGCTCCGTCGGCCGGTGCGGCCTCGCCCCAGCCAAGGCGGGCAGCGTTGCCCAGCAAGAGGGCCCGCGTCTGCGCGAACTCGTCGACGCTCCCTTGGCACTCGTCGAGGGCCTCGGCCGTGAAGGCAGCTATGGCCGCCTCCTGCGCAGACGCGGGCGGGCAGAGCGCGATGTTGCCGGCGAGCGCGTCGATGGCAGGGGCAAGGTCGTCTGGCATGACCATCCATCCGAGGCGCCACCCGGTCATCCCCCAGTACTTGCTGAAGGAGCTGATGACCACCGCGCTGTCGTCGATCTCGGCAGCGCACACGCCGCGCGGGTCGGGGTCGTCCGGCGCCGGGTACGTCACCCCGTGGTAGATCTCGTCGCTGATCAGCCGGACGTCGTGCTCACGGCACCAGGCAGCGAGGGCGGTGAGCTCGGCGCGGTCGATCATCGTGCCTGTCGGGTTGGCCGGCGAGGCGAGGACGAGACCCGCCAGCGGCGCCTCGGCGTGTGCCTCCGCGAGCATCTCCGGGGTCGGCTGGTAGCGGACCTCGGCATCGCAGTCGAGGTCGACGACCTCGCAGCCGAGGCTGCTGAGGATGTTGCGGTAGGCCGGGTAGCCGGGGCGGGCCAGCGCGACACGGTCCCCCGCCTCGAAGGCCGCGAGAAGGGCGAGGACGAAGGCACCGGAGCTGCCCGTCGTCACCGCGACCCGGGTCGGCGCGAGGTCGAGCCCGTACCAGCGGCGGTAGTGACCTGCGATCGCGGCGCGCAGCGCGGCGTTGCCGAGGGCGGGGGTGTAGGTCAGCGGACGCCCCGAGGCGTGCAGCGCGCCGGCGGCCCGGGAGACCGCTGCGGGGGCTCCGCCGGAGGGCTCGCCGGCGCACAGCGAGATGACGTCACGACCCGCGGCCCGCAGATCGGCGACCTGGGCGAGCACCTCCATGACCGTGAAAGGCGCGACCTGGCTCCGGCGGGACGGACCGAGAGGGCTCATGCCCCGATCATGCCTCGGTGGCCAGAGCCGCCGCGAAGCCGAGGAAGACCGCGCCGGTCCCCCCGTCGACGCCGCGACGGACCCGCGCCCGCTGCAGCGCCCCCTTCGCCCGGTCGGCCACGGCGACGATCGTCACGAGGACGACCGCGCCGAGGGCGACGAGCGTCAGCGCGTACAGGGCCAGGGTGAGCACCGAGGCGCCGGAGCCGACGAACTGCGGCAGCACGGCGAGGTTGAACATCAGCACCTTGGGGTTGGTGATGTTGCACAGGAAGCCTCCGCGGAAGGCGCGCCACGGACGCTGCCGGGCGGCGGCGGTCGATCCGAGGTCCCAGCTGGCGCCGTGCCGGATCGCATCCCGCAAGGCACCGACCCCGAGGTAGACGAGGTAGGCGACACCGGCCCAGCGGATCGCCTCGAAGACCGGCTCGGCGTGGGCGATGACCGCCCCGAGACCGGCCGCCGCGAGCAGCCCCTGGACGGCACCGGCGGCGGTGATCCCCGCCGCGGTCCACAGGCCCCGGCCACGACCGCCGGCGACGGTGCCCCGCAGCGTGAGGAAGCTGTCCGGGCCGGGGGCGACGGCAACGAGCGCCGCGAAGGCGACGAAGGTCAGGTACTGGCTCACCGGCCAAGCGTAGGGCCGGTCGGGGAAGCCTCGACAGGGTTCCACCCGAACCGCGACCGGGTGCGTCTTGAGGGGTGAAGGATGACGAACGGACGACGGCGAAGGGGGTGCGCGAGGTGGACAAGGGCTACGCGGGGTTCGAGCAGTTCGTCCGCGACCGCTCGGTCGGGCTGCTGCGGACGGCCTACCTGCTGACCGGCAGCCGGACCGACGCCGAGGACCTGCTCCAGGAGGCACTCACCGGGTTGGCGCGCAGCTGGCCGAAGGTCGAGCGTGCCGGCAACCCCGAGGCGTACGCCCGGCGCGCGCTGCACAACGCCGCGATCGACGGGTACCGGCGCCGCTCGGCCCGGCCGGTCGTCGTCGGCGAGCCGAGCCTCGCCACACCCGCGAGCGGTGACCCCTTCGCCGACAGCGACCGACGGGTGACCCTGCAGCAGGCCCTGGCCCGGCTCACCCCGCGGCAGCGGGCGGTCCTCGTGCTGCGCTTCTACGAGCAGCACACAGAGGCCGAGGCGGCGCGGGTGCTCGACTGCTCGGTCTCCACCGTGAAGTCCCAGACCCGTCATGCGCTGAGGCGGCTGCGCGAGCTCAACCCGCACCTGGCCGCCACCTTCGACATCGAGCCGACGCCCGAGGAGGCCCGGTCATGAGCATCCCTCTGCACGACGCCCTCGCCGAGCTCGCCGACGAGATCACCGTCGACGACGTGCCTGCCGGTCTCGCCGAGTCCGCCTGGGGCGCAGTCGATCTCGAGCGCCGGCGGGCCCGCCGCGGCAAGGTCGTCGGCGCAGGC
>JBHWMJ010000271.1:0-23074 GCA_043423105.1 Marihabitans sp.
GTGTGCGCTGCTCGCGCGCCGGTCCTGGCCGCTCGCGTACCGCGCGGCGGCGGGCGTGGTCGTAATCGCCGCGACGGCTGCATCGATGCTCCGCGACCCGCTCAACTGGGTGGTGCTGGTCGCGCTTCTCGTCGGGATGCCGACGCTCGCCGTGACCCTCTCTGACGGGAGTGCCGGGAGCGCGTCGCCGCCGCGGGTCGCCCGGGCGGTGGGGTCGAGCGCGATCGTCTTCACGGTGCTGCTCTTCGCCTTCTACGCCGGGTACGACATGGGCTACCGCGCGGACTGGGTCGTCGTCGCGGTGGCGGTCGTCATCGTGGCCGTGGCTCTCATGCCGTCGGGCGCCACCGAGGCGTCACCAGCCGTGTCTCTGCCGTCGCGGGCGCTCACCCTGGTGGCCACGGCCGCACTCGTCGCCGGGGTAGGCCCCTTCGCCACGGTCCGCGCGCTCGACGACCCGACGGCACCGACCGACGGGACCCTCCGCGTGGCCGCGTGGAACCTGCGGATGGGCTACGGCATGGACGGCACCTTCCGGCCCGACGAGGTCGCCCGGGTGCTTCGCGCGGAGGGCACGGACGTCGTGCTGCTCAGCGAGATCGACCGCGGGTGGCTGCTCAACGGCGGGCAGGACCAGCTCGGCGTGCTGGCGCGGCTGCTCGGCTTCGAGATGGCGTTCGGGCCAGCGGGCGACCAGGTGTGGGGCGACGCGATCCTCAGCCGGTGGCCGATGGAGGACGTGCGGGGCGAGCGGCTGCCCGGCTACGACTCGCTGACCGGGGCGACGACGCTCGGCGCGACCGTCGTCCCGCCCAAGGGGTCGAAGGTCCGGGTCGTCGCCACGCACCTCCAGCCGGACGCGGAGGGTGCGGACCCGACGCTGCGGCAGGCGCGTGACGTCGCTGCCCGGGCGAAGGGGGTGACCGGTCCCGTCGTCGTCGGCGGGGACTTCAACTTCGAGCCCGGCAGCGGGTCCTGGCAGGCGATGCTCGACGCGGGTCTCGTCGACGGGCTGGCGCGGGCGCGACCGCTGCGGACGTCACGCAGCGACGAGCTGACCGCGCAGATCGACCATGTCTTCGTGAGCACGGGGCTCACGGTGTCGTCGCCGCGGACCCGGACGACGCTGCTCTCCGACCACCTGCCGGTCTTCGTGGACGTGCAGGCCCCCTAGGACGGGAGCCCGTCCGCGTCGTGCATCGTCCCCAGGTGCCGGCGCATCGCGTCGCGGTCGTCGCTGGAGAGACTCGCCTGGATGATGGCGACCAGGGCTCGCGCCTCACGAAGCCGCTGCTGCGCGCCCGCGCCGCCTGGCGGCCTGCACGGGACTGGCTCGAGAGTTGGATCCACTGCTCTCCCCTTTCGGATCTGACTAGTTCGCCGGCAGGCGCTCGGCCCCACGGACCGCCCTGACCAGAGCCGCGAGACCCTCGCTCGGCTGAGGCGCGGCGTCGAGCGCTGCCTCCAGCTGAGCGACTGCGGCCGGCGAGAGCCTCAGGACGCGCTCTTCGGCCAGGACTGAACGCGCCCGATCGAGCGAGGAACCCAGGACGAAGGAGGTCAGGTCTTGTCCCTGAGCCGCCGCCGCTTCACGGAGCAAGGCGAGGGTGTCGGGGCTGCATCGCAGGTTGAGCCGTTCGGTCTTGGTCGTCACGACGCACCTCTCAGGTCGTTGGAAGGAGTTCTAATGTACGCACCATGTATGTACGTCGCAAGATTGTCAACGCGCAAAGCTCGCCAAGAGCGTCTTGGTGGTCATGAAGAGGTGCCGGTCGTGGCCGACGAACCGCGTGAAGCCGAAACGTGCGTAGAAGGCGACCGCGTCCAGATCAACGGCATGGACGATCACTACCTCGAACCCGACGCGGCAGCTCGCGTCGGCGATCCCCTCGAGCGCATGCAGAGGAAGCCGCTGGCCCACACCTCGGCCATGGTGGCGCTCATCGACGGCGAGCCGAGCGAGCAGCACCGCGGGGACCGGATATCGCCGCGGCCCGAGACCTCCCACGCGGGCTGCCTCGTCCGGCTCAAGGCGGTACGCGGTCGTCGCGTAGTAGCCGGCCACCCCGTCGGCGGACGGATCGATCGCGAGGAAGGTGCGCGTGTTGTTTGCCCGCTCTTGCTGGCCCGCCTGCGTCCGGAGCCAGTCGTCCAGCGCGGGGTGACCGCACCGGAAGCCTGAGCGGTCGATGGCCGTGCTGAACCCCACGATCTCAACCGCATCCCTGCGTCCCATGCGGCAAAGCTATGAGCGACCACCGACAACGGAGCTCGCCGAGCTCTCTCGCGACCGTCAGAGGTCGACCCAGCGCTGCTCACCTGGGCGGGCCACCCCTTCGCCCGAGGTCGCGGACGCGACGACCGCCGCCAGCCGCTCCCCCTCCCCCGGCACCACGGCGACGTGCAGCGTCGCCCGCTCGGCGTAGTCGGTTCCGGTGACGACGAAGCCGGCCGCACGCAGCTCGTGCTCGACCCGCCCCGCGTCGGCGTGACCGACGGTCAGCGAGTGCTCCTGCACCAGCCGGCGCTCGAGCGGCCGGGCGTCCTCGAGCGCGGCACGCACGGCGTCGCCGTACGCCCGCACCAGCCCGCCGGCGCCGAGCAACGTCCCGCCGAACCATCGCGTCACCACGGCGGTCACGTCGCGGTACCCGGATCCGCGCAGGACGTCGAGCATCGGGGTGCCCGCGGTACCGGCGGGCTCGCCGTCGTCGTTGGAGCGTTCGACGCGCCCGTCGGGCCCGAGGACGAAGGCGCTGCACGTGTGCCGGGCGTCGTGGTGCGCCCGCCGCTGCTCTGCGATGACCGCGCGCGCCTCCTCCTCGGTGCCGGTCCGGGCGATCCGGCAGAGGAAGCGTGACCCGCGGTCCTCCACCTCACCCCACGCGTCGGCGACGACGGTGCGGTACGTGGTGGTCACCGAGCGTTCTCACCACGGTCGACGGTGCGGCTCCATCCGTCCCCGCCGCGCGTGTAGACGATGCGGATGTGCTGCCGGTCGGGCGACCCCTGCCAGTACTCGATGCGCTGCGGCTGCACCCGCCAGACGCGCCACTCCCCGGGCGGCACGGTGGCGCGGGCCTGGGGGCTGCGGGCGGCGAGGTCGGCCTCGCACTCCTGCGGGCTCGCCTCCTCGACGGGTCCACGGACGCGGACAGCGCGCATCTGCGGCTGCCACCAGAGGCTGAGCGCGGCGGCGGGGTGGGCGGCGAGCTGCTGGGCCTTGCGGGAGGACGCGGTGCCGGCGAAGGCCCACCCTCGCTCGTCGACGTCCTTGAGCAGGAGGGTGCGCGCGTCGGGGATGCCGTCAGCATCGACGGTGGCGAGGGTGACCGCGATCGGCTCGGGGACCCCGCCGGCGAGGGCTGCGTCGAGCCAGTCGATGAAGAGGTCGTGCGGGTCCGAAGGGAGGGAGTCCAGATCGAGGTCGGGCGTGGTCCCGGTGAGCGAAGGGATTGTCCTCAGCCGCGCAGCGATGCTCATGCCTGTCAGGGTGTCAGGCGACACCCTGGTCAGGGCTCTCGACTCATCGCTCTGCGCAGCAGGGTCGTGGTCTCGCCGAGGATGTGCCCCTTGACCACCATGAGGTCGATGACGTCGTACGGCGACTGCGGAGGGTGCTGCCGTCGTGCTGACATTTCCCACAGGGCCCCTGCGGCGCGGCGCCCATGCACGGACACCATGTCGTGGAGGAACTCTGCGGGGCCCTGGGTCCTGATGCCATCTGGCAGAAGGCCGGCCGGAAGGTCCTTCACGTTGTCAGTGACGATCACCTCGGCGCCGCCGGCGACTGCGGCGGCGACGAGGTGCTCGTCATCTGGGTCTGGCAGACCGACGGGGCCGACGAGTTGCACCCTCTCGTCATCGATGACCGGGAAGGTGCGCATCTGGGCCACCAGCCAGGCGGCACGCCGGGCTGCCTCCTCCGGGTCTTCACCCCGACGGATGAGCTTGCGCTCCTCGACGTACTCGATCTCGTAAAGGACGTCCTCAGTGAGGACCAGGCGGTAGACGCCCTGCGCTGCAAGGGACAGCAGGAAGTCGCGACGCAGCCCTGAGTAGATGACGCAGGTGTCGACGACCGCGGCGAGCATGCCCCTCAGTCTGGCAGCGTCACGCCAGTGACTCAGCGCTTGCGCGAAACGTGTCGTCGTCGGGCGTTGGCGCGACGAGCCTCCGCCATCAGCTGCCGCAGCTCGTCCTGGTCCATCTCGTCGTCAAGGTCAGTCGACGTGGCAGCAATGGCAGCCAGCTGGCGCTCGCGCCGCTTCTTCCGGTACTCCATGACGTCCTCCAGCTGCAGCGCCCGCCGCGTGCTCACACGCTCGCAGGGGATCTCGCCAGCATCGATCAGCTTGATGAGGGTCGGCCGACTGATCCCCAATGCGTCGGCAGCCTCCTGCGTGGTCATCTTCTTGGTCTGGGGAGTGACGCTGATCGCGCGACCCGCCTTCATCGCGCCGACGACCTGCACCAGGACCTCGTAGACCGCTGCCGGGATCGCCACCTCCCCCTCGGGACCAACCAGCGCGAATGCGGATGCGTCGCTCGCTGCGAGCAGGTGATCCACCGAGTCGAGGTCTGCCACATCCGCCGGCATGTAGGTCTGGGGCGTCAACACCGAAGGCATGTCACGTCTCCTGTCCGAAGTAACGAAGCAAACGTAACGCACTTTCGATTCTTTCGCAAAGAGCCTTGGTGCGGTTGGTTTTCAGCACCGAGAGGTTGACGACGGTGACGCCGACTGCGTCGGCCTGAACCCCGATCGAGGTCGGGCGGCGTGATCACCCCTCGGCGGACCCGTGCCGGAAGATGGACATCGTCTCGCCCAGGGTGATCTCGTGCCCGCAGTCCTTGCACTTCGTCGCCCAGAAGGTGGGGCTGATCATGCAGCCCTCGAGCTCGAGGTCGGGGTCGTGCTCGACCTGCTCGATGGTCTGCGGCGTCGGCAGTCCGTAGACGCGGCGTCGCAGGCTGGTGGAGGCGCAGGCGGGGCAGGTCTCGCGGGTGGCCTCGTCGGTCGGGTCGGTCGCGCTCATCGCTTCTCCTCTGTCGGTGGTACTAGTCGACCGGCACTTCGGCGGCGAGCCCGGCGGGCATAGCTCCGTGCAGTCAGGTCCACATGACCTCAGCTGACCATCGCTGCTGGCGAGCCCCGCGGCGCTGTCCGTCGGGATTGCCTACACCCTCTCGAGCGCCGGCAGGGACTGCTCGTCGAGGTGCTGGGCCAGCCTCGCGACCCGCTCCAGCAGGATGGCCGGGGGTTGATCGAGGTCAAGGGTGTGGACATGGATGGTCAAGCCCGCGCCGTCGATGAGGTGAGACGCTGCTGAGTCATCCCCTTTTGCGTACACCAGATGGCCGTCCTGCAGGCCAAGAACCGTGCAGTACGCCAGGAGCTGGTAGAGGTCAGCTTGCGGGAAGCCCGAGGGCTTCTCTGCCTTGTACTTCGCGTCCGCGACGACGACGCGACCGTCGTATCCCTGCCACAGGAAGTCGGGTCGCATCGGCACCGTGGCGGCCTCGTCGAGGTGCATGCGGTGCTGCAGGCTCGCCGTGCCGCCCATCGCAGACATCGCCTCCCTCAGCGCGACGCACACGAAGTCCTCGAAGACCTTCCACATGTCGACGACGAAGCCGCTCACCTCGACCTCCCCGTGCCTCTGCTCGATCGAGTGACCGTCGAGGATCAGCTCAGCCAGGCGTAGGGCGGGGTGGTACCTCGCGTTGAGCCGGCTGGGCTCCCAGGGAGGCAGAGACTCCCCGCGGCGAAGGGGGGTGACGTCAGCGAGTCGCGTCTCCAGCCTGAGCAGTCGGCGGCGAACCTCGGGAGCGAGCTGACCGACACGGAGCAGGGTCCGCACCGCCGCGAGGATGAGCCGGTTCTCAACGATGTCGACGGTGAAGTCGTCGTAGGTCACCTCGAGCGGTAGCGCTCGGCCGTACCGTTGACCGATCTGGTCGGCGACCCGGATGCGGCCCCGGACGACCGCGAGGGAGTCGTCGATCGACTGGTACCCCTGGAGCAAGCCCTGCTCGAGCGCCTTCGTCGCCAGGCGGGAGAAGGAGTGCGCCAGGGCGTCCGGCAGGTCGGCGGAGGCCTCGAGGAGCACCGAGTGGTCTCGCCAGTAGGCGGGCTTCTGCGCGTACCCCATGAGGAAGATCAACCGGGCGATGGGGATCTTCGGACGCACCGCCACCTGGAGGTCCCCGACCTGCACCACACCGACCTTCGTCCCGGCGGCGACCATCCATGATCGGCTGCCGGGCACACGGTTGACCACTGCGAGCTCCGCCTCGGCCAGCGCGAGGGCGGTGTCGTCCGACAGGTCGACCTCGACTGGAGGTGCACCCTCAGTGAGCGTCAGCCGGCGCTTCATCCTCGGTGCCCGTCTCGTCGATCGCGCTGGGCTCGTCGTCGGTGGCGCTTGCTGCCTCCCGGCGTCGGGCTGCCTCCCGGCGTCGGGCTGCGTCCTCGATCGCGGCCAGTCCGAACTCACGAGCCACCTCGGAGGCACTCTTCTCGCCGTAGTGGTGCTCCTCGAGGAGCGGCAGGATCGCGGTCCGCCAGGTGCGGTCCAGCCCGTCGCCCTCGTGCACAGCCGGACGCATGAGGTACGAGGGCCCGATCTTGAAGTCCGGGTCCGCGATCCGGCTGTTGAGCTCGTCGAGCAGGTCGGCCACGTGCGTGTCGTGCTCGTTCTTCTGCAACCACCGACGGAGGACGTCTCGGGTAGGCGGCTCGGTGGGGTGGAGTGGGAGGAAGGAGAAGCGGCGGCGCATGGCCGCGTCGACGAGCGCGATGGACCGGTCGGCCGTGTTCATCGTGCCGATGATGAAGACGTTCTTTGGCAGGGAGAAGTCGTCGTCTCCGTAGAGCAGCTCGATGGTCTCGTCGCGGTACTCGAGGAGGAAGTAGAGCTCGCCGAACACCTTGGCGAGGTTGCCCCGGTTGATCTCGTCGATGATGAGGACGAAGGCATCGCCGGGGTGCTGCCGTGCTTGGTCGACGAGCTTACGCATGGGCCCGGGCGACAGCTCGAACCCGCCTTTGGCGGTCGGCCGGTACCCCTCGAAGAAGTCCTCGTACGAGTAGGACGGATGGAACTGCACGAGCCGGACCCGGTCCCCCGCGATGTGCTTGGCCAGGGCCTGGGCGATGTAGGTCTTCCCCGTGCCCGGAGGTCCGTAGAAGATCATCTGCGGCCGATCGCTGAGCACCGCGACGCACTCCTCCAGCCAATCGACGTCGACGTTCAGCGACTCGGCGAGCTCGTCGGTGGGCGAAGGGAGGATGAGTTCGTCGTCCGTGCCCGGCGGCACGGACGGGGTAGAGCTGTTCAGGGCAAGGAGGGAGTCGAACTGCTGGGTGAGATCGAGCAGGTCGCGTTGCACCTTGAGGCGGGCTGCGAGCTCCGCGGGCAGGTCCGCGAAATCTGTCCCCTCGCCGGGTAGCCACTCGGCGTCGCGGACGAGGTTGGCCAGACCGTCAGGTGACTGCTGGTAGCGCGCCTCACTGCTGACGGTGCCGACGTGGAGCATGCCCTTGTCGATGGTGGCGACGACGTCGCCTGGTCGCACGCGCCCGAGGAACGCGGCGAACTCGTCGAGCTTCTCCGCCCGGACGTTGTACGTCGCGTGGCTGTAGTCCTCGTCGACAACGAGCTTGAGCTCGTCGCGTCCGATCTGCGGGTCCACCTCGCGCAGGTTCGTCGCCGGGAGCGACACCCAGCCTTCGTCGCGCCAGACCGGGACGAGGTCCTTGCCCTGCACGCTCGATCCCCTGATGAGCCACGCACGGCGCTTGGGGTCGCCGGTGTCATCTCCTCGGGCGGAGCCCGCGCCGCCGGACCACTGCGACTTGTACGGCTCGGCGTAGAGGTCAACAGGGTCGCCGTTCGCCTCGTCGAGGAGACGGTCGTAGATCGTCCGGAGGTCACGGTCGACGTCGCCGGTACGAGCACCGGCGAGGGAGGCGAAGGATGTCGCTACCTTCTGCTTGTGAGTCTCGTTGACGATGGGCAGGTAGTACTCGGGGAAGAGCAAGTACAGCAGCGCCGACCGCTGACTTGGGGCCGTGGTCGTCACTGAGGCGTCGAGGGCCTCGCAAAAAGCCTGTGGGGAACCGAGGAGACGTGAGCGCTCCGCCTTGTCGAGCGATGTCACCCACCGAGCGAAGTCCACGAGGAACCACAGCTGGCGGAACTTCCCCGTGGTGAAGGCCTGACCACCGTTGAAGACCCGGAAGTCAAGAGCCCGGTCGATGCGGTCAGGCGGAGCGAAGGGGAGGTCTGCGAGCTCCAGCACCTCGCGGATCCGTTCACGCTTCGTCTCCCCCTTGTAGTTGTGCAGGGGCAGGAGCATGAGCGTGTAGAGCTCGGCGAAGAGCCGAACTGCCCCCTCCGAGGCACCCGCGAACTGGCGAGCGAGCTTCGCGTCGAAGGAGTCGGCACCCATGTCCGGTTGCTCGTTGAAGGCGTGGTGCGCAGCAGTCGCGTTCTCATGGGTCCACGCGGCGGTGCCCGGCGCGAGGACGGAGTCGCCCTCAACAATTGCCCGACGGAAGTCAGCCGCAGCCTCCTCGACCTGGCGCGCACCCGCACGACCCCAGGGGTGCTGCAGTGATGCATTAGTCACCGGCCAGCTCCTCATCGAAGGGGGACACATACGTCGTCCCGCTGGCGATGGCTTCGGCCATCTCGTCATAGATCTCGAGGATCATCCGCTTCGTGCGGTACTCACCGTGGGCAGCAATGTCCTTGCGCTTGACGATCGGGAACGTCTCCATGATGTAGTCCACGTCTTCGCGTTCGATTCCGTACAAGTGGAACATCGCCGCGTCGATCTCCGCCCGCACGCGCGGTCGGGTGTTGCTCTCCCAGACCGGGGGCCGGCCGTCCCCGAGGGACCTCATGTCGGTCGCGGTGTGAACGAGCCTCGTCACGCGTCGGGAGATCCAGTCACCGACCGAACACCCAGGCGACCATGGGCTTGGTTGGGCCACGCGCTCCATGCTCAACATCGGAAGTTGCCGGAGGGTGAAGTACTTGAGGTGGGTACCCCCCACCTTCTGTCGCGCGAGGTAGTCGAAGACGAACGCGTTCCAGTTGGCCAAGATGGTAAGGGCAGCGCTGGGATCGCTAGGGAGGGCCAACAAGGTTCCGCCCTCCGGACTCGCCGATTCACCGACGATCGACGCAATCATTGTCCGCTCATCTGTGCTGCGACAGATATCCCGCCATCCGAGCAGCCATGGTGCCGACCAACGATCGCGCAATCGATCGGAGACAACGTCCTCCCTCACCCAATAGCGGGGAATCGCTAGAAAGTCAGGAGATTCCTTCTCCTCCAGACTCAATGCGCGGGCTAAGCCACTGCGCTCGTACGTCGCCCACCGATGATCGTACTGATGAATCATCTTGCCTTCGTACAGCGGCAGCATGCGCTCGACGGTCTCGCTCATCGGCTCTCCCAGTACTCGAGGCGCCCGCGGGCGCTGGCGGTCGTCACATCGGGGATGGGCAGGTCTGTCGACCATGTCTGGATCGCGGCTTCGAGGGTCAGATCGGCCCGACCCTGCTCGACGAGCTGGCGCGTCGTCGCGGATGTCTGGTTGAGATGAGCGAACGTCCACAGCGCGTCGAGCACGACGTCGGCCCGTGCGACCCAGCGGTAGTCATCGGCGGCGACGTCGGTCTCGGTGTCGATCGAGGTGAGGAGGTCGCCGACCCGGCGTCTTAGTGCGTCATCCACCTGCTGACGGAGGGACGTGCTCTGGTCGAGAGCACGTCTCGTCTCCTCGGCCAGGCGCACGAGGTATCGGCGTGCGTTATCGCTCAGGCCTTCAGCAGACGACTTCTTCTTCGCCACGCGGGCGACGTCCTCACGGAAGGACCTCGCCGACGGCACCGTCCCCTCACGCAGGCACCGAGCGATCTGCCGGTAGTTGGACACGAAGGCCGAGGTGCGCACCCCGAGGCTCTGGGCGATCTCCTCGGCATCGAGACCGTCGTTCGTCAGGCGGTAGACATCTCCCAGGCGAGTTCGATCAGCCTGCAGCAGCGCATCGATCTCGGCCAAGACCTGCGGAGAGGGAGCCCTCATGCGGTCACTCCTTCATCGGCCAGCCGGTCGTAGTGCTCGAGGATGAGACGTTTCGTCAGGTACTCCCCGAACTCTGCCTCGTCCTTGCGCTTGATGATGGGGAAGGTGTCGAGGACGTAATCGACGTCGTCTCTCCCGACCCCGTAGACATGGAACAACAGAGCGTCGATCCGGGTGCGCAGGTCTACGGCAGTAACACGATCCAGAGACTGAGCGGCCAGGCGCTCCACCATCGGATCAACCAGCCGCGCCCAGTTCGACGACGACGGCGCTGGCACTGGAAGCTGCTCGACAAGGAAGAAGTTCAGGTTGGTCCCGCCCAACTTTTGCCTTACTGCAAAGTCGAAAACCATTGACGTAAGAGTCGCCTGCAGCTGAAGCCGTCGCTCCCCCGCCTGTGTAGGCAGCATTAAGAAGACGCTGTCCCCGTATGCGAGCCGCGGGATCAGGGTCGAGACGAAGGTGCGCTCGTTGGTGGTATTCGTAATGCGACGCCAACCAACGAGCCAGGACTTGTCCCAGCGGCCGTCGAGCTGCCGATCTACTTCGACTTCGTGGACCCAGTAGCGGGGCATGGGATGGAAGGAGGGGTCCCGCTTCTCGGCCGCAGTGACGAGGCTGGTGGAACCGTCGGGTTCGTAGGTCGCCCACTTCGTGTCGTAGTGGTGGATCATCTTGGCTTCGTACAGGGGCAGCATCTGCTCAAGAGTCACCCCCCCCTCGTCAGAAATTTCACGCTCGAAGACGTTGCCGTTGAGGGTCCACCCGTCGGCCTCGAGCTCCTCACGCGTGTGGAAGAGGTGCGAGTCGTTCGACATGTGGAACATCGTCATGAATTTGATGCCCCACGGGTTGCCGTTGACCGGGTCGTTCTCGTTGATGAGGACAGGAACGCGACGGTAGATGCCCAAGGTGATCTCGGCGTCACGCCGCGTCCGGAAGACCGGGCACGTCCCGGTGTTCGGGTTGAGGAGGGTGATCTCCTCGGGAGTCAAGGTGAAGCGCACTCCGTCGCGTGCAAGGTCCGACGGGTGGTGGGCGAAGAACGCGAAGTCGGCCGAGGGGATAGATGCCTCACGCCCCGCGATGGTCAGGAGGCAGAACTTGAACGAACGGTGGACCCCGGAAAAAAGGGGCCGTGAGTTTTCGAAGTCGTAGATGCTCGCGAGCGACCTGGTCTGGACCACGTCACGGAAGAAGTGCTGTGTCGTCGCGTCCGTGGCGATGCCGGTCGGCACGATGATGCCCATCCGTCCCCGAGCCGCCACGAGCGACCGATTCCCCTCGGTGAAGACGGCATAGGTGTTGATGTCGCCCCGCCCGGCGAGCGGGTACCGACCGGAGGTGCGCAGGACGTGCGACTCGCCCTCCGCCCGTCGCTTGGCCGCCAGGAACTCCTCGTGGAGCGCGGGACGCTCGTCGATGAGCGCCTTGATGAGCCTCTTGCGTGCCGCGGCGTTGGGCGCTCCGGCGATCTCGGGGTCCCGACTCGCGAAGAACTCTTGCTCCTGCAGCTTCACCCGCTCCCACGGAGGATTGCCCAGCACGACGTCGAACCCGCCGTACCAGCCGGTCTGCTCGTTGAGCGAGCCGCCGTCCGCGGGCGGCTCGGTCGGGAAGATGTCCGGGAACTCGAGGTGCCAGTGGAAGAACCGGTACTCGGCCGCGAGCCGGTCGACCTCCGCCAGGACGTCGGGGGTCCCTCCCCCTTCGCCGATCGACCGCACGATCGCTGTCGTCGGGCACTCCGGGGCGTCGTCCAGCATCCGCCACACGAAGGCGGCGCACCACGCGTCCGCCTGGCGACGGGCGAGGCGGTACTCCGCTGAGGTCTCGTACTGCCGGAGTCGCTGCGCCTGGACGTGCGCATCCGCCAAGGACAGGGCCGGCCCACCGATGGCAGCCGCGGCCGCCGCGAGATCTGCATTGCTCAGCTGGACGCCGCTCTCCCCGAACAGGTCGTCCTGGCCCGCGGCCTCGGCCTTGTTGCGCTTCGCGGCAGCCGAGGCCACCGGCTTGGCGTCACCGATGATCGGCTTGAAGGCCTCCTGAGGCAGAGGCTGGGCGAGCAGTGTCGGCGTGGCACCGACGAGCGCGTTACCCACGCGCACGTGAGCGTCGAGGAAGGTCAACGGTCGACCCGGCTCCATCGCCTCCAGCCACAGGGACACCTTCGCCAGCTCGGCCGCGAGCGGGTTGATGTCGACGCCGTAGATGCAGCGACCGACGACGTCACGCATAGCCGTGCGGACGGTCTCGGGCGGCGGCTCAGGGTCACCCGTGCGGACAGCAGCGACGGACTTGGCGATGCGTCGAGCAGCCGCGACGAGGAAGTGCCCGCTCCCGCACGCGGGGTCGCAGACCGTGAGGCTGAGCAGCGCGGCCTCGGCAGACTCTGCGGAGCTCGCGTCCTTGACGGCATCGGCGATGACAGGGTCGAGGGCCGAGTCCAGCAGCGTGTCGATGAGGCTCGTCGGGGTGTAGTACGAGCCCGTGGTCTTGCGCGTGTTGCCCGCTGCGTTTCCGAGGCGATAGATGCGCTCGGCCACGTCCCAGTGTGGGACGTACTCGAGCAAGGACTCGTAGATCGACCCCAGCTCCTCGGAGTCCAGTCCGCGGTAGTCGACGACGCGGGTCAGCCCGCTCCCCCGCTCAGTCACGAGGCTGAGCGAGCGCACCGCGGAGAGCAACGCCTCGTTGCTCAGCTCGCAGTCTGCGAGGACGTCGAGATCACCGACGTCGTAGAGACCACCGATCCCGACAAGGCCCAGCTCGGGCCGTCCCTCGGGTCGCCCGAGCGAGGCCCACACGAGCCCGAGCGACCGCCAGCGGTCACCATGACGTCCGCCACGGCGGCGGTGCGCCACCCGCCGCAGCCGCGCCGTCGAGAAGTACTCGTTGTATCGCTGCTTCGCGGTGGAGTCAGCGTCGGGGTCGAGCAGCACCCCACGGTCCTCGGCCACAAAGGTGAAGAGGAGCCGATAGACGACCCGCAGCAGCGAGTGGTTGAGATCCGCCAACGACATCTGCCCCGACTCGACGCGGTCGCGCAGGGCAGCGTTCGCAGGGTGGGCCAAGAAGCCCGTGCCCAGGGTCTCGATGGCCGAGACAACCCCTTCGCGCAGCTGGTCCAGCGCCCGGGACCCGGCCTCGACAGCTACCTCGCGCCAGGTCTCCAGCCAGCACGACGCCGGACCCACCTCAGGGTCTCGGACCGTGAGCCGTGACGAGTGCACGAGGGTGTAGAGGACGACGAAGTCGCTGAAGAGCTCACCCTCGAAGATCGCCTCGAGGTCGAAGTCCACGTACGCGCTGCCCACCAGACTCGTCGAGTCGCGGAGGAGCCGGAGGGTTGACCCGTTGGACAGGATCGCCCACAGGTGGTCGTCAGAACGGTTGAGCAGCTCCTGCACCATCGACTGGGGAGCCTGCCCCGCCGCACCAGCCACCCCGGTGCTGCGACGGTCGAGATCGATCCGAGCCCCGAGCAGATGGATCGGGACATCGCCCCACTGGTGAGAGACGGCAAAGCTCTTCCCGTCAACGACCACACCGCCAGCAGAAGTCTGCGGGACGCGCCCGTAGCCGAGCTGGTCGAGCAGGATGTGCAACCACCGGTCGCGGGTCAACGAGGTAGCCCGGTCCGCCTCGGGCAGTGCCTCCAGCGCAGAGCGGTAGCCGACCCACGCGGTACGCAGGTACGCCCACACCCGGTTGGCAGCCTCGCGCACCGACTCCCCCGAGGCCAGGCCGTAGTCGGCACCGGTGAGGCCAGGCAGCGCCGCACCGCCACCCAGGGTGAGGCGCCCAAGGACGGACGACGGAAGCAGTCCCCCTTCGATCCGGACGGCGACGTAGGCGTGGTCGGACATCAGACTCCTGCCTCGGGGACGAAAACGTAGACACCCAAGATGTCAGCGGGACGCTCAGCCGTCGCGGACAGGCCCCGCCGGCTTCCTCCAGCTGCGTCCCGAACACGCCGTTGCGAGGCGACGAGGCGCTCCGCGAGCTCGTCACCGACCGCGTGCAGATGGGGGTTGAGCTGGGGCAGGCCATCGAGCACGCGGGTGATGAAGTCCTCGGCCTGCTGCGGGGCGATGTTGGCCGTCGCACGGACATCGAGCAACGCCTCGGCCGCAACGGGATCGAGCCACCTCGCGTTGGCCGGCGAGCCCTCGAAGGCAAGGACACGAGCCTCCTCCGCCACGGCGCGCCGTTCACCGGCACGGCCCGGCAAGGTGAGGTGGAACCGGTAGCGCAGCACGAGCAGCGTGGTCCGTGCTGAGACCTCGCGGGTACGGACCACCGCGCAACGGCGGGCCGGCCGGTACTGGGTGGGGAGAGCGGGGTCGAGCGCCGCCTCGAGGACATAGCTGGCAAGGGCGCTCACCGCAGGATCGGTCCGGTGCAGCACGACCTCTCCGTGGCTCACGGGGAAGTCTCGCCGCAGCGTCATCGGGTCGCCGAGGGACGGGGGCAGCGCATCGAGCAGCCCCGCAGGCAGCGGCCCCGTCGTCGCGGTGAGCGCTCCATCGTGGGAAGTGATGGTGGAGCCCAGCGCGCGGAGCGAGGTCTCGACGAAATCGTGGACATCCGCGCGCGACCCGATGCTTGCGCGGATCGCCGCCACTTCTTCGGCAACTGCTTCGGGGTGGATCGCGTCCTGCGCGTACTTGGTGCGCGAGCGGCGCTCCTCCTCCGCAGCGCTCCGCCACGCACTGTCGAGTGCGGCGACCTGGGTCTGGACGTCGAGGTCGAGCGTCGCCTGACGGTCTCCTCCGACGAGCAGACCCTCGAGGAGCGCCTCGACGACCTCCTGGTTGGAGTTCGGTACCGGCACGCTCACCCCGGTCGCCTTGCGGATCGCCTCGTGCTTCCGCAGAAGCACATCGAGGACGAGCTCGTCGACGTGGTTGTCCTGGCCGTAGATCGTCACGGCCCGCACGACCTTCGCCTGCTGGCCGAAGCGGTCGACCCGACCCTCTCGCTGCTCATGCCGCGTCGGGTTCCACGCCAGGTCGTAGTGCACAACCGCCTGGAACTGGTCCTGCAGGTTGACGCCCTCGGAGAGGCAGTCGGTGGCCACGAGGACCCGGTGCCCACCGGTCTCGCCCAGGGCAGCGATACGAGCCGTCCGCTCCTCCGGCGGAAGGGTCCCTGTCACGACAGCCACGGTCGTGTTCTTGGACAAGCCACGCTCGAGCTCGGCCCCCACGTACTCGGCGGTGTCGATGAAGCGGCAGAAGACGATCGGCTGGAACCCGTCGGCGAGCAGCCCCTTGACGACCTTCACGAGTCGGGCCAGCTTGGCGTCGGCCTTGCCTTCCAGCGCGAGAGCGCGGTCGCGGAAGTCGCGAAGGACGCGTTGCTCCCGCCGACTGGTCTCCGAGTCATCTGCGCCCGGCACGACGTCCGAGGTCTCGGCTCCCTCGTCATCGGTCTCGTCGAGGACGACGGATCGCCCGATCGCATCGGCCTCCTGCACGCTCTGCACGCGGGCCGCCCTGGTGCTGAGCGTCTGCGCCGCCGCGCGAGGGCTGGATGCCAGCGCGCGCAGCAACGCAAGAGCCGACCAGTAGGACACGCGCTGCTGCAGCTTGGTCCCGTCGGCGCGGACCGACGAGCGCGCGTAGGCGAGCACGTCCTCGAAGAGCGACGAGTACTCAGGACTGAGGGCGTACGGCACCTCCTGGGACTCACGGTCCTCGGGGAAGGGCGTCGTCTCGTCGAGGTAGCGACGAATGTCGGCCCGGCGCCGCTGGACGAAGTGCTGGGCGAGGAGACTGCGGCCGGCGGCGGTGTCGAGGTCGACGGTCTCGAGCGTCGGGTCCAGCAGACCGATGAGGTTGCGGAAGGACTCCTCCTTGCCGCTGTGCGGTGTCGCGGTCACGAGGACGAGGTGACGCTCTGGATCCTTGGCCAGGTCGCGGACCAGGTCGTGCCGCTGCGACCGGGCTCGTCCACCGCCGGCTCCACCGTCGGTGACCGCGGTGTGCGCCTCGTCAACCACGATGAGATCGGGTGCGGTGCGGAGGAACTCGTGCCGGCGTCGGTCCGACTTGATGAAGTCCGTGGAGACCACCGTGACCGGGTACCGCTCGAAGATCGACTCCGACCCGATCACCGAGCGCTGCAGCCGACGGACCGTGCTGGGCAGCACGAGCTCGGCCTCGAGACCGAACTTCTCGCGAAGCTCGCGTTGCCACTGCTCGGCGAGAGCCGGGCTGCACAGGACCGACACCGATCCTGCCTCGCCGAGTGCGAGGAGCTCAGCCACGATGAGTCCGGCCTCGACGGTCTTACCGATACCGACGTCGTCCGAGATAAGAAGGCGCACCGTCTCCTGACGCAGCGCCATGAGCAGCGGCACCAGCTGGTACGACCTGGGCTGCACCGCGAGGCTCCCCAGGCTGCGGAACGGGCCCGTGCTCGACCGGAAGCCGATCTGCAGCGCAGAGCGCAGCAGCGCCGCGCTCGTCTGATCACCGAGGTCGTGCGGTGTCGGTGGGTCGAACGCGGCGGACGTGACCGGCTCGACGGCGGGCAGAACCCCGGCGACGTCGTCATCGCTGCCGCCAAGGGGCCTGAGCACGAGGAAGTCGGCGGTGCTGTCTGGAAGGACAACCCATTCTCGACCCCGCGCGCTCACGAGGCTTCCTGGTTGGTACGTCATCGGGCCCTCCCGGTGCCAAAGATGTCTGGTCGGCTGGGGACGATGTCCTCCCACGACTCGGATGTCGTCAGGCGGATCACCGACCACCCTTCGTCGAGCAGCCTCTCCTCTGCATCGGCGTCACGCTCAGGATCGTTGTCGGCAGCCTCGCCGACGAAGATCGCCACCGACCCGGCCGTGAAGTCCGGGCGTGCCCCGGCGATCAGCCCGGAGGTCCGCGTGGGAAGCGCGTAGCCGCCGTCGTGCAGGAACTGCTCGAAAGGGGTCATATCCCCTGCCGGAGGTGTCTTCGCAGCCGGCACCGACCGGGCCACGACGCGGGAGTCACGCAGCGCGAGCAGCAGGTCACGGATCACATGCCGGTCGATCTGTTGATGTTCCAGCTGGTTGCCGTACGAGAGCAGGCAGTCGTAGCAAGCCTTCGTGCAGATCTCGGCCGCGCCTGGGGCATGCCCGAGGTCCTCGCCTGAGTCAGGGTCAAAATGCGCGATCTCGAGCGCTGACCGAGCGGCGAGCGCGAGTGCATCGGGCTCACTCACCAAGCGCCGCAGGACACCTGCACCTCCCTCGGCAGACTCGGTGAGGAGCAACCGTCCACGCTCGTCGGCGTCGGGCAGGGACTGCCCGGACAGCTCGGAGTCCTCGAGCTGGAAGGCAGCCTCAATGCCTCGCTCGATGGCCACCCGGATAGAGACAGCGACGTCGTCGCTCACAGGTTCGGCGAGACGGACGGTGAGGATGTTGCGGGTGTCCTCGACGTAGGGGATGACCTTCTGCTTCTTGGAGACGGCGCCTGCGTCAGGGAGGTCATCGTCCCCGACGACCGCGTCCTTCTCCCCCAGCCACTTGCCTGTCACCGTGTCGAGCCAGTAGCCGCGGTCGGCCGGCTCCCTCCGGCGTCGCAGGCCCAGGTTGGTCACGCGCAGCGTGGCCGTGTCCCCGTACGAGAGACCGGCGATCTCGCCCCCTTCGCCCACGGCCGTCGCATCGAGCCGGGCGACCTGATGGCCGTGCGAGGCGAAGCGGTACGACGTCTCGAGCTCGTACCCAGCTCGCCGGCGCTCCTCCTCGTCGCTGGAGATCCGCTCACGACGCCGCGTGAAGACGGTGCGCATCTGCATCAGGCCCTGCGACACCGCACCGAGCGGGGTGCCGCATAGCTCGCACACGTCCGTCCCAGCCCCACGACCGTGGTGGTAGCCGCAGGACTGGCAGCGTCGTGCCTCCTCGACGTCGACGGACCCGACGCCGACCCCCTGGATCGTCGGGACCTGGATCCGATTGACCTCGTAGCGGGCACCCTCGTGGTAGATGAGGGCTCGGGGGCCGAACTCGTTGATCGCGAGGAAGCGCGGGCGTTGGAGATAGTCACCCTCGTCCTTCATGCCTGTCTGCCGGACCCCGGGGATGTAGGCCGCGAGCGGGAGACGGGGGAAGGAGTACCCAGGGAGGAAGCCCTCGGAGGCGAGGTATCGATAGGTGTAGAAGTCGCTGTGGCCGCGGTCGTCGTCGTCGTTCTTCAGCAGACGCAGCTGGTTCTCAGCCTCGCGTCGCCGAGACTCCGCCGCCTTGCGCTGCGACGGCTGCAGGTTGGCGGTGAGGACCAGGGTGTTCTGCTCAGCCTGGTCCGCGAGAGCCGCGCGGTAGAGCGTGCGCCACCGGTCACAGGCCGCGTCGAGCCGGGTGTAGGCGTCGCGCATGACCTGCTCGATCCAGTCGTCCTCCCACCACGACGCACCGGAGAGCTCCTCGCGCATGGGGGCCAGCAGCGTCGTCGCTCGCTGGATCGCCCGGTCGACCGCCCCGGGTCGCTGCAGCGGGGCAGCCTTGTCGGGCCGGATGACGAGCGTGGGCACATCGCCGTCGACGTCCAAGAGCTGGGTCGGCCGGGACTGGAGGTCAACCCCGGTCTCAGAGAGCCAGACCGCCTGCAGGTGGGACTCGAGCAGTGCCTTGTTGGCCAGGTCCAGTCGTGGGGCGACCACAGACCCAGCGACCATCTGGTCGCTCCGTCGGAAGTAGTACTGGTCGTGCGCGTTGCCCGTCGCGCAGTAGGTCGCGACGAGGGCAGGTTGCCCTGATCGACCGGCACGCCCGCTTCGCTGCGCGTAGTTGGCCGGCGTCGGCGGCACGTTGCGCAGGCCCACCGCGTTGAGGCTCGAGATGTCGACACCCAGCTCCATCGTCGGAGAGCAGTACAGGAGCGGGAGGTCGCCGCTGCGGAACTGGCGCTCGCGCTCCTCTCGTTCGAGAGGCGCCACCTGGGCGGTGTGCTCCTTCGCCGACAGCCCGACGAGCTGTCCGGCAACATCTCGGTACAGATCCCGGAAGTAGAGATTGACCCGCCCGCCTGCCTCAGCGTCGACGCTCAGGCGCAGGGGGTCCGGTGCCGCGTGCTTACCGTCTCCGGCCACCCACTCGATCGAGCTGGCGCGAAGCCGGTACCCAGGCCCACCTTTGTCCGGCCCAACGGTCTCCTCGAGGACACCAGCCGTGCCGAGCACCCGGAAGAGATCCATGACAACGCGCTGGGCATCGTCTGTCGTCAGCCTGCCGACGTGATGAGGGAACCTGCCCGGCCGCGTGAGGTACAGACCGAACGACGATCGACCAGACATGAAGACCTTCCCGGCCTCGCGCTCCGATGCGGTCGACCCACGCGGGTACACCACCGTCGTCAAGGGTTGGAGCTCACGGTCCGACATCGACCAGAGCCCTGCCAGGTGCTGACGCGTATGTCGTCTCAGCTGCTCGAAGCCCTCAGCACTGAGGCAGTGCGCATCGATCGCGAGGTGACGACGCATCTCGTCGAGGACGATTCGGCACAGCTCTGCCCGGAGCTCGGGGCTGGCCTGAGCCAGCGGGCTGTACGTGCGCTCCCACAGGTCCTCGGCCTCGCTGATCTCGACGAGGTCCTTGTACTGCATCCGCAGCAGCCCGGTCTGCTCGAGGTTTGGCAGGGTGATGCGTCGCCCCGGCTGGATGTCGGAGTAGAGCCGGAACTCGACCAAGGCTGCGAACGCCTTCTCTGCGTCACTGCGTGCACGGAAGCGGGCCTCTGGGCTCGCCGCGTAGTCGGAGAAAGGGACGTCGAGGGCCTCCACGACCTGAGCGGCCAGGTCGAGGTAGTCCAGGCCCCCCGCGTCCGCGGCGGCTCGGTACAACGCGCCCCTCAGCTGCACCACCTGGACGAAGTCGTTGAGGTGGCCGGCCTGAAGGCTGGCGTCCTGCCGGTTGTCGACGAAGGTCAGCAGCTTGCGCGCGTCCTCCGGGATGCCCTCCATCTCTCGCAGGGACCGGACGATGGACTGGCTGATGATGCTGACAGCCGAGGACCTCCCTTCGCGGTCCAGCGTGGCCAGGCGCGAGTAGTCGTTCCCCCGGGAGGACTCATAGCTCGCCCGACACCTCAGGCAGAACTGGAACGGGGACGGCACGAACGCGGCCGGTACGCCGGAGCCGTCGGTGGCGACACCGTCGACGCCCACGCTCACCCGCTCGGGGAGGTACTTCCGTCGGCTCTTGACGACCTCCTTGCTGTCGACCCACGAGTCCGGCAGACGGTTCTCGGAGACGGGGTCTGCCGGCCAGCCGTGGTCGGAGGAGATGTAGAGGTAGCCGTCGTTGCGCTCTCCTCCTGACGCGTCACGGTCGCGGCGGGGGCTGAAGACGACCTCGCCGCGCCGCTCCCTCCGGGCAACGACGACGTAGTCCTGACCGCACTCTCGACAGAACGCGAGGGGGTACAGGAGCGCCTGAGGCTGACCGGGGGCAGACACCTGGTAGTTGGACGTGATGACGCGGTCCTGCTCGTCCTCGAGGGTCACGAACACGGAGTCGCCCTTGGAGAGGAACTGGTGCAGCCGGAAGGCGAACAACGGTCGGCCAGATCCAGGCTCCCTCGTGGCTGCGCCCACAGAGAGGACGCTCCGGATCGCCTGCTCGCACGTATCCGTCGTCATTCCAGTGATCTCCGACAAGGCCGGCGCCGCGTGCTCGCGGACCTTCCGGGGACGCTGACGGATCACGACGTCCGTCCCAGGCTCGGTCGTCAGACCGAAGGTGGACTCCACCCAGCCCGCCAACGGCCACTGACGCAGCGCCGCGAATCCGTCCGGCGGACTCTGACGCACGCAGGCCGCGAGCTCCGTGTCATCCTCAACCTCCGCCGTCGCACGTGCCAGCGTCTCGCCGATGACCCGGTCGGGAGTGACCTCCGCCCCGAAGAGACGTGACGCCACCTCCGCGACCTTCGCCCGCTGCGCCATGACCGTCCCGTCAGAGGACATCGTCGCCGAGGTCCCCACGCACTGGAGGTCAGGTGCCTCGCACGCGTCGCGAACTCGACGGACGAGCATCGCGACGTCCGCGCCCTGGCGACCGCGATAGGTGTGGAGCTCGTCGAGGACGAGGAACTCGAGCCCCTTGGCGGCCGTGACCAGACGATTGCGCTCATCCGGGCGGGTGAGGATGAGCTCCAGCATCACGTAGTTGGTCAGCAGAACATCGGGAGGGTCCTGGAGGATCCGCTCCCGCTCCTCCCCTCGCTCCTGCCCCGTGTACCGCGCGAAGGTGACCGGTTCGTTGCCGGGCCCGTACCCGAACCGGAGGAACTTCTCGAGCTCGTGCTGCTGAGAGTTCGCCAGCGCGTTCATGGGGTAGACGACGATCGCCTTGACCCCTCGGCGACGGGGTGAGCGCAGGACCCGGTCGACGATGGGAATGATGTAGGCGAGCGACTTGCCCGAGCCGGTACCCGTCGTCAGGACGTAGCTCTCGCCATCACGGGCGACCTCGATGGCGTCGCGCTGGTGCTTGTGAAGGGTGAGCACCCGTGAACCCGGGTCCGTCATGGACTCCTTGATCCGGAAGATCGACTCACACTCGGGGTGAAGGAGTCCCTCACTTACGAGGTCAGTCACCGAGCCGCCCGTCGCGAAGGCAGGGTTCAGGGACAGCCAGGGCTCGGGCCACTGCCCACCCTTGTCCTGCTGGTCAGTCACATGCTGCCGGACACGCTTGTCTCGGATATCCACGAACGCGGTAGTGAAGGAGCGGTAGTCATCGATGAGTTGCTCGCGCACCCCGAAAACGTCCATGTCTCCCTCAGGTTCAGTGGTCAATCACCCTGTCACGTGGGTGAACTGACCCTATCTGCGTGCGTGCGGCCCCGTGCAAGACCTCGTCCGACGAGACCACACTGAGATCAGAGGCGTCACGCAATTCGACTTCCAGTCCGAGGTGACCGAGGGACGCGATCCGACTCGTGGAGCCCACCTTGATCCACTACCACGAGCTCCTGTGGAGCAAGCCGCTGCCAGACATCACTCCGGTCGAAGCGGCGCCGGCCGGCAAGCCTGGAGGCGTCCACCTGCGGTTCGCCACTCCCTCCAAGCTCTTCCTCCTGACGAGCGACAGCATCACCGACCGGTACACCTTCGCATCCGTCGTCCAGCAGATCCCGGCCTCGAGGCTCTGCCGACCGATGGCGGGTACACGATTGCCAGCGCGCCTCCAAGACCTCGTGCCGGACGGACGGAAGATCTCGTTCTTCCATCCCTTCGACGACTTCACCTCATCGCCGGTGCCCGCGGACGTCGACGGCTACTTGGCTGATCGAGCCCGCACCACAGGGCCTCCATGCATGCGAGAAGCACACGCGTCGAGGCATGCGACCTGACGTCCTGAGAAGCAGCCCTGCTCAGCGCGGCCAGAGCGACAGCACCCTACGGAACCCTTGGTTCGGTGACGCACCCGGCAACGCCGAGCACACCCCCTTCGTCGCGGTGTCGTGCTCGACCCCCCGCAGCATGGCGTACGCGATCCCGACCGCGGGGGTGCGCGACTGCGCGGCCACGCAGTGGACGAGCACCTCGTGCCCTTCCTCCCGCAGCGCCGCGACGAGCTCGGCAGCGTCGCGCAGGACGAAGGCGAGGTTGAGGTTCGACTCCTCGGCCGCGTCATCGATGAGGCGGAAGGGCACGTGCACGACCCCTTCGGGCACCTGCTCGTGCCCGACGAGGCACAGGCTGACCACCGCGGTGACCGACTCCGGCAGGTCGTCGAGGGCCCGGACGTTGCCGAGCCACACCCCGTCGTCGAAGGGGTGCCGCACGAGGACCCGCTGCTGGCCCCACCCGTCGTAGGGCAGGCGAGCCAGCTCCGGCCAGCCGTGCGAGGTCGGGCGACCACCCGACGCCGCGAGGTGCGCGAGCCCGACGAGCCGCTCCCCCGTCAGCCCTGGGTAGCCGTGGAGGATCCGGCGCCACCGTGCCGGCACCGCCGAGGCGCCAGTGC